>JASJEH010000044.1 GCA_030064755.1 Methyloceanibacter sp. | reverse complement strand
AGTTGAGGTACAGCCCACATTTGCGAGACACCAATTGATCGGCGTCAACGACAAACGGCGGCGGCCAACCGATCCTAGCATGGTCTCGCAGCTCGCGAAGTGGAACTGTAGATGCACCGTTTTCTCCTAACCGTCACAATCGGTGGCGCAGCATTGATACTGGGGTACCAACTTGGCTCGCGGGGTGCATCGACCCGAGCGGGCTTTGCGGGGATGCGGCGGAAACTGATGAAGCGAATGATGGGCATGATGCCGGAGGACTCGCCGCCGAGGCTCGTCATGTCAATATTGCCGCGTCTGCGGGAACAGAATGACCAGATCCTCAATCTTCTTAAGGAGCAGAGCGACCTTCTGCGTCAAGTGAGCGCCAAGCGTTAGTGGGCAGTCAGGCAGCGTTAGAACGTAGGCCAATGTCCGCTTTGGGACATTGGTGGCGGGAGTAATCCGGCTAGGATCACTTGCGTGAGGGACTTCGTGTCAACAATGGCTGAGTTACGCGCAAGGCCGTCGCTGACACCTCGGCAATACCTGACGATCCATCAAGCGCAGCCTCAAAAGGAACACGTAGGTTGTCCAGTTGGCTTCGTTTGTCTGACGATACGATGCTGCTGCTCGATCAACAGAGTGCGCTTGCATCTCGGTTCCAGTCGTTGGCGAGACGAGTAATTGTGCTGCTCGTATGGGACGTTGAGGATCAACCTTCACGCCTTCGGCGCGGGCGAACGGCTCTCGAGCTTGAACGAAAATGGGAACACAATCGTATGGTTCTCTAAGCCTGAACCGAGGCCCGAGTTACCGCGATACCGCAGGTGCTTTCATGATAGGCACAGACCAGACCTCTGTAATTGAACGCGAAGATCTGCAATCGCTGTTCGATGTGGTCATTGCGCGGGGCTATGTCCCTGTGGGACCCACGGTGCGCGATGGCGCGATTGTTTTTGACGAGGTGTGCCGCGTCGAGGATTTGCCCGGAGGGTGGACGGAGGATCAGGATGCCGGAAGCTACCGGCTGAAACGCCGTCATGACACTGCGCTGTTTGGCTACAACAACGGCCCGCATTCTTGGAAGAAGTACCTTTTCCCGCCTCGAGCCAAGCTTTGGGAGGCAGTGAAGACCGAAAACAACGGTCTCACTGTGCGGGAGGCTGAGGACACCAAAAGGCCATTCGCTTTCATAGGCGTGCGCTCCTGCGACCTGCACGCACTGCAGGTGCAGGACGCGGTGTTCATGAACCCAAAACACCCGGACCCGCTTTATGCTGGTCGCCGGGGAAAGGCGCTTGTCATCGTCGTTAACTGCGGACAAGCGGCAAAGACCTGTTTCTGCACCTCCATGAACACCGGCCCGCGTGCGGAAGGTGGCTACGATCTAGCTCTGACAGAGATACTCGATGGCGATGACCATTACTTCATCGCTGAGCCCGGCAGCCCGGACGGCTACTCCCTGCTCGCTGGAATTCCGCACAGAGAGGCAGACAGCGCCGATGTTCTCGCTGCCCAGGAATGTACGAAGCGCGCCGCGGAGCAGATAGGACGCAAGATTGAAATCTCCGACGTTAAGGACCTGCTCTACCGCAACTACGACAACGAACGCTGGGACGCGCTGGAAAGGCGTTGCTTGACCTGCGCGAATTGCACCATGGCTTGTCCAACCTGTTTCTGTTCGAAGGTCGAGGACGTGACCGACCTCACCGGCGGCCACGCTGAGCGTTGGCGCGAGTGGGATTCCTGTTTCACGATGGATTTTTCCTACATCCACGGCGGCAGCGTACGGCCGACGACGCGCTCCCGCTACCGGCAATGGTTGATCCACAAGCTCGCAACATGGCTGGACCAGTTCGGCATGTCGGGGTGCGTCGGCTGCGGGCGCTGTATAACCTGGTGCCCGGTCGGCATTGATCTGACTGAGGAAGTTCGGCTGATCCGCGCGAGCGAGAAGGACAAGGAGGCCGACGATGGTTGAGATCAAGAATATCCGCACGCTCCTCGCCGAGAACGCGTTCCTCCAGGGGATGTCGGACGACCATCTCCAAACCATGGCGGGATGCGGCAAGCTTGTGCGTTTCAAGCCCGGCGAATTCTTGCTGCGCGAGGGAGATACGGCCGACACGTTTTACTTGATTCGCGATGGGGACGTCGCGATCGAGAGCGATGTCCCGGCAGCAGGACCGTTGTCCGTCGCACGCGTCGGCGCGGGCGGGATCACAGGCTACTCATGGCTGTTTCCGCCCCATCGCAACGGATTCGATTCACTTGCTCTGACGGATGTATCCGCCGTGGCCCTCGATGGAGAATGTCTACGCGGCAAGGCGGAGGCTGACCACGAGCTTGGATACCAGCTGATGAAACGATTCGCACAAGTCATGCTCGACCGCTTGCAGGCAACGCGGCGACAGATGATGGACGTTTACTCGAACGGGAAGCGGTCGGATGCAGCCTCAGGCTGAAATGCGGTCACCGATGTGTCCCTATCCCTTCCGCGTATTGGAGATCGCGGAGGAGATGCCCCGCTGCATGACCATGCGCGTCGCGCCGGATGACGCTACGGGCGACACCGCCTTCGCGCCGGGGCAGTTCTACATGATCTATGTTTTCGGTCACGGCGAAGTGCCGATCTCGACCAGCGGCGACCCTGCAAAATCAGGGGAGTTGACCTTCACTGTCATGGCCGTGGGATCGGTGACGCAGGCGCTGTGCGCCCTCAAGCAAGGCGATGTCATCGGCCTGCGTGGCCCGTTCGGTCGTGCTTGGCCAGTCGACCTGGTGAAGGGGCGTGACGTGATTGTCATGGCGGGAGGACTCGGTCTCGCCCCGTTGCGGCCATCGATCTATCACATGCTGAGCAACAGGAACGATTACGCCGATCTTGCGCTTCTGTATGGCACGCGTCAGCCGCAGAGCATCATTTTTCGGCAAACGCTTGCCCACTGGCGCGAAGACGCGCCTATAGACGTTGAGGTCACGGTCGACACCGCCGGGCGTGATTGGCCGGGCAAGGTCGGCGTTGTCACTGAACTGTTGATGGGACGCAGGCCGGATCCTAGCAAGACATCAGCACTGATTTGCGGGCCGGAGATCATGATGCGCTTTTCAGCCTATGCGCTGATGGAGCTCGGTATCGCAGCCGAGAACATCTATGTGTCGATGGAACGCAATATGAAATGCGCGGTCAAAATGTGCGGACGCTGTCAGTATGGCCCGTTCTTCGTATGTGCTGACGGGCCGGTATTCGCTTTCAATCAAGTGGAACAGCTATTCAGAATAAGAGAGTTGTGATGGCTAAAAAACCGAAGCTTGCGGTTTGGAAATTCGCGTCCTGCGACGGGTGCCAGCTCAGCCTGCTGGACTGCGAGGACGAATTATTGGCTGTCGCGGATCACATCACCATCGCCAATTTTCCAGAGGCCAGTCGTGCCGTACTCGATGGGCCGTATGACTTATCGCTTGTGGAAGGGTCGATAACGACTCCGCATGACCGCGACCGCATTCAACAAGTTCGGAGCCAATCGAAATGTCTAGTCACCATCGGCGCCTGCGCCACGGCGGGCGGCATACAGGCGTTGCGCAATTTCACCGACGTGCGTGAATACATGGATATCGTCTATGCCAGTCCCGAGTACATCAGCGTACTCCAGACTTCGACGCCGATTGCCGACCATGTGCCCGTCGATTTTGAGTTGCGCGGCTGCCCCATCAACAAGAACCAACTGCTCGAAGTCATCAATGCGTTCTTGAATGGGCGTAGACCGAACGTGTCAACGAACAGCGTTTGCGTCGAATGCAAGAAGCGAGGCACAGCTTGTATCATGGTGACGCATGGCACGCCCTGCATGGGCCCCGTGACGCATGCAGGATGCGGTGCGATCTGCCCGGCCTACAACCGCGGCTGTTATGGTTGTTACGGCGCAATGGAGACGCCCAACACCTCCTCGTTGGCAGGCTGGATGCGTGATCTCGGCGTATCTGACTACGAGCTACAGCGCATGTTCAGAACTTACAACGCTGAGGAGCCGGCATTCAGGCAGGAAGGCGATCGCTACGGGCCGGAAGACACATGAGTGATCCACACAAGAATGGCACGCGCACGATCAAGGTCGACTATCTCGCCCGGGTCGAGGGCGAAGGCGCGATGTATGTCAGAATTCGGGACAATGTTCTTGAAGACGTGAAGCTCAAGATTTTCGAGCCTCCGCGATTCTTCGAAGGCCTCCTGCGGGGGAGAGCGTTCACCGAAGCGCCGGACATTACATCGCGCATTTGTGGCATCTGCCCCGTCGCTTATCAGATGAGCGCTATCCATGCGATGGAAAACGCCTGCGGCGTGCGTGTCGAGGGTGCACTGCGCGCACTACGCAGGCTGTTCTACTGCGGTGAATGGATTTCCAGCCATACGCTTCATGTCTATATGCTGCATGCGCCGGATTTTCTCGGCTATCCGAGCGCTGTCGAAATGGCCAAGGACTACCCAGAAACCGTCGAGCGCGGGCTCGCGCTGAAGAAGACAGGCAACGACATCATGAACCTGTTGGGAGGACGCGAGATCCACCCGGTGAACGCCCGCGTCGGCGGGTTCTACCGAGTGCCGGCGAGAGCCGAACTATCGGAGCTGCGTGAAAAACTGCTGCATGCGCGCGAGTTGGCGCTGGAAACAGTGAAATGGTCTGGCGCGCTCGATTTTCCCGACTTTGAACAGGACTATGTTTTCGTCTCGCTGAAGCAGCCGAGTGAATACCCGATGAATGAAGGCCGCATCGTGTCGAACAGGGGACTCGATATCGATGTTTCCGACTACGACGCCCA
Organism: Methyloceanibacter sp.; assembly: GCA_030064755.1. GTDB lineage: Bacteria > Pseudomonadota > Alphaproteobacteria > Rhizobiales > Methyloligellaceae > Methyloceanibacter. Next base: position 7,715 of record JASJEH010000044.1, on the reverse strand, counting down.
TTTCGAGGAACAGCATGTCGACTATTCGAACGCACTACACTGTGTGATGAAGCCGGACGGTCTGAGTTATCACGTCGGGCCGATGGCACGCTATGCGAACAACTTTGAGTGCCTGCCCTCGGACATCCAGGATGTTGCAAAAGGGGCTGGACTCGCGCGCGTCTGTACCAATCCGTTCCAGAGCATCATTGTCCGTGCGGTCGAGGTGCTTTACGCCGTGACGGAGGCCCTGCGAATCATAGACGCGTATGAGCCGCCGGAAGAATCATCTGTCACGGTCAAGCCGAAGGCCGGCACGGGTTATGGCGCTACGGAGGCGCCGCGCGGGCTGCTGTATCACCGATACACGATTGACGCTGATGGGGTCATACGAGACGCCAACATCGTGCCGCCGACCTCCCAGAACCAAAAGATGATCGAGGACGACTTGCGGTGTTTCGTGCCGACCTGCATCGATAGGCCGGATGAGGAAATCCAGTACGTCTCCGAGCAGGCGATACGCAATTACGATCCGTGCATTTCCTGCGCCACGCATTTTCTCAAACTAGAGGTCGATCGCGGATGACTCAGGCATCGACCCTCATTGTCGGCATTGGAAACCGCTATCGGGGAGACGACGCGTTCGGCTGCATGGTGGCAGATGATCTTGGCCCGCGCGTGCCAAAAGGGGTGAAGTGTATAGAGCATGACGGCGAACCCGCCGGGCTGATGGAGTGCTGGCAGGGCGCAGCGAACGTCATATTGATCGACGCGGTGTCCTCAGGCGCAGAGGCAGGACAAATCTTCCATTTCGACCTTGCTCGGCAGGCAATGCCGGAGGAGTTCAATCTGTATTCCACCCATGCCTTCGGTGTGCCGCAGGCGGTGGAGCTGGCCCGCGCACTGGGCAAGCTCCCGCCCGATATCCGATTCATCGGAGTAGAGGGAAAAAGTTTCGGTGCCGGGGAGGAGCTGTCGCCAGCTCTTTCAAAACAGAAGGGCATTGTTGTCACTGAAATTCTGAACTCGCTGCAATCACAGGAAAAGTCCCATGCATGAGTTTTCGTTGATGGCAGACCTACTGCGTAAGGTCGAGCAGCTGGCAAAGGATGCCGATGCCGCGGTGGTCACGGCTGTGAAGGTGAAGCTTGGCGCGTTGTCTCACATCACACCCGACCACTTCCGAGAGCATTTCGAGGAAGCTATTGTCGGCACAGTAGCGGAAGGTGCGAGACTCGACGTCGTACAATGTGAGGATAAACACGACCCGAACGCACAGAACATCCTGCTCGAGAGCGTCGATATCGCGACCTGATCCCATGTCCACTGCGCCTGTCACTCAGAACAGAGACGGTGATGTGAAACGCGAACGCCTAACCGTCGAAGGCACGGTTCAGGGCGTCGGTTTTCGTCCCTTCGTTTATCGTCTCGCGCATGAACTCGGGTTGACGGGGTATGTGCAGAATACCCCTGCAGGCGTCATAATCGAGATAGAGGGAGCGGACACGCCTCTAGCAGCCTTCAAAAAACTCCTGGAAAAGCGCAGGCCACCCCAGGTGCGCTTCTTGAAGCTCGACAACACTCCGCTGACCCCGGAGGGCGGACAAGGCTTCGTCATTCGACCCAGCAGCGAGGCCGAAGATACAACGGCACTGGTGCTCCCCGACCTTGTTGTTTGTCGCGATTGTTTGCGCGAAATGAACGACCCGTCAGATCGTCGCTACCGATACCCTTTCATCAATTGCACGAATTGTGGGCCGCGCTTCTCTATCACTACCGCGCTGCCTTATGACAGGCCGAACACGACGATGGCACGGTTCGAGATGTGCGACGCTTGTCGCCGCGAATACAACAATCCCCAAGACCGCCGCTACCATGCGCAGGCGATCGCTTGCCAGGAATGCGGCCCCCAGCTCGCACTGCGCAACGCCCATGGAAAAACGACTGCATGGCGCGACAAGGCGTTGCTGCAGGCAGCGCAGGCGGTGCGCGACGGCAAGATTCTAGCGCTGAAGGGCTTAGGCGGATTCCATCTGATTTGTGATGCGCGTAACGCGGAGGCAGTCGCAGCGCTACGTATCCGCAAGCTCCGGCCAGCCAAGCCCTTTGCCGTCATGTACCCATCATTAAATGCAGTGCAGGCTGACTGTTTGGTTCTGCCAGAAGAAGAGCAGCTGCTAGCATCGGCGGAGTCTCCGATTGTCCTGCTCCGCAAGAAGGGCCCGCCCATCGTCGCGGAAGGTGTAGCGCCAGACAACCCGCATCTCGGGGTCATGCTGCCCTATACACCTTTGCATCACCTTCTGATGTCAGGACTCGGCTTCCCCGTCGTTGCCACCAGCGGCAATCGCGCGGACGAACCGATCTGCATCGACGAGGACGACGCCATCAAAACCCTGAACGGCATCGCCGACGTTTTCCTGGTTCATGACCGGCCGATTTCCGGTCGCTGCGACGACTCCATTGTCCGCGTTATGCGGGGACGCACAACAGTTCTGCGCCGTGCGCGCGGCTATGCGCCACTGCCGGTCGTAGTGGAGCATAGTTTTGCTGCTCCCGTGCTCGCTGTCGGTGGGCATCTGAAGAACACCGTGGCATTAGCTGTGCGCGACCGCGTGTTCATATCACCTCATATCGGCGATCTCGATACGTTGGAGGCATGCGCCGCCCACCGCGCCGCTGCCGATCTGTTATCCCGCATGTACAGGGCTCCGGCAGACCACATCATTCATGATCTGCATCCCGATTACCGTTCCACTCATATGGCGAGAAGGTGCGGCAGAAACGTCATCGCGGTACAGCATCATTACGCGCACGCGCTGTCCTGCATGGCCGAGAACGGGGTGACGCCGCCGTGTCTAGCTGTGACATGGGATGGCGCCGGCTGGGGCACGGACAATACAGTCTGGGGCGGTGAGTTTTTGAAGATCGACGCTTCCGGGTTCGAGCGGCTACTGCATTTCCTGCCGTTCCCGTTGCCCGGAGGAGATGCCGCCGCGCTCGACCCAAGCCGCGCCGCTCTCGGCATGCTTTACGTGCTGGACGGCGAGGACGCCTTTGGCCGGGATATGGGCCTGTCGCGAAACGATGCGGGGCTGATGAAAACAGCACTGAAGAGGGGCATCAACTGCCCGCGGACTAGCAGTGCTGGGCGTATCTTCGATGCCGTGGCCGCGTTGACCAGCATCTGTAGGGAAAACGGATTCGAAGGACAGGCAGCTATGGCGTTGGAATTCGCGGCCGACGCGCATGCGACCACTACGTATGACTTCAAGATTGAAAAAGGGATCATCGACTGGCGGCCGATGCTACGTGCGATCCTCAGTGATATCGATGCGGGTGCCACGCCCGGCGCGGTGTCCGGGAAATTCCACGCCACGCTGGCAGAGATGATCGTTGCGGCTGCGAGGTTCGTTGGTGAGCGGACGGTGTTGTTGACGGGAGGCTGTTTTCAAAACGCGCTGTTGCTCGATCATGCGGCGGACGCTTTAGAAGAATCCGGCTTCACGGTTCAAATGCACTCCCAAGTTCCACCAAATGACGGAGGTCTAGCGCTTGGACAGGTCATGGCAATGGCATCGGCGTCGTAACGAAGAAGAGGGTCCAAACCATGTGTCTCGCCACGCCAGGACAAATCATCAGCATTGAGGGCGACGATGCCCTCAGCCGCAGAGGGCAGGTGCGTTTCGGCGAAGCGGTGCGAGACGCCTGCCTCGCCTTTGTCCCTGAAGCCAAAGAGGGGAACTACGTCCTGGTCCATGCGGGCGTGGCAATCGCTGTGCTCCGCGAAGACGCTGCAGCACGTGCGCTCGACTTGTTGGGGCAGATCGAATGAAACATGTTGATGAGTACCGGGACCCGCACGCCGCCCAGAAACTTGCGCAAGCGATCCGTAAAGTCGTGACGCAGCGTTGGACGATCATGGAGGTCTGCGGAGGGCAGACACACGCTATCGTACGGTTCGGCATACAGGATTTGCTTCCGGATTCAGTTGAGCTTGTACATGGTCCCGGCTGCCCCGTCTGCGTGACACCTCTGGAGATGATCGACAAGGCGCTCGAAATCGCCACGCGGGACGACGTCATATTTTGTTCCTTCGGTGATATGGTGCGCGTGCCAGGTTCGCGAGCCGATCTGCTAGGCGCGCGGGCAAGGGGCGCCGACGTGCGCATCGTGTACACGCCGCTCGATGCCGTGAGAATCGCTGCGGACAATCGGGATAAGCAAGTCGTCTTTTTCGCCGTGGGGTTTGAAACGACTGGACCCGCGAACGCCATGGCCGTGCATATGGCAAAGACCCAAGGGCTGAGGAATTTCTCCGCGCTTGTCTCCCAGGCGCTCGTCCCCCCGGCAATCGAGGCGATCATGTCCGCGCCAGACACGCGCGTTCAGGGCTTCCTCGCAGCCGGGCATGTCTGCACTGTCATGGGGACGCACGCCTATGCACCACTCGCCGCCAAATACGGTGTACCCATCGTCGTCACGGGGTTCGAGCCGCTTGATATTCTGCAGGGGCTTTATAGGTGCGTCCTGCAGCTGGAACAGCGGCGCGCCCAGGTGGAGAACCAATACGAGCGCGCAGTCTGTGAAGCAGGCAACACAGCGGCGCAGGCGCTGCTTGAAAGGGTCTTTCGCGTCGTGACGCGCAAGTGGCGCGGCATCGGCGAGATCGGCGAGAGCGGCTGGGCGCTGACGCCGGAGTATGAAGCTTTCGACGCAGAAAAGCGCTTCGGCCTTGCCGACGCCGAAGTCTCCGAACCCGAGATTTGTATCAGCGGTCTCGTGCTACAGGGGCTGAAGAAACCCGCAGACTGCCCGGCCTTCGGCAAGCAATGTGCGCCCGACCACCCGCTCGGCGCCACGATGGTTTCTGGCGAGGGAGCTTGCGCCGCCTACTACCGCTACCGCAGGAAGAGGGCGGCATGAACGAGACCAAGGCGCTTGAGATAGCCTGTCCGCTGCCTCTAAACGATCATCGGCATATCAAGTTGGCGCATGGCGGCGGCGGGCGGATGATGCAGCAACTGATCGAGGATGTCTTTGTTGCGGCGTTTGACAATCCCGTGCTGCGCGGCGGCCATGACGGTGCTGTGCTGGAGTTCCCGCACGGACGCAGCGTCTTGACGACGGACAGCTACGTCGTGCGGCCGTTGTTCTTCCCTGGCGGGGATATCGGGGCGCTCGCCGTCAACGGTACGGTGAATGATCTAACGATGTGCGGAGCGGAACCGCTGTTCTTAACGGCGTCTTTCATTCTGGAGGAGGGTCTTGAGACGGAAAAGTTGTGGCGCGTCGTGAAGTCGATGCGGTCCGCGGCGGATGCCGCCGGCGTGTCGATCGTCACTGGTGATACGAAGGTCGTCGAACGCGGACACGGCGACGGCATGTACATCAATACGAGCGGGGTTGGACGCATCAATCACGACACGCGGGTCGGGCCGAAACGCATCGCCGCGGGTGACGTGATACTCGTTAGTGGCGACATCGGGCGACATGGCATGGCGGTGATGGGCGAGCGCGAAGGACTTGCCTTCACTACGCCAATTGAAAGTGACTGTATGCCGTTGTGGAGTACCGTGCACGCGATGTTGTCTGCAGGCATAGACATCCATTGCATGCGTGATGCAACGCGCGGCGGCTTATGCGCTGTACTGAATGAACTGGCAAGGGGCTCAAGCCTGCAATTCGACGTGGACGAGCGAGATATCCCCATATCTGAAAGTGTGCGCGGCGCATGCGAAGTCCTCGGATTGGATGCTACGCATGTCGCTTGCGAAGGCCGCTTCGTCGCCATAGTTCCGAGGGGGGACGAAGAACGGGCACTATACGTTCTCAAGTCGCAGAATGAGTCCGCCTCAATGATCGGGCGTGTGTTGGATGGGGAGCCTGGTCTCGTGACGATTCGGACACCGATCGGTGGACGCAGAATACTCGACATGCCTGCAGGAGAACTCTTGCCACGGATTTGTTGAAAGACGTCTCAGTCGAACGGCTAACGTCCGCTTTAGGTACCCAGCAGACCTGAATGCGCGGGCCGTGACGTCCGGTTTCTGCCCTGCAGCGGACATCACGCGTCTCGGCTTCGATATCCGTTAAGTGCCACTAAAAGGCATTGGCGACGTTGTGCACGATACGCCGGAGTCTATGCCCGGACTGCCGCTAGCCGCAAAACTTACTACTTCTGCGCGTCAAGCATCCTCAGCTCTAGGCGTTAAGCATCTTCAGTGTTGTTGGCACGCAACAGTAGCTTGGAAAGCAGCACAATTGCTCAAAGTTTGGGCGAACCGTCCGTCGGCTGAGATTGCAAAACAGCATACCCCCATATGAGATACGCCTAAGCATCTATGAACCTGGAGGCGGCGAATCGCTATCGGCCGCATCAAAGGCTGCGTAGTTGCGGGGGGCTCAGGCATGATCGACGGCTATTGTGGGCCTAAGGGCGCTTGTGTCATCGACAATCGGACCAGCCGGTCGTCGAAAGCGTTTCGCCGCGCGCTGTTGGTTTCGGTAGCACTCGGCCCACTCCTGCTGGCCAATCCCGCGACGCTAAGCGCGCAGGCTGTAATCAACGATGGAACGCCAGATAGCCCGCCCCCCGTGGGGCCGTGCGAGGTTGCTGGCTCCGACGTGACTTGCACGGGTGACGTGTCAGATGGAATCGAGATTAGTACGGGTGCGCTGCGGACCACGCTCCGCGTGTATGGCGTCACTCAGAATGTTGCTCCCCCAGCCACTTACGAGGGCATCTATTTTCGAAAAAGCAATGGCGATATCAACATCGACAGTGATCTTGGGCCGTACTCGATAACGGCCACCAACGCGGCAGGGATATTTGCAAGTACCTCTAACGGAGACATATCACTCACGTCCGCGGGTAACGTCACATCGCCTAACGAGGCCATACTGTCGTATGTGTTGGGACCAGGCAGTCTTTCAATTACATCGACCGGGGATCTGACCGTTACGTCGAGTAGCGATCCCGCCGTCAGCGCTTTTGTCAGTGGTGGCGTTGGCTCAGACCTTGAGATCAACATAATTGGCAACATCCTCAACGACGACTCCGGTCCCGGCATCGACGCTGATGCGAACGGTGGCGACATCACGGTCTCGGTGGTTGGTGATATCACCACCCGAGATGGCACGTTCTCTCAAGGGATCGATGCCGACGCTAGTGGAGAGGGCGACATTAAAATCTCGGTGGTTGGTGATATCACCACCCGAGATGGCACGTTCTCTCAAGGGATCGATGCCGACGCCAACGACGGCGACATAACAATTTCCGTGACTGGCGATATCACCACCCTCGATGAAGAAGGCATCGAAGCGGATGCCAATGGCGACGGCGACGTCACAATCTCCGTGACGGGCAACATCACCGCCCTTGGTGATGAGGGTATCGATGCCGATACGGACGGGAACGGCGACATCACCATAACGACGGTCGGCAATATTAGAACGTTCGCAGACTCAGGCGAAGGCATTCGGGTCACGCCCTCCAGCAACACCACGACTGGCGAGACGATTGTCAATTCCACTGGCAATATCACAACGTCTGGCGACCGCGCCGAAGGCATCGACATCTTTACAGCTGGCCTCGGTGATATCACCGTTATCCACGAAGGCAACATAAACACCATCGGGGAATCCGCGCAGGCTATAGACGTCTTCGGGTGTGGTGGCGATCTCTATGTGCGGCAGTCGGGCAATGTCACAACGACGGGCTATTCTGCTGAAGC
>JASJEH010000150.1 GCA_030064755.1 Methyloceanibacter sp. | reverse complement strand
TCAAGGAACTCGAACGATGACCCGCAAGACGCCGCTTAAGGACTACCGCAACATCGGTATCATGGCGCATATCGATGCCGGTAAGACCACCACGACAGAGCGCGTGCTGTACTACACCGGCAAGAGCCACAAGATTGGCGAAGTGCATGATGGCGCGGCCACCATGGACTGGATGGAGCAGGAGCAGGAGCGCGGTATCACGATTACGTCGGCTGCGACGACCGCGTTCTGGAACAACAAGCGCATCAACATCATCGATACGCCTGGCCACGTGGACTTCACTATTGAAGTCGAGCGGTCCTTGCGCGTACTCGACGGCGCGGTTGCGCTGCTCGACGCCAACCAGGGCGTGGAGCCGCAGACTGAGACGGTTTGGCGTCAGGCCGACAAGTACGAAGTGCCGCGCATGATCTTCGTCAATAAGATGGACAAGATCGGCGCTGATTTCTTCATGTCGCTTGAGACGATCAAGGAGCGTCTTGGCGCCAACCCGATCGTGCTTCAGTTGCCGATTGGGGCGGAGTCCGACTTTGCCGGTGTTGTCGATCTCGTTCGTATGAAGGCGATCGTTTGGGACGATGAGTCCCTTGGTGCGTCTTTCCACGACGAGGACATCCCGGCCGATCTGCAGGACAAGGCGCAGGAGTACCACGACGCGCTCATCGAGCAGGCGGTCGAAGTCGACGAGGAGGCCATGGAGGCCTATCTCGAAGGCAAGGAAATCTCCGAGGAAAAGCTGAAGGAACTGATCCGAAAGGGCACCTGCAATCTCGACTTTGTTCCGATTCTTTGCGGTTCGGCGTTCAAGAACAAGGGTGTGCAGCCGCTTCTTGACGCGGTCGTCGACTATCTCCCGTCCCCGCTCGACGTGCCGGCGATCAAGGCCATCGATGTGAAGACGGAAGAAGAGGTTGATCGTCCGGCGTCCGACGACGCGCCGCTATCGATGTTGGCCTTCAAGATCATGAACGACCCATTCGTGGGTTCGCTGACCTTCTGCCGCATTTACTCAGGCAAGGTCGAATCCGGCCAGACGTTGACCAACACGGTGAAGGACAAGAAAGAGCGTATCGGCCGTATGCTGCTGATGCACTCCAATCACCGGGAAGACATCAAGGAAGCCTATGCGGGCGATATTGTTGCTATTGCGGGTCTGAAGGACACGACTACGGGTGACACGCTTTGCGATCCCACAAAGCCCGTGATCCTCGAGCGCATGGAGTTTCCGGAGCCCGTTATCGAGGTTGCCGTGGAGCCGAAGACAAAGGGCGACCAGGAGAAGCTCGGTGTGGCGCTCAACCGTCTGGCCCAGGAGGATCCGTCCTTCCGCGTCACGGTCGACCACGAGTCCGGGCAGACCATTATTAAGGGCATGGGTGAGCTTCACCTCGACATCATCGTCGATCGGATGAAGCGTGAGTTTAAGGTCGAGGCCAATGTGGGTGCCCCGCAGGTGGCTTATCGCGAGACCATCACGAAGCCATCTAACGTGGACTACACCCATAAGAAGCAGACTGGCGGTTCTGGTCAGTTCGCCCGCGTGAAGATGGAGATCGAGCCGGCCGAGTCAGGTGAAGGCTTCGTCTTCGAGAACAAGGTTGTCGGTGGCAATGTGCCGAAGGAGTTTATCCCTGGTGTCGAGAAGGGCGTTCAGAGCGTCATCGACGCGGGCATTCTCGCCGGCTTCCCGATCCTGGACGTAAAGTGCACGCTGGTTGACGGCGCTTCCCATGATGTCGACTCGTCCGTCATGGCGTTCGAGATCGCGTCTCGCGCGGCCTTCCGTGAAGCAGCCCAAAAGGCTTCGCCGAAATTGCTTGAGCCGATGATGAAGGTTGAAGTGGTGACACCGGAAGAATATGTGGGAGGTATCATTGGCGATCTTACGAGCCGACGCGGTCAAGTCCGAGGCCAGGAGCCCCGGGGCAACGCGACGGTGATCAACGCCATGGTCCCGCTAGCCAACATGTTTGGTTATGTGAACACGCTCCGTTCCATGAGTCAGGGACGGGCGCAGTTCACGATGCAGTTCGACAGCTATGCGCAGGTTCCGCAGGCGGTGGCTGAAGAGGTGCAGGCAAAGTTCGCCTAAGAGATTGGGCGTTGATATCTAGATTTTTGGTGAGAGGAATGGAGAGCCACGATGGCTAAAGAGAAATTCGACCGTTCAAAGCCGCATTGTAACATCGGTACGATTGGTCACGTCGATCACGGTAAAACGACCTTGACCGCTGCGATCACCAAGACATTGGCTGAGACCGGCGGCGCCGAGTTCACGGCCTACGACGAGATCGATAAGGCGCCCGAAGAGAAGGCCCGCGGGATCACGATCTCCACGGCGCATGTGGAGTACGAGACCGAGAATCGTCACTACGCCCACGTGGACTGCCCGGGTCACGCCGACTACGTGAAGAACATGATTACGGGTGCCGCTCAGATGGACGGCGCTATTCTGGTCGTGTCCGCCGCAGACGGTCCGATGCCGCAGACCCGTGAGCACATTCTGCTTGCCCGTCAAGTTGGTGTGCCGGCGCTGGTGGTGTTCTTGAATAAAGTCGACCAAGTCGACGACGAGGAGCTGCTGGACCTTGTTGAGCTCGAAGTGCGCGAGCTTCTCTCGAAGTACGAGTTCCCGGGCGACGATATCCCGATCGTTAAAGGGTCGGCTCTTGCCGCGATCGAGGACAGCAACCCGGAAATTGGACAGAAAGCCATTATGGAGCTGATGAAGGCTGTCGATGAGTACATCCCGCAGCCCGACCGTCCGAAGGATCAGCCCTTCCTGATGCCGATCGAGGACGTGTTCTCGATCTCCGGTCGCGGTACCGTTGTGACGGGCCGTGTGGAGCGTGGCGTCGTCAAGGTTGGTGAGGAAGTCGAGATCGTTGGTATCAAGCCCACGACCAAGACGACCGTTACGGGCGTTGAGATGTTCCGTAAGCTGCTCGATCAGGGCGAGGCCGGCGATAACGTCGGTTGTCTGCTTCGTGGTGTTGATCGCGAGGGCGTGGAGCGTGGCCAGGTTCTGGCCAAGCCCGGCTCCGTGACGCCGCACACGAAGTTCAAGGCCGAGGCCTACATCCTCACGAAGGAAGAGGGTGGCCGCCATACGCCGTTCTTCGGCAACTACCGTCCGCAGTTCTACTTCCGCACGACCGACGTGACGGGTGTGGTTGAGCTGCCGGAAGGCACCGAAATGGTGATGCCAGGCGACAATGTGGCCATGACCGTTGAGTTGATCGTGCCGATCGCCATGGAAGAGAAGCTCCGCTTCGCTATCCGTGAGGGTGGCCGCACTGTCGGCGCCGGCGTGGTGTCGTCGATCATCGAGTAAGGGGAATTGAAGAGCGCGCCGCTCTGCTTCAGGGGCGGCGCTTTTTTCTAACTTTAAGGCCGTCGAGATGCAGAGCCAGAACATAAGAATCAGGCTGAAAGCCTTCGACCATCGCATTCTTGATGCGTCGACCAAGGAAATCGTCAACACGGCGAAGCGTACCGGTGCGGAAGTTCGCGGGCCCATCCCGCTGCCGACCCGTATCGAGAAGTTCACCGTGAACCGTTCGCCGCATATCGACAAGAAGAGCCGCGAGCAGTTCGAGATGCGGACCCACAAGCGGCTGCTCGACATTGTCGATCCGACGCCGCAGACGGTCGACGCTTTGATGAAGCTCGATCTCGCCGCGGGCGTGGATGTTGAGATCAAGCTTTAACCGGTTGCTGGACGAGGCAAGGAATTAGTTCGATGCGATCAGGTGTTATCGCGCAAAAGGTCGGCATGACCCGGATTTTCACCGATGCGGGGGAGCACATCCCGGTGACGGTGCTGCGTCTGGAGAACTGCCAGGTCGTCGGTCAACGGACCGCGGAGAAGAACGGCTACACCGCCGTTCAGCTTGGTGCCGGCCGTGCCAAAGTTAAGCGTTTGACGCGTGCTCAGCGCGGCGGTTTTGCCGTGGCCAATGTTGAGCCTAAGCGCAAGGTTGCCGAGTTCCGGGTGAGCCCCGAGAACATGATAGATGTGGGCGCGGAGATTACCGCCGACCACTTCGTCGAGGGCCAGTTCGTCGATGCCTCTGGCACGTCGATCGGCAAGGGCTTTGCGGGCGGCATGAAGCGTCACGGCTTCGGCGGTCTTCGCGCCAGCCACGGCGTTTCGATCAATCACCGTAGTCATGGTTCGACGGGTCAGTGCCAGGAGCCGGGCAAGGTTTTCAAAGGCAAGAAAATGGCCGGTCACATGGGTGACGTCAGCGTCACGACGCAGAATCTGCGCGTGGTGAAGACGGACGCCGAGCGCGGCCTCATCATGATCCGTGGCGCTGTGCCGGGCGCCAAGGGCGGATGGGTGCTCCTGCGCGATGCGGTTAAGCGGGCGTTGCCCGATGGTGCACCGGTCCCGGGTGCAATCCGAAAGAGCGCCGAGGATCTGGCGCCAGCGAAGGAAACAGCGGCGACGGAAGCCCCAGCGGAGGCTCCGGCCGAGGCTGACGAGGCCAAGCCGGCAGAGGGCGGAGAGAACGCGCAATGAAAGCGGATGTAACAACGCTCGACGCCAAGAAGGCGGGAACCGTGGAGCTGTCCGAGGATGTGTTCGGGCTCGAGCCGCGCGCCGACTTGCTGCACCGGATGGTGCGCTACCAGCTCGCCAAGCGCCGCGCGGGTACGGTCGCGACCAGAGATCGTTCGGAGATCACGGCGACGACTGCGAAGATGTTTCGGCAGAAGGGTACGGGCCGTGCACGTCACGGCAGCGCCAAGCCGGGTATCTTCCGTGGTGGCGGCAAGGCCTTTGGTCCTAAGCCGCGCAGCTTTGCCTTCGATCTTCCGAAGAAGGTTCGCGCGCTGGCCCTGAAGCATGCCCTGTCGTCCAAGGCGAAGGCTGAGGAGCTCATCGTTCTCGATTCTTGCGATGTGAAGGACGCCAAGACGAAGGCTCTGAAGACGCAGTTCGAAAAGCTCGGGGTTGGGTCCGCCTTGATTGTGGATGGCGCTGAGGTGCAGACGAACTTCGCGCTGGCTGCGCGCAACATCCCGCATGTGGATGTGCTCCCGATCCAAGGGATCAACGTTTACGACATTCTGCGGCACGAAAAGCTCGTGCTGACTAAGGCTGCGCTCGAGGCGCTGGAGGCTCGGTTCAAATGAGTGCGCTTCAAGCATACGACGTGATTTTGTCGCCGGTGATCACCGAGAAATCGAGTGAGGCGTCGGAATCCAATCAGGTGGTGTTCAAGGTTCGCCTGGACGCAACGAAGCCGCAAATCAAAGACGCGGTGGAGAAGTTGTTCGGTGTCAAGGTGCTGACGGTGAACACGCTGACCCGCAAGGGTAAGACCAAGTTCTTCCGGGGCATCAAGGGCACTCAGAAGGATACGAAGAAGGCCGTCGTCAAGCTCGCCGAAGGCGACAAGATCGACGTGACGACAGGGATTTAGCGCGATGGCGTTGAAGAAATTCAAACCAACCACGCCGAGCCAGCGTCAGCTGGTGCTTGTGGACCGCAGTCATCTGTGGAAGGGCAAGCCGGTCAAGCCGCTCACTGAGGGCTTGAACAAGTCGGGTGGCCG
>JASJEH010000149.1 GCA_030064755.1 Methyloceanibacter sp. | reverse complement strand
CGCAAGATGGACCTCAATCTCCCGCAATAGCCGCAGGCAATCCTCGTCCGAATGACGCTTTCGAGCCATCAAACCCTCCCTCACTGCTAAGCACAAACTGGCGCAGTCTTGGAGGCGCAAGACAGTAGGCCGCTTGTGCCTCATCGCGTCCGTTCTTCAAAACGAAGCCAGTTTGTCTTAGCGGCGCTGCCGCACCAAACCAGCCACGAAGTCACTCATAGCCAATGACGAAGTCAGGCTCGGCGTGTTGATCTCGAAGAGCGTGGACGTTACCACAGCCGTCTCTTTGCCTGACCGTTGCACCGAGAAGCTGCGCTTCCCGAAACTTTACGATGCATGTTTGCTGATCGGTTCGGGAGTTATGGCGCTGTCCGAGGCCGGGACCCATGCAAGCGTCGATCGGCATGCCGTTCATCGACCTTCTGGCCTCGATCGGCCCGAGTTGCTTCAAACAGCGCTGCTTCAGCTGCTGAGCGCGCCGCCGAAGCCGGCCGTTCGTCCCACGGGCATAATGGGGCGTTCGGCACCATCGCCGAGGTTGCCGGCTTCGCCGCATAAAGGCTGATCGGCTTCCATGGCACACGTATTGCGGGCGTCTCAGCGCATGTCAGATTCGCGGCGTCGCCACCGCAAACTTGATCGTGTACTGATAAGGTCTGGTGACACTGGTTGAAGATTGAGGTTCGTCCAAGTGGCAAGTGCGCACTACCGCTATGCGATCCTCCGCGGGCCACCCACGCAGAGTTCACATGTGCGATACTGGTATAACTGCTAACCATGGATTGGTTTAGTTGGATGATAGAAAGATCGCAAAGTGACTACGGTAGGTTTTGTTGTTCCGATTCGCCATCCCGATAATACCAGGGATAAGGTTTTGCATGCCGATATGCTATTCCAAACTCTGTCTTCTATCGTTGGTCAATCCAACGGCAACTGGACTTGTGTCGTCGTGGGGAATGCGCCGCTGCAATTGCCGTTTAAGGACGATCGAATAGTGGTTCGCCACGTCGAGTTTCCACCCAACCAGTGCCACGGTATGCAAGTAGAGACGTCCGAAGACAAAGAGCGGTCTTGGCAAAGCTTTAGGAGAGATAAAGGTCGGAGGGTCAAAGCTGGTCTCGAAGCGCTAGGATGGATCGATGGACCCAGATTTGTGATGGTTGTCGATGATGATGACCTTCTGCACTGTGATCTAGTTGATTGGCTTTCGAACGCCCCGACCCAATCTGCGGGCTATGTCATCACGCGCGGATATGAATGGGTGCATGGAAGTGGGTGGCTCTACCTTCAGGATCAGTTTGACAAGCGCTGCGGTACAAGTCTTATCCCGGCGCTGGGTAGTCTCGAGCTTCCCCCCAATCCAGAGCAGCTGCCAGATGAGATCGCCGAACGCTGGCTCGGGAGCCATATCTTCCTCAGGCCTGATCTGAAAAATAGAGGGAAACCGCTGAAGCCAGTTCCGTTCCGAGCAGCAATATATAGACTTGGAAACACTAATAGTAATCAATATAAATCAGGACATTTCAGTATCAGTCTCTTGAAAAATCCTATACTGTTTATGGATTTATTATCCAGAATCAAGCGTATGAACAAAAACTTGAAAGAAAAATTCTTTTCTTGCAATTAGATTATTATATCTTTGTATAACTAATACTTAATATTAGCATTTCATAAATGCATTTTATGTAACTTTCTATATAGTAGTTCAGATAATAAAATAGTTTGACTACTAGTGTAAGATAAAAGTTGTGGATAGTTATAAGGTGTCCAGGTAGCAGTTGGACATTGAGCGGAGCTGCTCCTTGTATTAAGTAAGAGTACTCGGCAATCCTGCATTTGTGATCGGGAAGTGCTGTCTAACCTTCAGAAGTCGATGACATGGTCACAGGATCGATTTAGGTCGACGTCAAAGCCTCTCCCAGGGTGCAGGCCCGGGGAATGCCTGAGCCATGAATGCTGCCGCTTTGCGCCGCCAGAAAGGCGTTGGAGCGGGTGTGCCGCCCTCATTTAAACAAGCGACGCTGGCTCGCTGACGCCCCTGCATGAGGTCTTGAAGTCGCTGAACAACGAAGGGGTCGTTCGACTTCAAGAGTGCACTGGAGTATCCGTGATAGACCACCGCTCGCTTAATGAAGCCGTAGTGGTGGGCGAGAAAGGACGTCACATTCAAGTCGTTAATGGATCGGAATTGAGCTCGTCGTGTGCGGGCAAACTCCTCGGGAAAGTCCGCCTCCAGTTCGTATAGAAGTGACTTGCTAAGACTATAGGGTGTGTGTCGGTGTAGACGGGTCGGGTAATAGCCGAACCGTTCAAACAAAAGACGCGCAGAGTTACGGGCAGCATTCAGGTAGTCTGGGGAGTCGCACGAGACGGGGCCTTTTACGACCCCTTGGCGCTCGAGGTTCGCATTGAGTGTGCCATTGTCATTAACGAACGCCGAGGGCGGAAACGCATCCAGGACGAGAAAGTCGTCATTAAGATATAGAAAGTTCTCGGCCAGATCTGGAACGCGATGGAGGCTTGCTTCGATTGCATGCGAATTGAATGTCGGGAGGCAATCGGGCGGTAAGATCGTTTCATGCCGCACCCAACGTATCTTTGGGTGCGAAACATCAAGCCAGTCCGGAGGATGGCAATTGCTCACGATATGGATAGCCTGCACCCAAGGAAGATTGTGGTGCGCCGATCGCAAGGAGTAACGAAGCTCATCGTTGGAGTGAAACCGGCTTTGTGAAATCGCATCAGCACTTGCGTCCCCGCTCAACGCGGCCGAGTAGCTCTTCCTCCAGCGCTCATCGGCGTGGTTTACCCACGTGTAAACAAGATCGATCGTTAGAGCGCCCGCGGGCCTACGCAGTTCTGGCATCAATTCCTCAAGGTTCACCACGCCTCGATTCCTGAAAAAATCGGCATAGAGAATGCCTGCGGTCTTGTTGGTGGCCGCTCGAGACACCAAGGCTCCCATGTCGTTGCGCTCAAAGAGTTCGAATCGCCAGAAATGTCGGCCGTTGGCGTCCACCGTGCCTAAAGTGAAGGCGTCCGATTTGCTGCAGTGGCGCGCGAGTGCGGAGATGTCCATCTGGATCAAGCCATACTCTTCGTGGAGGCCTAACTCCGGCAAACTTCGCCGGGCGGCCACGACAGTACGAGCTGCGTCTTCGCTTCGTATCCCACAGCAAACGTAGTTCGTACGGTGCTCTAGCACCAAGAGAGGCACTTCCCGTCCGATTGCAGAAAGGAGTTTTCGGGGCGTGCCCGCCACGCCGGTGGCTGTTGGGCCTGCATTCCCTTCCATCAGAGCGGCTCGGACCGACTTGCGACGTGCAAGTGCCTCTTTGGCTCGTCTGCGCAACTTATCTGAAAGAAGCGCCGGGTTGTGGCGCAAGAGATGAAACGCGCGTCGTAACATAGAGCTATTTCAGATGTCGCGTCGAAGCCAGTTAAGTACGACCCGCGCGATGCCACGCCGTTTGAGTGACTCGAAAACCAAGTTGGTACGCCACCCCCCCCTCGACATTTCACCCAAAGCAAGAAGCCACCCGAGGCCTAGCTCACCGTTTTTCATGTCTCTGCGGAGAAGCTTATTGCGGAACAATCTGTCTTCGGTCCGATGGTCCCACGACGCTGCCGAATTTCTCATGTCATGGGGAGTTTTGCTGGTGGGTTGACGCCTGTGAAAAGCGCACAGGACTTCCGGCAAAACGCCGATATCGAACTTGGTGAGAAAGCGAAGAAAGAACTCATAATCCTCACAAACTTCCAACGTTTCATCAAAAGTCCCTGCCGCATCGATGGCGGACCTTCTGGCGACAAAGGCTATTGGAGGAAAACTCTGTACGACTGCGAATTCAGCCAAAGAGACCGAACGAAGCTCTGGGTAATGCCGCACGCGCGACACTTCCTGCAAAGTACTATCCGATAGCCTTCGTTCGAGCACGTTCTCGGAGAGAGTTGCAACGGCACCAAAGCGCGGATTCGCTTCCAAGAATTCGATCGTCTTGGCGTAAAAATCCGGGGAGATAGTATCGTCATCATCGAAGAGATGGACGAACTCACCAGTGGCCACTCTCAGTCCGACGTTTACCGCTTTAGCGCGGTGTCGTTCACCCGATCTCAAAAGCGAAGCGTTCCCATCCCATGCCTGCTGCACTTCTGCTACAAGGTGATCCAATTCGGCACTGCACTCTCCGTTGTCGTCAACGATAATCCATTCCATTCCAGGAACGGCTGCGCGCTGAAGCGCTGCGAAAGAGCGACGGAGAAGCGGAAGGCGCCCACAGCTTCGCGTAATAACGCTCAGCCTTCCGGCGCTTCCAATGCTCTGGGGAGCAGCGCTTGGATGAGTGTCCGACTTCGACAACCGTTGTATAGATTCCACCTTAACGTGAATTGCGCATGGGCTCGCACTAGCTTGAAATGGAGGGCTTTTGAACTTTTTCTGACAGCATAAGTCACGAGAATATCGATGAATTTGAGCGCAAATGCCAGATCGGTCAAGTGGGAACACTACCATGGACGACGCCGAGCCCGATCCTGCAGCATTGCTCGTGAAACGCTCTCTTCTGATGAGAGAACCCAAACAAGACAGGCATGCCGGACAATGGATATGATCGGATGGAGTCTGAATTGGAGAACTAGTTCGTGATCGGTCTCCTTCGAATGGCGCGCTTCGCGGCGTCCCAGATCCCTCCGCCCACACGCCGAGTTGTCTGGCGCTTCGTACCATTCAAGGCGCTTCTTTTCCGGCTCGTCGCAGCTCCGAAAGCAAGAATAGCGCCGAGAATGAGAGCCCGTGGCATTCCGGTGTTGCGGCCGGTCAAGAAGGCGGCGACGCGCTATAGCCTGGTAGTTCCCTTCTTCAACGTCGGGCGCTATGTCGATGACTTCTTCTACTCCATCTTTTCTCAGAGCATCGATACGGATGGCCTCGAAATTGTCGCGGTCGATGATGGGTCCACCGACGACACCGCAACGCGCATCGAGGCTTGGTCGAACCGCTTTCCGGGTCGCATCAAATACATCTTGCAGGAGAATCAGGGTCAGGCTGTCGCCCGCAACACGGGCTTGGTCCATGCCACAGGTGAATGGATCGGTTTTCCTGACCCGGACGATTTTTTTTCCTTCAATTATCTGGAGGAAGTCGACGCGGAGATTGCGCGAGACAGCCACCTGTCGATGGTGTCATGCAATATGATCTTCTATCGCGAGAATACGGGACGCCTCTCGAACAGGCACCCCTTGCGGTTTCGCTATTCTAAACACCGAACCACGCTTCCGGCTGCGGATCTTCAGGACTATATCCAGCTTTCGGTAGCCCAAGCCTGGTTTCGTCGAAGCCTTATCGAACAACACAATCTGCGCTTCGATCCTCGCGTGGTCCCTACCTTTGAGGATGGCCACTTCGTCAATCGATTCTTGCTCCTTAACCCTAGATCGACGGTGACTTTCATTAGGGAGCCAGTCTACTACTATCGAAAGCGCGACGACGGGTCCTCGACCCTCGATGGCGCTAACTTGAATAAGAATCAGTACCTTGATGTGCTTCGCTACGGGGCCCTCGACTTACTTCACT
>JASJEH010000148.1 GCA_030064755.1 Methyloceanibacter sp. | reverse complement strand
CAACCTAGTACTCAAAGGAGAACGACGATGCTTAAGACAATCATGATTTCCCTGGCCCTGGTCACCGCTGGTGTTGCGCCTGTTGCGGCCGAAGGCTTCCCAAATCCCTACCAGACCAACTTTGACCGGTAGGCAGGGCAGAGGGTGATCGCTCCCCCCCCCTCCTGGCGGTCACCCTCTTCTTTCTCAAACCCACCAATGGGCTCAGCGGCGGTTCACACAAATTTCATTGAGGCTGCCGGGAACTCGGGGCACTGATCGCTAATATAGAGGCTCTAATTCTGCTAAGGAGCCGTCCAGATGCCTCTCACCCCGCAGCAAGAAGCCCTCTGTTCCCAGAACACAACCGATTTCTCTGACATCAAAGCCGTCACGGTCAATTGCTCGCTAAAGCGCAACCCGGAGGAATCCCATACGAGGCTGCTGCTTTCGGTGTCCGAAGAGATCATGCGAAAAAGCGGCGTGAGCGTGGAGAGCATACATGCGCTTTCCCATCAGATCGCGCCGGGCGTCCATCCTGACATGACCGAGCACGGCTGGGACCGGGACGATTGGCCCAAGCTTTGGCCTGTGATCGAAGCTGCCGACATTCTCATTCTCGCCACGCCTATCTGGCTTGGCGAGGAAAGCTCGATCTGCCGGATCCTTATCGAGCGGCTCTACGGCATGTCGGGCATTCTCAATGCCAAGGGGCAGAGTTCCTATTACGGCAAAGTGGGTGGCACGGTGATCACCGGCAACGAGGATGGCGTCAAGCATTGCGCCATGACGACGCTCTACGCCTTACAGCATCTCGGTTACACGATCCCGCCTCAGGCCGATTGTGGCTGGATCGGTGAGGCGGGCCCTGGTGCGTCCTATGGCGACGAGAGCGAAGACGGGCCAGTCGGTTTCGACAACGACTTCACCCAACGCAACACCACGATCATGACCTGGAACTTGATGCACCTCGCGCGCATTTTGAAGGACGCAGGCGGATACCCCGATCACGGTAACAATCGTGAGGCGTGGAAGGCAGGTTGCCGCTTCAGCTACGAGAACCCCGACTACCGGGCGTAAACGGCGATCTTAGTAGACCGAGTCATACAGGTCATAATAGGACAGGTCCAGATAGCCCGCGTAGATTCCCCGGTGCTTTTCGTTCCAGTGCGTGAACCAATCATAGACCTCCCAGAAACGGGGGCTATTTCTCAGGATGCCGTAGCGGTCGCGAAGGCGATTCCAATCTCTAAGAGTCTCGACATCGCGGAGGCCGCGCAGAAAGTCATTTGCTTGGCTCAGGTCCATTTCGAGGAAATAGTTGGGGAACCCGCCGATGATCGTCGGGTAGATGCTCATCGTATAGAGATGCGGTAGTTCCTGACCATTCTGAAAAAGGATCGTATCCTGGGTCTCATACACACGATTGGCGATCAGCGTGTAAACTCGCGCATGGCCCTGCGGATCGTTCAAGCGCAGGACGACCACGCTCGGCAGGAAGCGCGGAAACTTGTAGGCGCGTGTTTGCGTCAGCAGCGACGCAGCTGCGACCCAGTCGTCGTAGCTCGCGATCGGCTTATCCAAAGAGACCTTCGGCTTTTTGTGCGGGTTCAGGAGATCGGGCGGCCCGCTGACCGTCTCACCCATATGCTCCTGAATGTCCTTGATGACGCCGAGCATAGGTTTTTGGGCAGATCCGTGAACTTGGGTTGGCTGCTCCTCGCCAGCAAAGGGCTCTAGGGCAAGCGCGACTTGGCCGACGCCTTGAGTCCACTCGTTGCGGTACTTTTGACGATCATCCTTCGGCAGTAGCAGCAGGAAGTTGTCCTCGAACTCCTGGCGGAGGTAGTTGAAGAAGACGAGCGTTTCGAGTTTCGGAATGTCGCCCGCCCAATATTGGAAGTTCGCGACTGTGTCGTAGTAGATGCGTTCGAAGCCGCTATAGTCCATTAGCCACAACGTACGCGGGATTCCACCCTGCCGGCCTTTCATCACCGAGACATTCGATTCGTGACGTAATACGGTCAGCCAGGCATTGTTGTTTGTCTTGTCGCCATTCCAAATCGCGTCGATCGTGTAGCCTTTAGGCTGCAGTCTTTTCAGCGCGGCCCCATAGGCTTGTTCGTAGGCGTCGTTGCCGAAGAGAGACCTGTCCATAAAAGTGTCCCAGGTCTCTAATCCTAGTTTGGGATCGCGGACCGACACATCGTATTTCGGGTCCACAAAGAACACCCAAAATTGGTCCTTTACGGCGTAGGTCGCCGTTTGGCCGAGGCAGACCGGGCCGTATGTGATGCCGGACACGATGAGTTCCGAATTCTCAAGGAGGAAGCGATAGCGCGCTTCGACGGGTATCGACTCGTAGACGCGGAATGGGTTTCCAAGATCCCACGGAGCATCTTCGGCGCTGTCGAGCTTGGCCGTCTTGCCCCAGTCGATATCCAGGAATTGCTTCTGGAGGTGGGCGATGAGCGATTTGTTGAGCTTCCAGACAAAATGGTTCTTCTGGACGCGCGGCGTCGTGACCTTCTGCAGGCGGTAATAGAAGCGATCGATCCCGGCATATTTATATGGGTTCGTGTAGGGAAACGGCGTGTCGATCACCTCGACGGGCGCCGGCGGGTTTTGGCTTGCGTCCGCCGGGGGAGTCTTGGAGCGCACGAGCTTGAAGTAGTCGCCGGGACTTTCCTCCACGACGATCATCGCGAGAAACATGTGATCGAAGATGTAGCGCGAGACGAGCTGGGATTTTTTGTTGTCGGCATTGAAAAAATCTTCCCAGGCGCGGACGGCCTCAGGGTCAGCCACCATATCCGCCTTTCGCCGCTCCGCCTCTGTTGGGCCCGGTGAATTCTTGGCGACCCAGGCCCGGAGGATGTCGACTTCTTCTTCATTCAACCCCGGCAGTCCGAAAGGCATGCCGATTGCGGGGTTCTTATTGATCGAAGCGGCCAGTGCTTCCGGCGTTGCTGGGCACTGATGCTCATAGCGCTTGGCATAGAGCGGCATCAGCGTTTTGCGAGAAAACCCGGGCGTGTTGTGCTTCGCGCCGGCCTCGATCATCTGTGTCAGCATCGAGCGGGACAGGTTCTCTTCCCGCGAGCCGCCACGCTCCAGTACTGGATAAAAACCGCGCTTGCGCCAATCGGCCGTTGTCGGCACCACGTTGATACCGGTGCGCGGCGTGCTGTCGAGTCCACCGGCATAAGGGTTCTTACCAAAGCCACCGCGTTCAAGGCCGCGAAAAGAGGTCAGCTTCAGGTTGCATGGGGATCCGAGGCAGCCATGGCATGCGATGCAGCGCTTGTTGAAGAGCGGTTGAATGTCGTTTGTGTAGCTTGGACTATCCTTCTTGATAGTAGCCGGTTCCTTTCCAGCTTCGTCGGCTGCGACGGTAACTGTGAACAGCAGCACCAGCGCTGCGGCGATCAGTGGAATGTAGCGCGTGCAAAGCCGCCACCGCGATACGTTTCTCGATGGGTCGTATTCCAGCGCCGTCATGCTCGCTCCGTTTATTGGGTCGTCTTGTTACGTCGTCTCGGCCGTCGCCGTTACCTTCTTTCCTGCCGCCGTTTCCTCGGTGTCGCAGCGTTGATCAACCGGTCTGCCGTTGCGGCCGAGATTGCAAGCGCTGTTGACGAGGGCAAGATGCGAAAAGGCTTGGGGGAAGTTCCCGCAAAGACGCTTGGCTTCGGTATCGTACTCCTCGCTCAAGAGGCCAACATCGTTGCAAAGACCAAGAAGACGCTCAAATAGTTCGACGGCATCCGTTTCGCGGCCCATCATCAGATAGGCGTCAACCAGCCAAAAGCTGCAGGCGAGAAACATGCCTTCGCCAGGCGGCAGGCCGTCGTTCGCCTTCGACGTGTCGTAGCGGAGGACGAGGCCGTCTTTCATCAGCGTCTTTTCGACTTGTGCGACTGTTCCCACGACGCGAGGGTCCGTGGCCGGAAGAAAGCCCATGGCGGGGATGAGAAGCAAACTCGCATCCACTTCCTTAGCGCCATATGACCGCATGAAGCTGTTGAGTTCCGAGTTATAGCCTTCCTCGCAGACTTGTTTGTGGATCGTGTCCCGGGTCTTCCGCCAATGCTCGATCGGTCCATCAAGCTTGAAACGCTCGGCGCTGCGAATTGTGCGGTCAAAAGCGACCCAAGCCATGACCTTAGAGTAGACGAACTGTTCCGGGCCGCTGCGGACCTCCCAAATCCCGTCGTCGGGCTGATGCCAGATCTCTTCGAGCTGTTCGATGAAGGCTCGCTGTAAAGCCCAGCCGGACTTCTCTGGCGCCAGTCCACCTTTACGAGCTTGATGAATGGCATCCATCAGTTCACCGAAGACATCGAGCTGCACTTGATCATGGGCAGCATTGCCGATGCGCACGGGTGTCGAATTCTCATAGCCCTTAAGCCAGGGGAGCTCCACCTCATAAAGCCGACGCTCGCCCGCGATCCCATACATGATCTGCATCTGCCTTGGGTTGCCGGCCACCGCGCGCAAGAGCCATTCGCGCCAAGAGCGCGCCTCGTCGTAGTAGCCGGTGTTCATGAGCGCGAGGAGTGTCAGGGTCGCATCACGCACCCAGCAAAACCGGTAGTCCCAGTTGCGCGGTCCACCGATTTGCTCGGGTAGTGATGTGGTCGCCGCGGCAACGACGCCGCCAGTCGGCTCGTAGGTCATCGCCTTGAGCGTGATTAGTGACCGTTTGACGATTTCAGCATACGGCCCCTTGATCGTGCACTTCGACGTCCAGTCCTTCCAGAACTTCTCGGTCCCTTCGAGCAGAGACTCCGGTGCGAATTCGACCGGCTCGGGAATCCACGACTCCGAATAGGTGAGGGCGAAGGACTCAGTTTGCCCTTGTTTCACAGAGAACTTGCCCCGCGTTCGGAGATTTTCACCGCGCATTGGTACGGAGGATTGCAGGACGATCCGGCTCGGGCCAGCGATCGCACGCAGTCTGCCGTCCGGCATCGAGGTCACCCAAGGCACCGATTCGCCATAGCCGAAGCGTACGACGAACTCGCTCTCGAATTCGACAGTACCCTTCTCACCCACGACGAGCCGCATGACATGCGGGTGCTTCTCGCACGGATACATGAAGTCGATGAGTGTCGCGACGCCAGTCTTGGTCTTGAATCGGGTCTCGAGAATGAGCGTGTTAGGCCGGTAGCGGCGCGTGATCTCTGCCTTGGGATCAGTCGCCGCGATTTGCCACCGCCCATTGTTTTCGTCTCCAAGAAGGGCCGCAAAGCTGGCCTCGGAATCGAAGCGCGGCAGGCACAGCCAGTCTATGGAGCCGTTGCGCCCAACCAGCGCGGCCGTCTCGCAGTCGCCAATCATGGCGTAGTCTTCGATAAGTAGAGACATAACGGCCCGACTCTAAAGCCCCGGGCTCGATTGCATCAAGCCGCCATCGACCATTACAGACGTAGCCGTCATGTAGCTCGCACCGTCGCCCGCAAGAAAGGCAACGACTGTCGCGATCTCCGACGGTTTGGCCATTCGGCC
>JASJEH010000147.1 GCA_030064755.1 Methyloceanibacter sp. | reverse complement strand
CTGCTGAACGTCCACATTCTCGAAATCGACACGCCGAATCTCGGCTTCCCTGGCGGCCTCGACGCCACCACGTTCGGTATACGTACCGATGCCGGCTACCGCTTCGGGTCGTTCACGGGCGGGGCGTTCTTCGAACCGCTCGCGACCATCGAGGTCACCTGGGCGGATATCGATGGCTTCAACGTGGGCGGCAACCGCGTGTCGTTCTCGGACGACGCCAATGTCCGTGGGCGGATCGGCGGCCGTGTGGGCACCACGATGCAAGCCTGGGAAGGCACCATGATGGAGCCCTTCCTCATCGCGAGCCTGTGGGGGAATTTGTCAGACGACAACAGTGCGCGCCTTGTCTCAAGCGGGACCACATTCAACTTCCAGGACGATTTGGACGATGTCTGGGGCGAAGTCTCGGGCGGCGTGAACCTGTTCAACTTCTCTCAGACGACGTCCGTCTTCGCCAAGGTGGACTACACCTTCGGCGAGGACATCCAAGGCATCGGCGGCAAGGGCGGTCTGCGCGTGGCTTGGTAGGCAGCGCTGACGGTCCGCCTTTGGGTCATTACGTGACCTCGGGCTGCTGCGACAGCAAAATCGCCTTGTCTCCCCAAGCCGACATCGCCGGTTACAGCGTGAGGATCAGCCAAGTGCTACAAACCGTCACTCAGGACCTTGTTTCGCCATCGTCTATCTTGAACGATCGATGGCCCACTTCGCCAGCACTTCTCTGAGTGAGGCCTCGATTTCCCCTTCGCACCAGACATTCCCCCAGCGCGCTTTCTGCTCAGCGCGCATCGCATCGATGGCCTCCGTGTTTGCGATGCGCTGGGACAAGGACAGCACCGTTGGCGCGTTTGCGGCAATCACATCGCGCAATTCCGGTAGCAGATCCCAAATCGTGATCCAGAGTGCAGAACAGGCCAAGTCGGCCACCCCGGGCTGTGGCGTACCGAGGAGCGCACCGGAATTTGTCTGAAGCCCATTGCGCACTCCGAGTTCCTCGAAGATCTGCAGCCAACGGGGCAAACGGTGTTCGGCAAATGAGGTCCAGCTTTCGTCCGTCCACATGAGAGCGCCGCAGTCTCTTGTCAGTGCCTGCAAAACGTCGGTGCAGTCGCCCAATACCTTGAGCGTGAGTGCGTCCTTTTCGGTTGTGCCGGGCATGAGTCCAAGAATCTTGCCCACATAGCTTGCGATTGCAGGCGCCTGAGAGAGCCAGACATCGTTCTGGCGATCGTGCAGCACGGGCGGGCCCATAAAGGGCACAGGCTGATCGACGATGGCGGATTTGTAGAGTGCCATGACCCTATCGCGCTCAGGTTCCGCCCAGCTCTGGCCTGCATAGGCGAGAATGTAGCGGATAGGCTGGGCGCGGAACGGTATCGGCCAGTAGTACAGAACGAAGCGAGGGGGCATGGCTCTGCCTCTTAGTGGAACTGCAAATTCGTTGCGCTTGGTATTGCGCAACTCCTGCCGCGATGTCTCGCAGTATCGCCAGATAGGGCCAGGGCATCCAGGCGAGCGTCCTTACTGGCCGTGCCCTCAAAACGGCCGGATGCCAAACTCAGAGTACGGGATGAAATCTACGAGCTCTCCCGCAACAACGGCATCAACGTCCTCGGCGACTTCGATAAGCCCGTCTGCCTCGCGCAACGACGAGATGAGCCCCGAACCGTCCCGTGCGAACTTCGACACGCGGAGCTTGCCATCGGTGCGCACGAGCCGCGCGCGCCAGAACTCGCGACGTCCCACTTTCTTCTTCTGAGTGAAATCGGCGATAACCGGAAATCGGGTGGGCTCCGGCCACGCCCCTCCTGCCAGGACTGTCAGGACCGGACGCACATACAAGAGAAAACACACAAACACGGCAACGGGATTGCCGGGCAGGCCGAGCACAACGCAATCGCCGATCTGGCCGAAGCTCATCGGTCTGCCGGGCTTGATCGCGATCTGCCAAAGGTGCCGTTTGCCGAGTGCGTCGATACTGGGCACGACGTGGTCTTCCTGGCCTTGGCTAGCGCCTCCGGAAATCACGATGGCATCGAACGCCTTCGACGCCTCGGACAGAGCTTCGATCACCTCGCTGCGCGTGTCGGGCAGCACTCCAAGGTCGACGGCCTCCGCGCCAGTCATTGCAACGAGTCCATGGAGCATGGGCGCATTGGCGTCATACACCTTACCTTCCACGAAGGTCTTACCAGGGCGCAGGATCTCGTCACCCGTCGAGAATACGGCGACCTTGAGTGGAGCACGGCAAAGTATCGTGCCAAGGCCCGCGGCGGCGGCGCTCCCGACATCTTGAGGTCTTAGCCGTGTCCCCGCTGCGACAAGCGTTTCGCCGGGCATCGTGTCTTCGCCCGCCAGCCGACAATTCGCGCCGGACTTCAGTCCCGGTGGAATTAATACGTAGATCTCGCCGCCGCGATCTTCGATCTGGATGTCTTCCTGCATCACGACGGTGTTGAGTTCGGCAGGCATAACAGCGCCCGTGAAGATACGCACTGCATCGCCAGAGGCGGGCTTACCCTGATAAGGGTGTCCGGCCGTCGCCTCGCCGACGATGCGAAGAGCCGATCCCTTTTGGAAGTCATAGTCAGATGACGCAAAAGCGTAGCCGTCGACAGCCGCATTGTCGTGGCCAGGAATTGGGCGTGGTGCGACTATGGGCTCCGCCAAGAAGCGCCCGCTCGCATCGGCAAGACGAACTTGCCCCGTTTCTGTTACGGGACGCACGCGTGTCTTAAGGATACCGATCGCCTCGTTGTGAGGAAGACGGTCCTTGTCGAGCACAAAGCAATCGTTGATCAGCTTCGCGGTCATGGGTGTTGTTTTGGGCGGCGGAGCCCCAGTTGTTCAATTATGAAGCCAGCGATTGCTTCGATATCGTCGATTTGGAAGGCGGGCAAAGACTCCGTCTCGTCCTGCGGCCGATCGGAAGCGATCGCCATGACCCCCGGCAGGTGCTCCGAGAGAGGCTCTCGCGACGCGGCACCGTCCCGACGGATCTCGACCTTCGGAAAGTCCTCGCGCTTGTATCCTTCGACCAGAATGAGATCACAAGACCCGGCGCGCGTTAGCAGGTCTTCGAGCATCATTTCAGGAGCATCCCCGAGTTCCCGCATCAAGGCGAACCGGCGCGGAGAAGACAGGATCACTTGGCAGGCTCCGGCCTCGCGCATCCTGAAGGAGTCGCGGCCAGGGTGATCAACGTCGAAATTCACATGCGCGTGCTTGATCACGGAGACCTGATAGCCGCGTTGGGCAAGCTCGCGGATCAGGCGCGACATCAGCGTGGTCTTGCCCGAGTTCTTCCAGCCGACCACGCCGAAGACGGGCGGGCTCATTGCAGGGCCCCGCTCAAGAGCCCTTCGGCTTCTGCGAGGTCTTCGGGCGCATTGATATTGAAGAAGGGATCGATCTTGCGCCCTCCGACTTCGATCTCAGAAAAGAAGACAGGCTGGGCGCCGTGGTCTTTTGTCCAGGTTGTCACTTTGCGTTCACCGCGGCGAAGCGAATCCTCCAGCGCCTCAGCGAGTCCGATGGGCCAAAGACCGATGACCGGATGTATACCCTTGTCAGACTGCGCAATGCGGAAAGAAGATGCGGGATCGCGCGCACTGACAAGTCTTCGCACAAGGTCTTTTGGGAAGAAGGGCGTGTCGGTCGCGACCGTCACCACGTAGTCAGCGTCCGGCCGATTGGCCTTTGCCCACTGGAGCCCCGCGTGCACGCCGGCAAGGGGCCCCTGAAATCCTGTGATGTCGTCTGAAACGACAGGCAGGCCGAACGAGGCGAAGCGAGAGGGATCGCCATTCGCATTGATGACGATTTCAGACACTTGCGGCCCCAGGCGTTCGGCGACCCGGGTGAGGATCTGCTTGCCTCCAAGCTCCCGCAAACACTTGTCGCCGCCGCCCATGCGGCTCGATTTGCCACCTGCGAGAAGAACACCAACGACGTTCTCTGGCAAAGACATGGCAAATCGGATGGGCTACACACCCGCAGCCGTAACGTCCAACTCGGGCTCGTCGACCGGCTGCGGCTTGCTGTCGGCAGGCCCTATCCTCACGGCGCAGAACTTGAACTCCGGAATCTTGCCGTAAGGGTCCAGCTGCGGATTGGTCAGGATATTGGCTGCCGCCTCGACATAGGCGAAGGGTATGAACACCGTGCCCTCCTGCACGGCCATATCGGCGCGTGCCGTAAGTTCAATCGACCCCCGGCGGGTGGTGACACGGATCAAATCGCCAGGCGCAACGTCGTTCCGCGCAAGCGTATTCGGGTGCGCACTCGCCGTCGCACTAGGCTCGAGCGAGTCCAAGATCCCCGCCCGCCGCGTCATGGCCCCCGTGTGCCAATGCTCCAACTGGCGCCCCGTGATGAGGATCAACGGATACTCATCGTCTGGCACTTCAGCAGGTGGCGACACCTGTGCGGGCACGAGCCGTGCACGGCCTGTCTCCGTTGGGAATCGGTCGCCAAACACAACTGCCTCTCCCGGATGGTCGGGCGCCGGGCACGGGTAGAGCACTGACGACTCGGTCTCCAGGCGATCCCAAGTGATATTGTCGAGCGAGTTCATGGCGCGCTTCATCTCTTCGAAAACGTCCGAAGGATCTGTGTAAGTCCACGGCAGACCTAGCCGCTTGGCCAGCTCCACAAGGATCCAAAAATCTTCGCGCGCATCGCCGGGCGCCTCAACGGCCTTGCGACCCATCTGCACTTGACGATTGGTATTGGTCACCGTGCCGGTCTTCTCAGGCCAAGCCGAGGCAGGCAAAATGACGTCAGCCATCATCGCGGTTTCGGTCAGAAAGATGTCTTGGACCACAAGGTGTTCGAGTTTGGCAATGCCGGCGCGCGCATGGTCCAGATCGGGGTCCGACATGGCGGGGTTCTCACCTTGAACGAACATGCCCTTGATCTCGCCGGCGTTGGCGGCCTTGATGATCTCCACCACAGTCAAACCGGCCTTGTCGGAAAGCTCAGTTTGCCAAAGGTCTTCGAACTTCTTGTGGAATAAGTCACCTTCCACGTCCTCGTAGTCCGGATAGAACATGGGAATGAGACCCGCATCCGATGCGCCCTGAACATTGTTTTGTCCACGAAGGGGATGCAGACCAGTACCCGGGCGGCCCACTTGACCGCACATCAACGCAAGCGAGATGAGACACCGCGAATTGTCCGTACCGTGAACGTGCTGGGAGATACCCATGCCCCAGAAGATCATTGCGTTGCTGGCATTGCCGAACGTGCGCGCGACGTCCCGAATCGTATCCGGGTCGATGCCACAGATGTCCGTCACGGATTCCGGGCTGTAACTCGCAAGGTTCGTCTTCAGAGCCTCAAAGTTTTCTGTGTGCGCTTGCAGGTACTGAACGTCGTAAAGTTCTTCCTCGACGATGACGTGCATGATGGCGTTAAGCAGCGCCACGTCGCTCCCGGATTTGAAGCGCAGCATATGCGATGCGTAATTGCTGAGTGACTGTCCGCGCGGGTCGATGACGATCAGTTTCGCACCAC
>JASJEH010000146.1 GCA_030064755.1 Methyloceanibacter sp. | reverse complement strand
TCGGCCAAGTAATCGGCCACGTATATGACCCGTGCGTGTCCGCCGCGCTCCTTAGGCTCCCAGGACCTTGGCGACCGTCGAACCGAATTCGCTTGGATTCGGCGCCACGGTCAGTCCATTGGCCTTCATGATCTCAGCTTTCTCGGCGGCGCTGTCTCCCACGGCAGAAATGATGGCGCCGGCATGGCCCATGCGCCGTCCCTTAGGCGCGGTAAGGCCTGCGACGAAACCGACCACTGGTTTGGACATGTTTTCCTTGATCCAAGCGGAAGCCTCGGCCTCCTGCGGCCCGCCGATCTCGCCAATCATGAGCACAGCGTCCGTCTCCGGATCCTCCTCGAACAAGGCCAGGTGGTCGAGGAAGGAAGAACCGTTAATCGGATCGCCGCCAATACCGACTGATGTCGAGATACCAATGCCGTGTTCTTTCATTTGCGCGGCAGCCTCGTAACCAAGCGTGCCCGAACGCGAGATCACACCGACCTTACCTTGCAAGTAGATATGGCCAGGCATGATACCGAGCATGGACTTGCCAGGGCTGATAATGCCCGCACAGTTTGGACCAACCATCATAGTCCGGCGGTCGCGCGGATAGCGCATCAGGTAGCGCTTTACCCGCATCATGTCTTGCGCCGGTATGCCGTCGGTGATCGAACAGACCAGGCGAATGCCCGCGTCGGCACACTCCATGATCGCATCGGAACAAAAGGCCGGCGCGACAAACGTGATCGAGGCTTCGGCGCCTGTCTCCTTAACCGCCTCTTTGACTGTGTTGAAGAGAGGACGATCAAGGTGCCGTCCTCCGCCCTTGCCCGGCGTTACGCCACCGACAACATTCGTGCCGTACTCGATCATTTCCTTCGCGTGGAAGGTACCCTTGTCGCCGGTCATGCCTTGGACAATCACCGGGGTCTTTTCGTCAATCAGAATGCTCATTTCAGATATCTCCGATGATCGTCTCTACGCGGCTTGCAGTTTCCCCTGGCAAGCCTGAACGGCCTTCTCCGCGGCCTCGGCCAGCGTGTCGGCCGTGATCAGCTTGAGCCCGCTTTCCTGCAAGATCTTGCGCCCTTCCTCGACATTGGTCCCCGCGAGGCGGACGACCAGCGGGACCTTAATGTCGAGATTGCCGCAAGCCTGGACCACGCCCTTGGCGACCCAGTCGCAGCGGTTGATACCCGCAAAGATGTTCACAAGGATCGCCTTCACATTGGAATCGGAGACAACCAGCTTCATGGCTGTTTCGATGCGATCCGGCGAAGCACCGCCTCCAACGTCGAGGAAGTTTGCCGGCTCGCCGCCCGCGTGCTTGATCATGTCCATTGTCGCCATGGCCAAGCCCGCGCCGTTCACGATGCAACCGATATCGCCTTCGAGACCGATATAGTTGAGATTGTGCTCGGCGGCCTGGGCCTCGCGTGGATCCTGTTGCGAGGGGTCGTACATGTCGGACACGTTGTGGCGCCGGAAGAGGGCGTTGTCGTCGAATGACATCTTGGCATCGAGCGCGAGAACACGATCATCCTTCGTGACGACCAGCGGATTGATTTCAAGCATTTGCGCGTCGCAATCGCGGAAGGCGCGGTACGCGTTCATGATCGTCGACACGCAACTCTGCGCCTGCTTGATCGAAAGTCCGAGCTGGAAAGCCAATTCGCGTGCCTGGAACGACTGCAGACCGACAGCCGGCTCGACAATGACCTGAAGGATCGCATCAGGGTTGGTCTTGGCAATTTCTTCGATCTCCATGCCACCCTCTTGAGAGGCGATGACACGGATGCGCTCCGCCTTCCGGTCGAGCACGTAGCCGAGATAGAGCTCTTTTTCGAAGGGCTCGGCCGCTTCGATATAGACGCGCTGGACGGGCTTGCCCTCGGGACCAGTCTGGTGCGTGACCAGACGCTTGCCCAACAGCTCCTGCGCGGCTTCACGGACCTCATGATAGGTCTTGCAAATCTTGATGCCGCCCGCCTTGCCGCGAGCGCCCGCATGGATCTGCGCCTTGACGGCCCAGCTCCATCCACCGAGTTCCGTCGCGGCGTAGACGGCTTGGTCAGGGCTGAAAGCGACCGCACCCTTCGGGACCGGCACACCGAAGCTACCCAGAAGTTCCTTGGCTTGATACTCGTGAACGTCCACGTCGTTCCTCCTTCTAAACAGTCACTTCGACGGGTTTTCTTTTTCTAGAGCGCACGCCGCCCGGCGCTAGCTCACCTTGCCCTTAACGATGTCGTATGCCTTCTCAGTCGTTGCCTCAGCACCGGCGAGAAGACCCTCCAGTTCACTTAGCTTAGACTCCACAAAGCTTGTGTCGGAAATCATTTTTGCATTGATGTATACGTTTAAGGCAGCACTCCGAAGTGCTGCGTACGCAGACAATACCGCAACGCCAGCATCGGATATGACGTTGAGATTGCCCTTCTCCGACGCGACAAGTGACAAATCGATGACTTCTCGCGCCAACCGGCAGCAACGGATCGGGACATCTGTCGCCATCTTGAGGGCGTCTTGAATAGCCGCGCCGCGGGCGGCCTTCTCTTCATCGGTCTCTTTCGGCATGCCATAAGCGCCCATGACCGTGTCGAAGGCCTGGACATCGTCCTGGATCATGGCAGTCATCCGATGGCGTAGATCCTCGGCCTTAGCGA
Source organism: Methyloceanibacter sp. (assembly GCA_030064755.1). Lineage (GTDB taxonomy): Bacteria > Pseudomonadota > Alphaproteobacteria > Rhizobiales > Methyloligellaceae > Methyloceanibacter. The sequence continues at coordinate 2,773 of JASJEH010000146.1, read as the reverse complement.
GGACTTGCTTAAGCTCCTCTTCGACGTCTGCATACTTCTTCTTGCCGATCGTCAGGTTGCAAACCATGCTGACCAGGGCCGCACCCATACCGCCAAGAATGGCGGCCGCGCTGCCGCCGCCAGGCGTCGCGGCGCTGGAAGCGAGCTGATCGAGGAACGGCTCGATCGCGGTATCCTTGATCTCGGTCATTAGGCCATCTCTTTCGCAAGCGCGTAGATCTCTTCTGCGTCATACGTTCCTTCGGAACTCTCAAACATCTTGGTAATGCACTCGCGGTGCAGCTTGAGCTTCAGCCCGCCAATTCCCAGAGCGCCGTATGCGATCTTGCCGTCGTAGTCTTTGCCCTTGTCCATGGCCTCGACCCCTTCGATGCCCATGGGCGGCTGCGCGTTCACGTCAGCCAGAAGCTCGATGTTGGGATTGTTCTCCCACGCCGACTTCGGCAACAACTGCACACCGATAGCGCCGGCCGAGTAAACGATGTTGGCGTCCTTGACGGCCTCGGTGCGCTCCTCGTCTGTCGCGCCAGCGGCGCCCGACACGCTGATGCCGAAACGCTTCGCGATGACTTCAGCGGCCTGTTCGGCGCGCTCCTTGGTGCGCGACGTGATGGTCACGTCGCACCCTTCCATGCCGAAGAAGCCGGCGGCGCGCATGCCCACGGGACCTGTACCCGCAAGCACCACCGCCTTCTTGCCCTTGAGGTCGCGTCCCTTTGCAAGCAGAGCCACGCCCGCCGCTGCCGTCGTGTTGGAACCATTAGAGTCTAGCATCACTGAAACGCGGAACGGGCCGAAGAAGTGCTTCTTCACCGTCTCGTAGAGCTCCTCGCCCTTGGCCATATTGCCACCGCCGACAAAGATTGCGGTGTTCTGCTTGTCTTTTCCGCCACGCGTGTAGATGCAGCCATCAATCAGTGCACCGACATTCTCGGGCGTAACGCCCGCATAGCCAGTGACGCTATCGGCGCCGCCGTCATAGCCGACAACCGTATCGAAGACGCTCGGCACAGGATCGGTGTCGAACAAGAACAGCAGTTTCTTCATTGCGGTTTCCCTTTTGCGCGTTACTCGACGACGTTCTGCGGGTTACCCGCAACGAACGCATCGATATTGTCTATGAGTTGGTCGGCCAAGATTTGCATGGCCTCGCGGCTCGCCCACGCCACATGCGGCGTGACGATGAAGTTCGGCATCTTGAGGTCCAAAAGAACGTTCCCATCCTTCGGAGGCTCGGTGGTGAGGACGTCAAAGCCCGCACCCGCAATGGTGCCGGCCTTGAGAGCCTCGGCGAGCGCGGCCTCGTCGACAAGGCCCCCGCGCGCCGTATTGATCAAGATCGACGTGGGCTTCATCATCTTGAGCTCCTTCTCGCCGATCATGTTCGCCGTTTCCGGCGTGAGCGGGCAGTGGAGCGTGATGACGTCGCTCTCTTTCAGCACCGTCTCAAGATCAACAAGACCATCCTGGGGAAACACGTCATAGGGCAGGATCTTCATGCCCAGGCACTCGGCCCGCTTGGCGACGGCCTTGCCGATGGCGCCATAGCCGATAACGCCCATGGTGGAGTCGGCGATATCGCGGATGGGATGATCGAAGAAGCAGAACTGATCGACCTCGGCCCAGCGGCCATTCCGCGTGTCCTCGATGTAAGCGAGAAGGTTGCGGCGCAGAGCGAACATCAGCGCCAAGACATGTTCGGGCACCGTGTTGAAGGCGTAGCCGCGAATGTTGACGACGGTGATGCCGTTGGCTTTGCAGTAGGCTTTATCGACGACATCGGTGCCCGTCGCGGCGACGGCAATCAACTTCAGCTTGGGAAGCTGCTTGAGGACCTCTTCGCGCATCGGCACTTTGTTGATGATCGCGATGGTCGCGTCTTTCAGACGGTCGACGATATCATCAGGAGTCCAAGTCGATTGGTGCTCCGTGTAATTGTGCGGAAAGTTAGCCTTGCGGACATCGGCGCCCACCGACTCGCGATCGAGGAAGACGATCTCGTGATCCACTGAATCCCCCTGTTCCTCAGCGGGCGGCCACCGCCCGCGTCATAAAGCCCTATCCGGTACGCTCAAGAACCGCCCCGGATAGTGTTTCGTGATGAACCTAGCGCTTACTTGAAAAGTGCCTGGCTCCCTACTCCGCGGCCAGGCGCTGATCGGCGGCGCCATTAGCGGTACGGAAATACTCTTGCGCGGCGGCCACGCCCGAACCGGGCTCGACCTGAATGCCGACATCGCGCATGGACATCTCGGCTCCGGAAATGGCGCCGAGCAACATGAGTTCATTGAGATCGCCGAGGTGGCCGATGCGGAAGAGCTTGCCGGCGACTTCGGCCAGTCCCGCGCCGAGCGCGAGGTTGTAGCGCCGATACGCTCTCTCGATAACATCGGCGCCGTTGAAGCCGGCCGGCACCATGATCGCGCTGACGGTGTCAGAGTGCCACTTCGGCTCCTTGGCGCAGAGCGAAAGGCCCCACGCGTCGATGGCCGTCCGTGTGCCGCTGGCGAGATAACGGTGCCGCGCAAAGATGTTCTCAAGCCCCTCCTCGAACATCATCGCGAGGGACTCTTGCAAGCCATAGAGCAGCGGCAAAGCCGGCGTATACGGGAAATAGCCCCCCGCATTGGTACTAAAGTGATCGTCAAGGTTGTAGTAGGCGCGCGTGCACGTGGCGTCTTTCATCTGAGCCAGCGCCTTTGGGCTCGCGCAAACGATGCCGAGACCGGCCGGCAGCATCATGCCTTTCTGGGAGCCGGTGATCGCTAGATCG
>JASJEH010000145.1 GCA_030064755.1 Methyloceanibacter sp. | reverse complement strand
CAGTATCGGGCCGGCGAAACAGTCGGACCCAATTCCGCGCTCATGATTCCGATGGCCAGCGGTTTATCCGACGAAGAGATCCTCAATCTGGCCGCCTACATCTCGACGGTGTCTCAATGATCGGGATAATGCAAGATGGGCAGGGACAACGATCAGTAGTCCCCGCATCGCTTGCCAAGAGACTGACAACGAACTGACGTGGGATGTCTTGTGCACTGACCATTCTTCGATCAGACTGACCGCATGACGAATATGGGCGTCATAGCCGCTGTCATTGCCCTTGGCCTCGGGGTGTCCCTCGGGGCGCAGCCCGTCTTTGCGGGGGATGACGACGCGGCCTTCGGCGGCGAGTGCGTTATGGGTCTCGCGTTGGGGAAGGACATTCAGACCGATTGCTCGGTCAATACCGTCTACCTAGGCACGAAGTACTGCTTCGGCAACGAGACGGCGCGGAAGCTGTTCCTAAAGCGCCCCGACGACTTTTTGCTGCAAGCTTACATCTACCATTCCAGCCGCGAAGAGGCTGCGGCCGATGCCGCGAAGCAGGCTGAACCGGATTGACGGGATATAGCGATCTCAATCTAAGACGGCGTCCGCCGCAGCCTTCCAGCGCTATCTTGCACGGGAATCAGGACCACTCTAGGAGACAAAGCGAGTTTAGGGGGACACGGCCACATGCGACTTGTGCTGTTGGTTATCGTAATCGCCGCGATCATGGCACTCATTCAAAGCCATCGACATGGCTGCACGTTTGGGAGCGAGGACTGGTTCTCTTGCGTCGTCGACAATACGGCTAAGGAGTACTACTCGGCCGCGCCGTCGGGCATGCAATTGGTTCAGGCGGACGCGGCGCGGGCTTCGCTGATGTAGTGCTGGCGGAAGGCCCGCGCGATCGGGCCCGGTGTTCCGTCACCGATTGTATTGCCATCAATCGTGACAATGGGTAGCACGAACGCCGATGCCGCCGACATGAAGGCCTCGCGTGCGGCATAGGCCTCCGAGACGCTGAAAGGGCGCTCCTCGGTCGCAACGCCGTCTTCCTGTGCCAGCCGGAGAATTGCGCGGCGGGTTACACCGGGCAGGATATGTGGACCCAGTGGTTGCGTGCGTAGCACCCCGTTCGCATCGACGATGAAGGCCGAGGATGACGTTCCCTCGGTCACGGCGCCGTCCTCGACCATCCAGGCCTCGTACGCGCCTTGCGCTTTCGCTTCCTGCTTGCCCATGACTTGCGGCAGCATCGATGTCGACTTGATGTCTCGGCGCTTCCAGCGGATATCGGGAATGGTGATCACCGCCACACCCGTTTCGGCCTGGGGGTGATCGATCAGCGGGCGCGATTGGGTAAAGGCGACGACAGTCGGCGACGGGGAGTGCGGATGGGCAAAGTCGCGATCGGCAGACCCTCGGCTGATCTCGATATAGACGATGCCTTCGTCCACTTTGTTTTCGGCAATGAGGGTTTCGTGTAGTTCCCGCAAGCCCTCATCCGGCATTGGGCGCGGAATCTCGATTTCGCGAAGCGAGCGGTCGAGGCGCGCCAAGTGTCCGTCGAAATCCACAAGCCGTCCGCCCAGGACCGCCGTCACTTCATAGACCGCATCGCCAAACAGAAACGCGCGGTCGAAGACGGAGACCTTCGCATCTTCCTCCGGTTCGAAGGCGCCGTTCACATAGACCGTGCGGGACATTGGTGGGCCCGGAGACTTAGGATGGGCAGGCTGGCTTGATCTGTAAGCCCGCCTCCTCGATGAGAGCCCGGTCGTCGGCCGCATCGTTGTTGGCGGTGGTAAGTAGTTTGTCTCCGTAGAAGATCGAGTTGGCGCCTGCCAAGAAGCACAAGATCTGTGCTTCGCGGTTGAGGGCCTCGCGTCCGGCCGACAAGCGTACGAACGAAGTCGGCATCAGAATGCGCGCCGTCGCAACCATGCGAACGAGCTCCAGCGGCTCGACCTTTGCCTGGCTTTCGAGCGGCGTGCCCGGAACAGGCACCAGGGCATTGATCGGCACACTTTCGGGATGCGGCTCAAGCGTCGCCAGCTCCTGGAGAAGGCGCGCGCGGTCCTCGATCGTCTCCCCCATGCCGATAATGCCGCCGCTGCAGACCTCTACGCCAGCGCTGCGCACATTGGCAATCGTCTCCAAGCGATCTTCGTAAGTTCGCGTGGTGATGATCTCTTTGTAAAACTCGGGGGACGTATCGAGATTGTGGTTGTAGGCGGTGAGTCCCGCTTCGGCGAGACGGTCGGCTTGCTCCTTCGTTACCATGCCCAGCGTAACGCAGGCTTCCATCTCAAGCTCGCGGACACCGCGCACCATTTCGAGCACCTTGTCGAAATCCGGTCCGTCCTTCACCTGGCGCCAGGCGGCCCCCATGCAAAAGCGGGAAGCCCCGGCCTCCTTGGCAAGCCTCGCCTTGGAGAGCACGTCGTCCACATCGAGCAGGGATTCGCGCTCAAGACCCGTTTTCTTGGCGTAGTGCGCCGACTGGGGGCAGTACTTGCAGTCTTCGGGGCAAGAGCCGGTCTTGATGGAAAGCAAGCTTGCGAGCTGAACCTGCCCATCCGCGTGGTATTGGCGGTTGATCCTGCGCGCTTCATCGAGCAATTCGAAGAGCGGCGCCTCAAGCAGGTCAACGATTTCGAAGGTTTGCCAGTCGTGGCGAATGGCCGCGCGCGGCTCGCCCGCCTGTTCCGCCCGGCGAACTAGTCCCTTGAAAGGATTCAAGCTTTCCAACGTTTCTGTCACGATACTCCAAGCCATTGATTGCTGGGGATAAGAGCTAACGCTAATACAGGAACATGCATGGAAGCGAAAGCCGATATGAAGCCTTCTTGGCAGAGCTGCGTCGCGATCAGTTGCGGCGGGAGCTGACCCAGATTGCCGCAAGGGACGCGCGAACGCTTGAAGCGGGCGGACGAACTTATGTCAATCTGGCCAGCAACGACTATCTGGGCTTGCGGTTTCACGACGCCCTCATCGATCGGGCTTGTGACTGGGCACGGGCCTTTGGCGCTGGATCAGGGGCTTCGCGGCTCGTGACCGGCAATCTCGATCGCTTCGCGCATCTGGAGCGCAAAGTGGCCGCATTGAAGCAGAAGCCCGCCGCGCTGCTAATGGCATCAGGCTTCCAAGCCAATGCGGGCGTCCTGCAGGCGCTGTTTGACAAGGCCGCGATTGGCCCTGAGCCACAAGTCTTCTCGGATCGCCTCAATCACGCCAGCATGCACTTCGGCTGTCAGGCCGCCGGGGTCCGCCAGTACCGCTACCGGCATTTGGACGCCGGTCATCTAGCCGTGCTTCTGGAGCAGCATGCGAGGCCGGATCGTCCGAAGTTCATTCTGACTGAGAGCGTCTTTTCCATGGACGGCGACGTGGCGCCGATTCCCGAGATCGCGCAGCTGGCGCGCGACTACGACGCAATGCTGGTCGTCGATGACGCCCACGCAACGGGCGTTTTGGGCGAGGGCGGTGCCGGACTTTCCGGGGGAGCCGATCTTGTTATCGGGACCTTTTCAAAGGCCCTGGGGAGTTTTGGTGCGTACATCGCTTGCTCGGAGACCATGCGCGATTACCTGGTGAACCGCTGCGGGGCCTTGATCTACTCAACGGCCCTGCCGCCACAGGTCTTGGGCGCAATCGATGCCGCGCTTGACCTCCTACCCTCATTGGATGCGGAACGCGAACATGTGGCGGCGCTCGCTGACCGTTTTCGTCGCGAGGCCCATGGGTTGGGTTTCGGCACGGCGGGCTCTTCCACGCACATTGTGCCCCTCGTTGCAGGGTCGGCAGAGGCCGCTCTTCGGCTCAGCGAAGCCCTGCGGGAGGCCGGGTTCTGGGCGACTGCGATCCGACCTCCGACCGTGCCGCAAGGGACGTCGCGAGTTCGGTGCGTCTTTACCGCCGCTCATGAGGCGGGGGACGTCGATAAACTGTTGGCGGCTTTGGCAACGTCAGTCGGCAAAGCTGCTGAGACGGCGTCGACCTAAGATGCGCTTTGTTCTCGTTCATGGCTGGGGATTCAACTCATCGATTTGGGGGCCCCTGATCGCACAGCTCGGCGAGGCGGAAACCACTGTTCTCGACCTCGGCTTCGTAGGGCGCGCTAACGGCTCAGAGATCGGGGAATGGCCGGAGAATGCCATTGCCGTGGGGCACTCGCTGGGTGTGCTGTGGCTCTTGAGGCGAGGTGGCGGCCGGTTTAGGGGACTGGTCTCCATCCAGGGCTTCGACCGCTACTGCCCTCACATACCGAAATCCCGGGTGGTCGCCTTGAAGCGAGGCATTGATCGCGATCCGGCCAGTACGATGGAGGCCTTTTGGGCCTCCTGCGGGGCGCCTGGCTTCGCGCCGTCATCCGACCTGAACGCTGATCGCTTGCGCGACGGGCTCGATTGGCTAATACAGTGGGACGCAGAGGACGCTAGGAAATCCCTTAGATGTCCTATCCTTAGCCTTGCGACCCGAGACGACGTCATCGTCCCGCCGGCGATGACCGAGGTCATTTGGGGCAAGGATAATGTGGTTTGGCGTCCCGAGGGCGGGCATGTCTTGCCATGGAAATCTCCGGAGTGGTGCGCCGCGCATGTCGTTGAATTCGCCAATTCTGTCTCGCCGTAGCGCCGCCATCGCGGCGCGGTTCGGTGCGAAGGCAGATGTGTATGAGGACCATGCCGGGCTCCAAGCTGCCATTGCCGGACGCCTGGCAAGCCACTTCCCGGATCTCGTGGCACCGAGGGTGCTGGAGCTCGGGTGCGGGACGGGGCTGCTGAGCCGCCATCTCGTGACGCGGTACGCCGACGGTGAGCTGCATCTGACCGACGCCGCACCGGACATGATCCGCGCCTGCCGAAGTAATCTGGCGGGGGCGCACGCGAATGTCTCCTTCGAGGTCATGGATGCGGCAGGACCCATCGCTTATGAGAATCTCGATCTCATCGTGACGAGCATGATGCTTCATTGGCTGCCCGATCCGCTCAAGGTCTTGGCCCGGCTGAAAGGCCGGCTTGCAAAGGGCGGTGTGCTCTTGTTCGCGACGCCCGGCCCCAACTGCTTCGCGGAATGGCGCACCGTGCTCGCCACGGAGGGGTTGCCGAGTGGCGTGCCCCCTCTGCCGGAAATGCCTGCCGTGGTCGAAGAAGAGCATCTAACGCCCGATAAGGATTCGCTTTCCTTTCTTCGGCGCATCAAAGCGATCGGCGGCCTGCACCCCCGCGAAGGCTACGATCCGCTCACCGCAAACGAGCTTCGCCGGGCCATCCGCGCCACCAATACCCGCTTCGGTGGGCGGGTCACCTGGCACATTGTCTATGGGCGCTTAGAGCGACCCTGACGACAGCCGGTCCAG
>JASJEH010000144.1 GCA_030064755.1 Methyloceanibacter sp. | reverse complement strand
ACGTGTTCGGCAGCGAATTGACGGTCTTCGTCTCTGGCGAGAACCTCGCGGACAAGCTCTACATCACCGACCGCGAGGACGGCATTAAGCCAGGTCTCGGGCGTTCGCTCATGGCCGGCGCACGGATGAAGTGGTAGTGCCAGTGTTCACCGTGTCCAGACGTTGGACAAAGTGGCGCTAGCCCCGCCACGAGCCAGCAACTGATCGCGTAGGTCACCGTGACGCCGCCGATGTATCTCCATCGGCGGCGATCGCATGTCCGTCGTGAATAGTCTTACCGGGCGTTGAAGATTAGAAAACCGGTCTGATTCGTGCCAAACTCATTTGTGTAACTAGTAGGGTCGATTGCCGTTCGCTGGCGTGTTGTGCACTGTCAACAAATTGGTTGTTGAGACCGTTATGGCTCAAAGGCTCACTACTCGACTTCTCGTAAGTATGCTTGTCGCCGCGGCGCCCGTGTTCTGGTCCGCCGATGCGACCGCTGCAACGGCCGCCGCAAAACGGCCTTCAAGTATCTACGCGGCTCCCAATTCAAAGGCGAAAGTGCTTGGTCTCATCGGTATCGCGCAAGTGGTTGATGCCAAGGCATGCAAGAAAGGCTGGTGCCGCGTCGGTGCTGGCTATGTGAAGAGCAGCCACCTTCGCTTCTTCCAGGAACGCAAAGGCTATAAAGGCCTCGACACCTACAACGCCCCGCTGCCTCCACCGAACTATGGCTATACGCCAGGTTTTTGGGGCTATGGCGGCCGGCGCTTCTACGATCGCTACGGCAACTACACGAAGTATGGCGTGCCTGGCTATCGGGGTCCCGTCGATCGCATGGAAGGCACGGTCGAGACACGGCGCCTCCGGCCTGGCCGCCGCTAAGGCCTGACCCGCGGCTGAGCACGGGCGTCAGAAGCGTCTCGGTATGAAGCCTCGTGCGGCCCTGCACGCTATCTCGGCGATTTGACGCAGACGCCTGCGAATTGTTGCCAAGTCTTCCCGGCTCTTTTATCCCCTGAGGACAACGCGGGCTTTGTAAAGTCCGAAGGGGGAAGCGCTCTAGTGGGCCAGACTAAGCGACTCGCGTCGCAACCACATTCAATTCTGATTAGAAAGGTTGGCTCCTATGAAACAGCTTTTGATCGCCGCTGCCGCGCTCGCTTTCGTGGCAACGCCTGCGTTTGCTGATGACGATCCGTCAGAGGCCGAGGCCGCAAAGATCAAGGAAGCGATCGCAGCCTGGGGCTGCGAAGGCGGTGAGTATGAAAAAGAGTCCGAGGGTACGGGCGTCTTTGAGGCTGAGGACGTGAAGTGCAAGGACGGCCAGTACGACTTCCGTCTGACCAAGGACTATAAGGTTTTTGTCATTACCGCAGACTAGCCGTGCCGTCATCCTCGCTCCGATGGGCGGTATACCCTGACGAGGAATGCAGCAATGGTTGAACTATCGAGGCGTGTCCCTCCGGGGCCACGCCTTTTTCATTTGCCGAAGCCGGAAGGTTCGCCGCTGCGGTGACGATTGCCCGCAATCGCCAACGCCAAGATTCGTCTTGACGTAGGCCACTCGAACACGCCAAGAGAGCGGCACTATGCATATCAAGGTAATTGGCGCAGGCGCGGGCGGCGGTTTGCCGCAATGGAATTGCAACGGTCGGAACTCGGCCGAAGCGCGGTCCGGTGTCCCGACTGTGAAGCCCCGCACGCAGGCGTCCGTTGCAGTCAGCGCGGATGGCCGCCAATGGGTTCTGTTGAATGCGGCGCCGGACTTGCGCCAGCAGATCAACGAAACACCTGAACTTCAGCCGGACCCGGACGGCCCGCCGCGGAACAGTCCGATCAAGGCCGTGGTTCTCACGAACGGCGATGTGGATGCGGTCGCTGGGCTGCTGTGCCTCCGCGAGAGCCAGCCTCTCTCGATCTATGGGAGCGCACGGGTGCTCGACGTGCTTGCCAGCAACAGTATCTTCGACGTCCTCAATCCGGATCTCGTCGCACGCAAGACCATGACGTTGGGATCGCCCTTTGCCGTCGAAGGGCCGGATGGGCCTGTGGGATTGACCGTCGAGGGTTTTGACGTGCCGGGGAAGATTCCGCTCTACCTTGAAGACGAGGAAAAGGGGACGGGCGGCAGTTTCGGTACGCAAGTCGGCGACACGATCGGCCTCAAGGTCACCGAAGACGCGACAGGCAAGTCGTTTTTCTTCATCCCCGGATGCTCGGGATTGGACGATGTGCTCCGGGGACGGCTTCAGGGAGCGGAGCTCTTGTTCTTCGACGGCACGCTCTATGAGAACAACGAGATGATTGACCAAGGGCTAATGCAAAAGACTGGGGATCGCATCGGACACATGAATATGTCGGGACCCAACGGTACGTTAGCCCTCATGGAGCCGCTCGGCATTGCGCGGAAGATCTATATCCACGTGAACAATTCCAACCCCGTTCTGCGCGAGGATTCGCCTGAGCGCGCGGCTGTCGAGGCAGCAGGCTGGACCGTCTCGCATGACGGTATGGACGTCACGATCTAAACCGGTCTTTCGTACGTAACGCGCGCTTAGCCGCATCCGGCCTTGCTGCTTAGACAGTCCAAAGGTCTGGCCAAGCACGTCTGGCCAAGCACGGAAGGTGTCCAAACAAGCCGCCACGACAAATGCTGTGGCAAGCCTTCATTCTGTGCGTCATCTGTTGCTCAAGAGCCACAACCGCTCCTTGGCAATGATATCGCTATGTTATAGCGTATCGCGAAACATGTTATAAAATAACAGTTGGGGTGGCAGTGGTGTCTATTCGTCTTGGCAGACGCACAGCATTCTTGTGCTCAGTTTCCGCAGTTTTGGTCGCTGGTGGGGTTGAGGCTAACGCCCAAGAGGCGTTGGGCGGCGGGGACGCGCAAGTCCTCGCGGAGGTGTATGAGCTTCCGCCCGTCGAGGTGACGGTGGACAGTCCTGTGCAGAAGCCCACAGGCGCAAGGGCACCGACCGGAGCGTCATCGAGGCCCAGCACCCCGTCGACCCGGGCAACGCGAACGAGGGCGACCGGAGGCACAAGTGCGGTATCGCGTCCGGCCCCTGCTACGGCCGTCGGCGAAACGCCCGAGCCTGTACTCGATCTCGACACGCCCGCAGGTTTTGCAATCGTGACCGGCGACAGCTTCGTGCCGGTCACGGTCGCCACGGAACGCGAGATCCTCGCCAATCCCGGTGCGACGATCACAGACAGCATTCAGAACAAGCCTGGCATTGCGGGGTCCACATTCGCGCCCGGCGCGAACCGGCCAATCATTCGCGGTCTGGATAGCTATCGGATTCGAATTCAAGAGAACGGCATCGGTACGCATGACGTATCCGCGATCTCGGAAGACCATGCGATTCCGATCGACCCATCGGATGCGGATCGTATCGAGGTCGTCCGTGGTCCTTCGACATTGCGCTATGGGTCGCAGGCGATCGGTGGTGTTGTCTCCGTCGACAACCAACGTATTCCGACCTTTTTGCCGGATGGGGGCTATCGCGCCGTGGTGAAGGGTGGCGGCAACACAGTCGATACCGGCGGCGACGGGGCATTCAGCGTTACAGGCGGCGGCAACGGCATCGTTCTGCATGCTGATGGTTTTATTCGCGACTACAACGATTACGACACACCGGAAGGTGAGCAGTTGAACACCTTCGTGAACAGCCGCGGCGGTTCTTTCGGTGCATCCCACGTTTGGGATAACGGCTTTATCGGCGTGTCCGTCTCGCGGTTCGAAAGCCTCTACGGTATCCCCGGCGAGGAGGCAGAGGAAGGCGTATTGCCGCGCATCGATCTTGAGCAGGAAAAGATCTTGGCGCGGGGAGAGTGGCGCCCCGACTCCTCAGGGATCGAAGCTGTTCGTTTCTGGTTCGGTGCTTCCGACTATGCTCATAACGAACTCGCCAGGCATGGCGAGCATGGCCACGGAGACGAAGAGCATGACGAGCATGAAGACGAGCACGAACACGAACATGAGGAAGAAGAGGAAGAGGTCGGCCGCTTCGAAATAGGCCAGACCTTCACCAATCGGCAACAGGAAGCACGTGTAGAGATACAGCATCGCCCTGTCGAGAGCCGGTTCGGCCCCCTCGCCGGTGCCATCGGCGTCCAATGGGATCACGCGGACACAAAGGGCATTAGCTTCGAGGGCGACTCACTACTTGACCCCTATGACGCCGAGAGCGTTGCCGGTTTCTGGTTCGAAGAACTTGAGGCTAGCTCGCGGCTCCGGCTTCAATTCGCAATACGCGTCGAAGGGGCGTCGGTCGACGGCACCGGCTTTTCCAGCTTTGACGACCTGGACGCGCCTGTCATCTTTAGAGGCGAACGCACCTTTACGCCTGTAAGCGGCGGACTCGGAGCACTTTACGATCTTGGCAACGACACGGTGCTTCGGCTGAACGGCCAGGCGGTTGAACGCGCGCCTGCTGGCGCGGAGCTGTTTTCGAAAGGCATACACGAAGCGACGGGAACCTTCGAGATCGGCAGTCCCTTCCTCGACGAAGAGAAGGCTCAAACCTTGGAGATCGGTCTGAAGCGCCCGGTTGGCCAGTTCCGCTACGAAGCGTCGGGCTACTATACGAACTATGACGGTTTCATCTTTCGGGAGCTCACAGGTCTGGTCTGCGGTGCAACGCTGGACTCGTGCGCAGCCGACTTGGATGAGGAGGAGACCTTCGACCTAGTCCTGTTTCAACAGCGGAATGCGACATTCTACGGTGCCGAACTCCTCGGCGAGTACGATGTCGGAGAAGTGTGGCGCGGCCTTTGGGGTATTGACGGTCAGTATGACTTCGTCCGTGCCAAATTCGATACTGGAGGCAACGTACCGCGCATCCCGCCGCATCGGCTGGGCGGTGGCGTCTACTATCGTGACGGTACGTGGTACGGGCGCGTTGGTGTGCTGCATGCCTTCGACCAGGATCTGGTCGCACCGAACGAGCTAACGACTCCAGGCTACACGCTCCTTAACGCGGAGCTGAGCTATGCCGTGCAAACCGAGGGTCCGGCTGGGCTGAGCCCGCGGTTCAATATTGGCGTGAGAGGCGAGAACTTGCTGGACGACGAAGTCCTGAATTCGGCCTCGTTCAAGCGACGGGAAGGCGTGCTGCTGCCTGGCGCCAATGTCCGCTTTTTTGGAAGCGCCACTTTCTAGCGTTGGCCAGAAGCCAGAAAAGAGCAGCTTCCGCTGGCCAGAGAGTCCGCGGCTAGCGTCACCCGAGTTGTTGACTCGATGAGTGGGCGTACAAGGACACACGCCTCGGACCCGCCGATGTCATTCAACCCCTTGTTGTGTGGGGGAAGTTGATGGCACTCTGAGTCTACAGGGGGCCGACGAGTGATCTCGCGCCGGGTTTGCTGACGAGA
>JASJEH010000143.1 GCA_030064755.1 Methyloceanibacter sp. | reverse complement strand
GTAAAGAACGTCGAAGCCCGCGTTCTGCAGGGTCGTGTAGAATGTCTCGCAGGCGGCGTCTGTGTCCGCGTCCCCGGCCTTCAGATTGATCAAACCAAGGTCAAAGGGGGCTACCGACTGGGGCCAGATCATACCCGCCTCGTCGTGGGAGGCTTCGATGATCGCACCGACCAGACGTGACACGCCGATCCCGTAGGAGCCCATCTCCACGGGAATCAACTCGCCTTCCGGGCCTTGGACCTTGGCACCCAAGGGCTCGGAGTACTTTGTTCCAAAGAAGAAGATATGACCGACCTCGATGCCCCGCGCAGTGACGCGCTCTGCTTCGGCGACTTCGGCGTCAAAGCGCGCCGCGTCGTGCATTTCCGACGTCGCCGCGTATCGACTTGTCCAAGCCTTTACGAGCGGTGCGAGATCGCCGTCATAGTCCACGTCCTCGCCGGGAGCCTCCATCGCCAGGTAGTCGCTATGGCAGTAGACCTCGCTTTCGCCCGTGTCGGCAAGAATGATGAACTCGTGAGATAAGTCGCCGCCAATTGGGCCCGTCTCCGCGGCCATCGGGATCGATTTCAGTCCCATCCGGGCGAAGGTGCGCAAATAGGCTACAAACATGCGGTTGTAGGACTTGCGGGCATCGTCCTGGGTTAAGTCGAAGGAGTAAGAGTCCTTCATGAGGAACTCGCGGCCGCGCATCACTCCGAACCGCGGCCTGACCTCGTCTCGGAACTTCCATTGGATGTGGTAGAGAATACGGGGCAAATCCTTGTAGGACTTCACGCCGTCGCGGAAGATCGCGGTAATGAGCTCCTCATTCGTGGGACCGAAAAGCATGTCGCGTTCATGGCGGTCCTGGATGCGGAGCATCTCCTTGCCATATTCGTCGTAGCGACCGCTTTCCCGCCATAGATCCGCAGACTGAATCGTCGGCATCAGGAGTTCTAGGGCGCCGGCGCGGTCCTGCTCTTCGCGGACGATCTGCTCGATCTTGGTCAGGACCCGGTAGCCCAAGGGTAGCCAACTGTAGATACCGGCGCTTGATTGGTTGATCATCCCTGCGCGCAGCATTAGCCGATGCGAGACGATCTCCGCCTCTTTGGGATCGTCGCGGAGAATGGGCAGAAAGAAACGGCTGAGGCGCATCGTGAAGCTCTAAAGACTTTATGGGGCCACCGCACTTCTTGGCCCGCCGCATTGGATTGAGGGCTCGCAAGTGGTGGCCTTTGCACCATACGCACCCTAGCTGCGGCTAATAGACAAGTTCGCGCAGTGAGGCAATCGAGCGAGCTAACCTTTATGGGATGCTCGGGGTGATTCCTGGGCCGGCGCAAGCTCTTCGCCGCGTTCCTCTCGTGGCCCTGACAAGGCCTCAAATGTGGCGAAACAGTCCGCACGAAATATAGACAATCGAGGTGGCTGCTCTTCAACTGGGCAGTTTTTCGACGGTTTCGGGGTGAAACTGCGCTAGGTCTTTGCGTTTGCAAATCAGTTGGTCGATTTTCTCGAACAAATCTGCGTCGACGCGTCACAATCATGGTGACAATTTGGCGCGGCCAAGCTAGTGTCCGGCCATAACGCAAGAGCGCCCGGCCCCTTGGTGGCTTGTGACGTGAAGCGTTTAGAGATTGGACAGTGTCCGCAGGCTGCTGGTGTCATAGACCGCTAGTGTCAGCGACAAATCGGTCCAAGTCTTGGGAGGAAAGATCTCGGGCGCGCGTTCTACCCGATGAACAAGCGCAGCCGCTTTTCCGCGACGCTCTTCGTGAGCTGTCCCAGCGGGAAGGATAAGGGGTCACACAACTTAAGAAGCAAGGCCCTTCGCGGCCTTGCTTTTTTTTGCCTTTAGGCACGGCCCGCGGGAGTTGCCCGGCCGCCCTATGGCGCCTTTTGCACCGGATCGTAGCGCGGGAAAAACGGAATGTCGTCGAGCGTGATGATGTGGTGAACCATGATCGCGTAAATGAATGCAAAGACGATTCCCGAGACGATCGTCGTGGCGATGACCTTCGCCAAGAGCTTCGGCTTGTGTGGGGCACTGTCAGCAAAGCCGGGATCGCTTGCCGCGCCCACCTCCTCCGACGTCCGTACGCCCCAAGGCAGAATCGCAAATAACAGGACCCACCAAATCACAAAGTAGATTGCGACGCCGAAGATGAGACTCATCGGCTTAAGCCTCTTCGAGCTCGACCAGGGTGCCGCAAAAGTCCTTAGGGTGCAGGAAAAGGACGGGCTTGCCGTGGGCGCCGATCTTTGGTTCGCCGTCGCCAAGGACACGTGCGCCTTCCTTGGTGAGCTGGTCTCGCGCGACCATGATGTCCGGCACTTCGTAGCAGATGTGGTGAATGCCCCCGTTCGGGTTCCGCTCCAAGAAGGCTGAAATGGGCGAGTTGTCGCCAAGGACGCCGAGGAGTTCCACCTTTGTATTTGGCAGCTCGATAAAGACCGTCCGCACACCGTGCTCCGGCTGATCTTCCTCCGGGGAGACCTGGGCGCCCAGGGTATCGCGATAGACAGCGGTCGCCGCCGTCAGGTCCGGCACGACGATGGCAACATGGTTCAAACGGCCAATCATGTATTTCTGCTCCAGGTTCGAAACGATCTCAAATCAGTCTAGACAGCAATAAGGCGTTCGAGACGCTCTTTTTTCGGCGGTTAAAGCACCGTCGTCAACACGGTGCAGATGGGCTTCTTGCCCCAGGCTTGCCCCAGAGCCGCCCGGACGCCGCGGCGCACCGCCTCCGATACAAGTTTCGGGTCCTTCCGGCGCGGGCGAGGAATGCTCTCCACCGTGCCGATGGCCGCGTCGCGGGCGATCTCCTCAAGGGGAACGCCATCGTTGTCTTCCTCAGGCAGGCCTTTCAGGGCGATTTCGGGGTCGGCCACGAGTTCACCCTTTGTGGTCAGCACCAGGGATACCGCTGCGATGCCCGCGAAGCTGAGTTTTCGCCGGTCCCGGACCTGGCCTTCGTCCGCCGCGGTTAGCAGATAGCCATCGCGATACAGCCGACCGACCGGGACATCATCGACGATGGCCGCTGGCCTTGGCAGGAGCTTTACCATCGTGCCATTGCGGGCACGGACCACTTGCCCGACGCCCAGGTCTTCGGCTAGCTCCGCGTGGGCCTCTAGGTGACGCCCTTCACCATGCATGGGCACGGCGATGGCTGGCTTCAACCACGCATAGAGCTGCTCCAGCTCTCCGCGCCGGGGATGGCCGGAGACGTGAACCAAGGCGTCTTGGTCGGTGAGGATCTCGACACCGCTGTCAGACAGAGTGTTCTGCACGCGACCGACGGACTTTTCATTTCCCGGAATCGTGCGCGAGGAGAAGATCACCCAGTCGCCTTGTTTAAGCGAAACGTGCGGGTGTTCCCCGCTCGCGATCCGTGCCATTGCGGCGCGCGGCTCACCCTGGCTGCCGGTGCACAAGGCGACGACCCTGTTGGGTGGAAACTGCTTGAACGCGGTCTCCTGATGAAACCGCAGCTCAGGATCCATATAGCCGGTCGCTTGGGCGGCCTCGATGACACGGTACATCGCGCGCCCGACCACGATGAGTTCGCGGCCTGCGGCTTGCGCAGCCTTCGCCACCGAAGCAAGGCGGGCAACATTGGAGGCAAAGGTGGTGACTGCGACGCAATTGGGCGCCTGCCGGATGAGTTTGACCAGGTTCTCGGCGACGTCGCCTTCAGACGGAGAGACGCCTTCGCGGATGGCGTTCGTGGAGTCGCAAATCAGAGCGTCGAGACCTTCACGGCCGATCTCACGCAGTCGGTTCTCATCCGTGGGCGGACTGGTGAGCGGCGTCTTGTCCAGTTTCCAATCCCCGGTGTGGAGCACGGCCCCTAGCGGTGTGCGGATCGCAAGTGCATTTGGCTCTGGAATAGAGTGAGACATGGAGACTAGCTCGACATCGAATGGACCAATCTGACGCCGCGCCCCCAAATCGATGACCTCAAGTGGAAGGTCGTCCTCTTCGAGGCGCATCTCGCCGAGTTTTGCGCGCAGCATCTCCGCCGTGAAGGGGGTGGCATAGATGGGCACCCGTCCGATCATGGGCCAAAGGTCAGGGATTGCGCCGTAATGGTCCTCGTGCGCGTGGGTTAGCACCAGCCCAGCGATATTGTGCCGCTCCTCCTCGAGGAAGCGAATATCGGGGAGAATAACGTCGATGCCCGGCTCGTACTCGCCGCCGAACGTCACGCCCATATCGACGATGAGCCAGGTATAAGCGTTCTCACGGCCGTACCCGTACAGATACAGGTTCATGCCGATCTCGCCGACGCCGCCGAGCGGTACGAACACGAGCTGGTTTTTGGTCTTTCCGTTCTTTTTGGCCATGGCGTCAGGACGCGAAGAAGACATCGCCCGCTGTGATCGTGCGCATGCCGTTGTCCGTTTTCAGTTGCAGTGCGCCGTCCAGATCGAGGCCTGCGTATGTACCCTCGATCTTCTCATCGCCGATTTGGACGACAAGGGCGCGTCCCGTCGCACCCGCGCGGTCGAGCCAAGCACGCCTTACGGAAGGGAACCTTGCGCCCTCATTCCAGCGCTTCAGCCATTCGTCTGTCGTTTCCGCCAGCACCTCGAGTGCCTGCGCCGGCGTAATCGTCAATCCATAGGCCTCAAGGCAAATCGCTGGCTGGGGGAGTTCTTCGGGATAGTTTGCCAGGTTTATGCCCGTGCCAATGACAACGGCGGAGCGCTTATCTCCCGGTGCGCCGAGGTTCTCAAGCAGCATGCCCGCAATTTTTTCTTCAGCCAACAGAACATCGTTGGGCCATTTCAGAAGCAGCTTTGTCCGGCCCTCGGACGGGATCATTTTCGCAATGGTCTCATAGGTGATGATACCGGCAACCAGGGCCAGTTGACTTGCGGTTTGCAGCGGGCAATTGAGGCGAACAAGGACGCTGGCGAAGAGATTACCGACTTGGGATGTCCAGTGCCGCCCTGCCCGTCCCTTCCCCATGGATTGCCGCGCCGACCAGATCCATAACGGTCCTGGCTCACCCATGTCGGCCCGGCGTTTCGCTTCGTCATTGGTGGAGTCGACCGTATCGAGTTGGACCAGGCGATAACCTGCAGGAAGCTTGGGGGTCGTGCGCGCGAATTGGCTCATTCAGGTATGCGGCTAGTGGTTCACTAGGTTGGCGGAGCGGCGATGCCCCGGCCATGTCAGTAGCGAGCTGTGCTCAGAAGAGCGATTTTGCAGCGGTTCCCGCCGCCGCGACCAGGGGAGATGGAAAAACGAAGAACAGCGTAATGAGAAGCCCTGAAACTGCCAGCACAACCGCGAGGGGGCGCGGCATAGGCTCGAAGCCCCGTGCTGGCTCATCGAAATACATGATCTTCACAATGCGGAGATAGTAGAAGGCGCCCACAACGCTGAGTAGGA
>JASJEH010000045.1 GCA_030064755.1 Methyloceanibacter sp. | reverse complement strand
AATGCCGGCTCCACCGGTGAAGGCGCCGGCGGTAGGTACTGCTCCGTTGGCTCGTACACCACAGGCTGTACCGCCGGACGTGAGACCGGTTCGGGCTCAACCTCGGCCTGAACCGGCTCTGGCGGCTGCTCCGGTTGCTGCTCCGGCTGGATGATTTCAACGGGCGGAACGTCGCCGTCGGTGCCAGGCGTCGTGGTCGTGCCTGCCTCACCAGCGGAAGGCGTCGTTTCTTCCGTTACAGCCTCGTTTTCGGTGGTTTGTCCTACCGCCTCAAGTGGTAGAAATGCGCATATACCTAGCGCCAGCGCGCCCCCGCACACCCTGCTTCCCATTGCTTAAGCCCCCCACAGGCATTGTCGCAGTTATCAAACGTCAAATTTTTGTTAACGAAAACCTAGCATTCGTTCGCAGGCCAATCTACCCGCAAGAAGATTCCTATTTCGGAAGCCTATTCAGGAACATTTGGCAACACAATTGCCAGGCTCATGACTGGCCCAAGCCTTGCGTAAACGTAATCTGGCAACCCGCTTGAATGGCTTTGTCTGCCAAGTTAAATAGGCTTTGGTACTCTTAGGGGACCAACGAGTTTTTGGTTTGGATGTCGGTCCAACTATCGAGGCGTCATAGAACCACAGAAATACTGACGGCCTCGCGCGCGGTGCCTTCAACCAGGATCGGAAAACGTCGACAGGTGCGGTTTTTGCCCTCGGCGAGCTTTTTTTGGGGGGCCCGTAACCTGACTGTCTTTAAGCAGACTCGGATTGGGAGGTTCTTGTGCTGCGATCTGCGAACAAAAACCGGCGGGGGGCCGGATCTATTCAGCGAGTCGTTGGAGCGGTACTGACCGCGGGCGCGCTCATGCTTGCCGCGCCGATCTTGGCAATGGCTCAAGAAGAGTCGCCAATAGAAGAGGCGGAGGCCGGAGGGGCGGACGCAAATCCGTCGGGTGCCGTTTCCATCGAGCTCAACAAGCTCGAAGCGAAGGGCCCCAACTGCCGAGCCTTCTTCCTGATCAACAATAAGACCGACAGGGCTTTCGATAAGCTGCAGATGGAGTTCTACGTTTTCCGTCCAGATGGAATCATCGATCAGAGCTTCGCGGCCGACCTTGCACCGTTGAAGGCCAAGAAGCTGACCGTGAAGCGGTTCGATATCTCCAATACATCCTGCGACAAAGTAAGCAGCATTCTGATCAACGATGTGGCGAAGTGCCAAGCTGGAACGGAAGAACTCTCCGACTGCCTGGAGATGGTGACCGTCTCGAGCAAGGCTGACACAGAACTCAGCAAGTAAGGACCACGCGCCTTGGAAGAAGAAATCGCCGTGACCGCCACTACTCACCACGACTATTCCGTTTGGGGCCTGTTGATGCAGGCGGACCCCGTGGTCAAGGGCGTCATCGTCCTTCTCGTCGTGGCTTCCGTGGCCTGTTGGGCGATCACCTTCGAAAAGATCGTTCGGATTTCCTGGCTAAATGGGGCCATAAGGCGTCTCGCCAAGACCCGATCCAGCAAGGGGCGCGGCGGGCTTTCTGGTGCGGTACTTGCTGCTGGCGAGACCGAACTTGAGGCAGAGTTCGATGACAACTCAACAGAACGCCGCTTCCGCGTCGAAAATGCGATGCGCCATGCGTTCAAGGCACAGCTTCAGAAGGTCGAAACAGGCCTGCCATTCTTAGCGACGACCGGCTCGGCTGCACCGTTCATTGGTTTGTTCGGAACGGTCTGGGGCATCGTCAACAGCTTCACCGCTATCGCACAGCAAAAGGACACGAGCCTTGCAGTGGTGGCGCCGGGTATTGCCGAGGCGCTGATCGTCACGGCGATCGGGCTTGCCGCGGCCATTCCGGCCGTCGTGGCCTACAACCAGTTCTCGGTCTCGCTCGGACGCGCTTACACGCGCGGCAACGATGCAATCATGGATATTGCGCGAGAACTGACCGAGGAAGACTCTCCTGACGCACAGCAAGCAAAGCGCGTGCGTCGTGACAATGTGGAACCCTTGCGCGCCGGGAAGCCCTCCTAATGGGAATGTCTGTCGGAAATAACAATGGCGGCGGCGAGGAGTCTGGGTACCAACCCATGGCTGAGATCAACATCACGCCCATGGTGGACGTGATGCTCGTACTCCTGATCATTTTCATGATCACCGCGCCGCTGCTCGTCGCTGGTGTTCCCGTTGAACTTCCGAGCACCTCTGCCGCCAAAGTCAGCCAACCAAAGAAACCGATGATCGTTTCATTGGGCCCAGACGGCGCCATCTTCATTCGCGAGGATCAGGTGACTGTCGACACGCTGGTCCCACGGCTCCAAGCGCTCCGGCAGGCCGAGGGAGACACGGTGGTGTATGTGCGCGGCGACAAGAACCGCCCTTATGGTGAGGTGATGGAGATTCTCGGGCGGGTTGGCCAGAGCGGCTATGCGCGCGTGTCGCTGCTATCCCAGCCCAAGGCCGGCGAATCAGCGGGCCAATAGGCCCTAGTGAGTCCCAATGGCACTTAGTGTCCTCGCATGGTTGGTCTCCATTGCCATTCACGGACTCCTTGTGCTTGCGCTCTTCATGCCAGGAAGCGACGGCGCTGCGTTGGAGGAGGGTAGCGGCAACGACATCATGGTCGTCGAGCAGGGCATCTCCATTCAAGGCATCGCCAAGCTGGGTCAGGACATGGTTTCGGTGGATGCGGTAGAGGCGCTACCGATGATGAGCTCAGCAGCCCAGCCCCTGGAACAGGTGGAAGCCGTCCAAGAAGTGCAGGAGCTGCCGGTCGAGGATGTTCCTGAAGTTCAGCCTGTACAGGACATGGTGCTCGCATCCGCGACTGGTCCCGAAAGCGAACTCATTCAGCCGGAAGAAGAGCTGCTCGTCGAACCCGACCCCGAAGTCATAGAACAGGCCGATATCGAGCCGATCAAGGAACCCATCGAAGAGCGAGAGATAGAAGAGAAGGAAATCGTCGAAGAGATTCAGGAGCCGGTGGAGGAACCCGAGCGCGAACTGGAGGAGCAGCCGCTTCCCCAACAGGTCGCGGCGGTCGCGCAGCAGACGATCATCGCCATGCGCGAAAGTTCGGGCCTCGAGCTAAGGGGCGGCGATGCAACGGCGCATCGGGCCTATCTCGGCAAGATTCGGACCCAACTTGAGAGCTCGAAGGTCAACCCGCGGACAAGACGCGTCGGCACAGCCATTGTACGCATCACCGTGAAGTCGACTGGCGAGCTTGTTTCGCACGAAGTTATCAAGAGCTCAGGGTCAAAGACGCTCGACGACGCGGCGATGGCCTCGGTCAAGAGCGCCGCGCCGTTTCCATCTATTCCCTCGGAAGTCGGTATGGAGACCGTAACGGTCTCGGTTCCATTCCGGTTCACGATCCGCTGACGAAAGATCGTTAGTACGCTCAGTCGAAGTCGTACCCAATAAAGATCTTCAACGCGACGTCGGAGGTCGCCCTGGTCAGGCCAAACTGCGCGCCAACGCTGACCGTCAGCTCTTTGCTCTTTCGGTCGAGCCCGTCCAGCTCATCATCGAAATCGTCTTCCTTGCCGAACGTATAGTAGAAGGCTGGCCCAATGCTGTGCTGCTGCAGGTCAAAGGGCCCTGCATTCGACAAGTCCTCAATCTCGCCAAACATCTCGACCGCAAGCCATAGACGCTCACCGAATAGCTCTTTACGCCCCTGCCAACCATATTCGAAACCGACACCCTCTTGGTCGTTCTTGTCACCGATCTCGCGGAAGAACAGCGGGTTCATCACAAGCGTGTAGTTCGACTTGGAAAGCTCGACGATCGGCCCGATGGTGACTTCCGGATCCGCCTCCTCGCGCGCATCGAACACAGGTTGCTCCGTGCCTCCCTGAATGGCTAGCCCCAACCCATCGCCTTCGCGTGTCACAAGCTCAAACTGAGACTCAAACTCGATGGAATTGAGCCTGAAGTGATTGTCAGCCGGCTCGTCGAACACGTG
The DNA here is from genome assembly GCA_030064755.1 of Methyloceanibacter sp. Lineage (GTDB taxonomy): Bacteria > Pseudomonadota > Alphaproteobacteria > Rhizobiales > Methyloligellaceae > Methyloceanibacter. The sequence continues at coordinate 8,318 of JASJEH010000045.1, read as the reverse complement.
GGTTAGGGCGACCAGCCAGAAACTAGTCGGGCTGTATTGAAGCTCGAAGTCTTGGCTCTGCTTGAGGGCCGCGTCCCCAGGGTCGAGGGAAAGATCGACATCTTCGGTTTCCTCGCCCTTTGGTAGTCCACGGTGCCAAGCGCCACGATATTGAAGCTGGGTCTCGCCAGGGTCGATCGTTGATTCTTGGATTTCGAATTCCGCATATGCAGGGCTAGCCGCAACCATGACGGCTATTGCGACGCTCGTTCTTAAGGGGCCGCGCCACATCGTCAGTACTCAACGGCGAAGGTTATGCGCACAGCCGTATCGGCCGTTGCGTCGGTCAACCCGAACAGCATTCCGGCGCCCAGGAGCCATTCTCGCTCGCCCTCGGGGTCGGAAAACACGTAGAGGCTTGGTCCAAGAACGTGGATCTGCGAATCGAACGGGCCCGAATGCGCGAGTTCCTCAATCTCGCCGAAGCCCAACACCGCGGCGCCCAAGCGCGGCGCAAACTGGTACCTCAGCTGCGCGGCATACTCGAAGCCCCAGCCGTCGCGCTCAGAATCTTCCCCGATATCCGTTGCCAGCCTTGGATTGAGGCTGAGTAGCCACGGCCCCGGCGCGACTTCCACGACCGGGCCGATCTCAAACTCGTCAGGGGCGTCTTCGTTGAGTGATTGTGAGTAGGGGCCGTAACCCATCATGAGCGCGAGACCGAACTCTCCCTCGTAGCGTGGGACGAGCACAAACTGCGTTTCAACGCCGACCGAGGTGAATTTGAGAGACCCGCCGTCAGGCTCCTCGAAGTTTGGTGTCAGGCGCAGCATCCACCAGTCTGTCAGGCCGTACTGAAGCTCAAGCTCGTGACTCTGTCGGAGCAGCTCGCTCTCTTCATCGTCATCCCGCGGCGGCAGTCCCCAATGAGACGCACCCCGATACTCGGCCTCGAAGGCACCCTTCTCCGCATCGACTTCAGGGATTTCAAACTCGGCAACGGCGGAAGTCGTGGTCAGCCCCATAATCGCGGAGAGAATGCCCCCCAAAACCGTCACAACGGCTCTTGAGTCGCGGATGGAACCCGCGTCGCGTCCAAACGAAGGCAACAAATTCTCCCCTGCCAGTGGATCCAGCGGTTGGCCCGCCCCTTTGCCACATATCTCAGAACTATAAGACATTATGCAATTCCTAGTACACAGCTTGCGCTGCAAATTTCAGATGCATGCCAAGCTGCAGTGGAATGCCTTGGCTTCGGGAGAAGGTCAGTAACGGGCGCCACCCCTGCCTGCCGCAACCCCGCTGATCGCGCGAAAATGCAGTATAGATAACCGGTCACTTCCTTCAGCCGGGGATTGGACCGCGGCCCAATGAGATTTGCGCCCGGCCCCGATGCGACGTAGTCGCTAAAGAGCATATGCATTCCATGCGATACCGCACGAAGCTTTTGATTGCCGCCTGTCTGCTGCTCGCCATGTCCCTGTCGGCAGCAGCACTCTCCTATTGGGGTGTCACGCAATCGCACCACTACCTCATCCGGTCCCGGGTCGCGCATGAGCAACTAGAGCGGCAACTCCAACTGTCCCGTCACAGCCAACAGCTCTTCAAAGCGTGGACGGACACACTTCTTACGGGGATGTCGTCTCGGCCGCTCGGAGAGGCTTATTTGAAGAAGGTGATCGATTCCGACCTCTCGGCGCTTGAGGAACTTTCACGCCAAGAACTTGCAATTGTCGGCGAGACGGAGGGCCGGGCGGAACGCGCGGAAGTCAATCGGCTGGAGGCCATCCGAAGGGAATACCAGCACGTGCTGGACCAGCTATCTGAGGTGGACCAGCTCCGGAGTCGGGGACGTCCCGATATCGCTTGGCAAAAGCTCGTGGAGCTACTTCGCGGCGGACTCGACCGCGAACTCAATGAACTCATCGAGGTTGCCGTGGCAGATGAGACGGCGGAGGTACTCAGAATCGATGCAGCCGCGACACAACTGCTCACACGGCTGGAACGCATCAGCACGATCCACGCTGCCCTCGCGCTTCTGATCACCCTGGGGCTTGCCTTCGTGCTCATCCGAGGTCTGCGCGCACCGCTGGCCGCCCTATTGGACGGGACGCGGAAGCTTGCCCAAGGCGATTTGACCTATCGCATCGGCGTGCACGGGAAGGATGAGTTCGCTGAGCTCGGCCGCAGCTTCAACAGCATGGCGTCCGACCTCCAAGAACACCAGAAGGCGTTGCAGGACGCTCGCGACAATCTCGAATCGATCGTCGAAGAGCGGACTGAGGAACTGCGCCTAGCCAACGAGTCCCTGCGGAAGATCGACGAGACGCGGCGCGCCTTTTTCGCGGATATCAGCCACGAGTTGCGTACCCCGCTGACGGTTATTCGCGGCGAGGGCGAAATCGCGCTGCGCGGTCGCAACAAGCGCGTCGCGGAGTACAAGCATTCCTTCGAGCGTATCGTGGAGCAGGCAAAGCATCTGTCCGTGCTGGTGGGCGACCTCCTCTTCATCGCCCGGCAAGGTGCCGGAGCCGCTAAGCTGAAGATCAAGCCTGTCGATCTTACGGCGCTTGTTGAGAGCGTCGTGGGGGACGCCAAGGTGATCGCAATGAACAAGGATGTGGGCATTGAGCTTTCGGATGATGCGCCGCACAAAACAATCGACGGCGATCCGGCTCGCTTGAGGCAGCTTCTCCTGATCCTCCTGGACAACGCCGTCCGCTATTCGAACGCAAAGGGAAAGATCGATGTCGGACTTTCCCGCAAGGACGGCATCGTTTGTATCAGAGTCGCCGATACTGGCGTCGGGATTCCGGCGGAAGATATGGACAGCATTTTCGAGCGATTCCGGCGGGCAGGCAACGCGGCAGAGGCCAATGACGAAGGCTTGGGACTCGGCCTGCCGGTGGCTCGCGCAATCGTGCAGGCGCATGGCGGTAGAATTGAGGTAGAAAGCGAGGTCGGGGAAGGAACGACCGTTCTGGCAAGCTTGCCGGAAAATATGGAAGGGGTCCAACCGTGAACGTGCTCTTGGTTGAAGACGAACCGCGCGTTGCCGACTTTATCGACCGGGGCTTACGCGCGGAGAACCATGGGGTCACCGTAGCGCCGAATGGAGCCGACGGCATCGATCTCGCCAAGACCGGCGACTTCGATGTGATCATTCTCGATCTCATGCTCCCCGATATGCATGGTTACGACGTTTGCCAACGACTACGCCAAGATGGTCAGCACACACCTATTCTGATGCTAACCGCAATGGATGCGATCGAAGACAAGATTAAGGGCATCAAGATCGGAGCGGACGACTACCTGACGAAGCCATTCGATTTCGACGAGCTCCTCGTTCGAATTGAAGCCCTTGTGCGTCGTACTCATAATTTCGCTCAGAGCTCCAACGTCCTCACAGTGGGGGATCTGGAACTCGACCGGGAGCTGCTAGAAGTTACGCGTGGCGGCGAGCCGATAAAGCTCACGGCAAAGGAACTCGCGATCCTAGAGCTGTTGATGAGCACGCCGGGGCGCGTGTTCTCCCGAACACGTATTCTCAACCAGGTTTGGGGTTACAGCGAGGATCCACTAACCAACGTGGTGGACGTGTACATCGCCCGACTCCGGCGCAAGATCGACACGAAAGGCCGTGAGCCGCTGATCGAGACTGTTCGCGGACACGGGTACCGCCTCAAGGCCGCCGCAGCAGCTTAGAATAGGGATGCATGACAAGGGCCTCAGCGCTCGGTGCGTATGACCACCAAAACGTCAGGGAATTCTGGCAGTTGCGGGCAGGCGCTAGCCGGGTCTGAATGGAACCTTGCGCGGCGTGGCGCTTCTTGTAGATTAGTCCCCGCCACTCGCCGACGACGCGCCATAATGATTTCAGGCCTTTCCAGTAGGTCCCGGCCTCGCGCACCTGTCAGCGACAGTTGCCTGGATGCGCAACGCCTAGCCCGCACTCAAGAACCTGAAACGAAACGATACTTTGAGGAAACTCTCACCTGGAGGAGACTCTTTGCGCCTACGCCTGTTAGCCCTTTTGTGCCTCGCCGTGGCAAGCTGCCTGCCAGCTCGCGCCGCCGACACCTCGCCGATCAAGGTCGGCGTCTTGAAATTTGGCACCGTGAACTGGGTCATGGACACGATCCAGGCCAACGGATTCGACAAGGCCGAAGGCATCGCGCTCGATGTCGTCCCGCTCGCCAGCACGCAAGGAACGACCGTCGGCCTTCAGGCTGGCTCGTTGGACATTGCCGTGACGGATTGGCTCTATGTCTCAAGGGAACGCACCAGTGGCGGTGACTTCTCGTTTGTTCCCTTCTCGACGGCGCTCGGCGCGATCATGGTCCCCCCGGACTCACCGATCAAGACGCTGGCCGATCTCAAGGGCAAGACACTTGGCGTTGCGGGCGGTCCGCTCGACAAGAGCTGGCTCTTGATCGTTGCCTACGCGCTGCGTACGGCCAATATCGACCTTCGGACCGAGACCACACAGGAATTCGGCGCGCCACCTCTACTCGCGGCCAGGGCCAAGCAGGGCGAAATTGATGCGGTGTTGAATTACTGGCCCTACGCGGCGCGATTGGAGGCAGTCGACTTCACTCAGTTGATTGGACTGGGAGACGTTGTCCGCGAGCTTGGTGCAAGGGGCGAGGTGGCCATGCTTGGCTATGTGTTCAATGCCGATTGGGCCCAGCAGCACCCGGCAGCAATTGACGGATTCGTCCGCGCCACCAAGAAGGCCAACGAGTTGCTGGCGACCTCGGACGCCGAATGGGATCGACTCAAGCCCGTCATGAGCGCCAACGACCCAAACTTCGACGAAGCCACGTTCGAGGCACTGAGGCGCCGTTTCCGTGAGGGAATTCCCGAGCGCAAATTGACGTCGGAAGAGTCCGACGCGAAAATCCTCTACCAATTCCTGCGCGAACTGGGCGGCACTAAACTCGTGGGTCCGGGCACCGAACTTGCGCCCGGAACCTTTTGGCACGGGACAGAACAGTGACGACAGCGGAGATTCAGCCCCGAACGCGCTCGCAGCCTACGTGGTACATGCGCGGTCCATGGATATCGACTATTTCCGTGGCTGCGTTTCTGGTCGTTTGGTTCGTAGCCGCTGGTGTGGCGCAAAGCCGTCTCTTGCCCGGCCCAGGCGAGGTGCTGGATTACGTTATCCAGGAATCACTGCACGGCGATTTGATATTCCAGCTTGGCATCACTCTATGGCGCGTTGTGGCGGCTTTCTTTGTCGCCATGGTCGTCGGCAGCGTCATTGGACTGCTCATGGGCGAGTATCCGGCCGTCAACCGGGTACTCGACCCCTGGCTGATTCTGCTGCTCAACGTGCCGGCTCTCGTCATCATCATCCTGGCCTATGTATGGTTTGGTCTGAACGAGGCTGCGGCTATCGGTGCGGTTGCGCTTAACAAGATTCCGAATGTCGTCGTGACGCTGCGGGAAGGCGCGCGTGCGCTCGATCCGGGCCTCGATGAGATGGCCCGGGCTTACCGCATGTCGGCCTGGAGCAAGTTACGCAACGTGACGATGCCGCAACTGCAGCCCTATTTTGCGACAGCGTCACGAACCGGTCTCTCTCTAATCTGGAAGATCGTTCTCGTTGTCGAATTGCTGGGACGCCCGAATGGCGTCGGATTCGAACTCCACCTGAACTTTCAACTCTTCAACGTGACGGCAATCCTCGGCTATACGCTGGCCTTCGTCGCCGTCATGCTCGCGATCGAATATTTACTGGTGCAGCCCTTTGAAAGATACACAACACGCTGGCGCAATAAGCCAGTTTAAGATCCGCATCGAGGAAAAGACCCATACCGGGGCTGACGGCACGCATCTGACGGCGATTAGGGACCTAACCCTCGATTTGGAGCCCGAAAGCATGACAGTGCTGATGGGCCCGTCCGGCTGCGGCAAGACCACGTTACTGCGCATCGTCGCCGGTCTCGATGACGACTTCGCCGGCGAGATTGACATGCCGCCTCATGCGCGTTTGGGCTTTATGTTTCAGGAGCCGCGCCTTCTTCCATGGCGTACGGTGCGACAGAATATCGAGCTTGTCGCCGCGCCCGGCTTCTCCGAGCAGGACCTAAAAAAGCTGGCCGAAGCCGTCGGCATCGTCGAGATGCTAACTCGCTACCCTCAAGAGCTCTCTCTAGGCCTTGCGCGCCGCGCCGCACTCGCCCGAGCCTTTTCAACCGAGCCGGATCTCTTGCTCCTGGACGAACCGTTCGTATCGCTCGATGAACGCACCGCAGACCGTCTACGACGCTTGCTGCTCGAAGTTTGGTCCGCGCGGCCCACTACGGCGGTCATGGTGACGCATAATCCGCGTGAAGCGCTGCAACTAGCCGACAGGCTCGTCGTCATGGCTCCCCGGCCTACACACGTGCTTGCGGTCGAAACAATCGATGTGCCGCAGGCTGAACGTGACGCTGCAATGATTGAAGCGCTGCATACGGATCTGTCGAAGCGCTTCCCCGCCAATTTCGCCGGCATGTAAGTCCCTCGACCCAAAGCTTGGGGCTAACCTCCGGCGGGGGCTGTCGCCTTACGCTGCTGGATTCCCCGAGACGGATCGTAGGCCCAAACGGACAGGCCCAGGAACACAATCGTGCAGATGGCCACCACGGCGAGCGCTTCCCAGTTCATCTTCTGATAGAAGGCGAAGCGGATCAGTTCCACCGCCCAAGTGAAAGGGTTGTAGAAGCAGATCTCGTAGAGGATCCAGCTGCCTTCCCGCATCTTCCAGAGCGGATAGAGCGCGGAAGAGGCGAAGAACATCGGAAAGATGACGAAATTCATGATCCCGGCAAAATTCTCGAGCTGCTTGATGGTCGAAGACAGCAGCATGCCGAGTGCGCCAAACATCATGCCGGTGAGGATCAAAGCCGGCAGCGCAATCAGATAGCCCCAGAGCGGCAATTCCACACCGCACAGATAGGCGATCGCCAGGAATGTGTAGACCTGAAACAACGAGACGAGAACCCCGGCGAAAAGCCGTGCAATCAGCAGGAACCAGCGCGGCAAGGGCGTGGTCAGAAGCACGCGCATCGATCCCATCTCCCGGTCGTACACCATGGACAGGGAACTCTGCATCCCGTTGAAGAGCTGGATCATCGCCAGCAGTCCCGGCGTGATGTAGACGTCGTAGGTGATATAGGTCTCGTAAGGCGGAATAATCGAAATGCCAAGCGCCGCGCGGAAACCGGCCGCAAAGATGATCAGCCAGATCAGAGGCCGGACAAGCGCGGCGAGAAACCGCTCTCGTTGATGCAAGAAGCGCAGGAGTTCACGCCAGACAATGCCCCAGAACGCCCTCGCGTAGTGGACGAACGTCATACAGCAACCTCCTCCACTTTGTCCCCGGTGAGACGCCGGAAGGCCTCCGCCAAACTCTCGGATCCTGTCTCTTTCTCGATCCCAGCAACATCCCCGCGCGCAACCACGCGCCCTTTGTCGATGACGACAAGGGCGTCATCGCTCTCGACCTCATCGAACAAATGCGTGGCCCACAACACGCCGATATTCTCGGATGCTGCAAGTTTATGGATATGGCGCACAATGGCGTCACGCGTCGGGTCGTCGAGCCCGATCGTCGGCTCATCCAGAAGAAGAAGCTTTGGGCTGTGCAGAAGCGCGCGTGCGATCTCAACGCGGCGGCGGTGACCGCCGTTCAGCGCGCGCACCTTCTCCCCGATGCGCTCCGCCATGTCGAGCGAGGACAAGGCCTTCTCCATGAGAACGTCGGCCTCCTGCCGGGCCAAACCGCGCAGAGACGCGAAGTAACGCAGGTTCTGACGCACGGATAGGTCCAGATCCAGGGTGGGCTGCTGGAACACAACACCCAGGGGGGCCAGTATCTTGAACCCCCAGTCCGCAGCAGCGCGGCCATCGATCTCGATGCGTCCAGTCGGCGCATCGAAGAGGCGCGTGATCAATGAAAAGAGCGTTGATTTGCCGGCGCCGTTTGGCCCCAGCAGCGCTGTCACCCGTCCCGAGTAGACATCGAAGCTGACGTCGTCCAGCGCCTGCTTTGCCCCATACCAATAGGAGACGTTTTGGACCGAAAGGACCGGCTGTGGCGTCCCGGCTGAGCCGCTAGCGGAATCTTGCATTCTCCTCCCTCGGGACCGCTATGGTCCCTGGATCGGCGTTGTGCGTCGTTTGTCGCCTCAAATGAGAAATAGCCGCTACCCTCTGTTTTCACAAGCATCCCGCCAGATTCGAGCTCACGCCTAAGGACCCTCCCTGGCATACGGGCGGTGTGTTGGTTGTGTCTTGTGTTTGGTTTGGTTTAGGCAAAAAAGAAGCCGCCCCGAAGGGCGGCTTCC
>JASJEH010000142.1 GCA_030064755.1 Methyloceanibacter sp. | reverse complement strand
CAGGCTCAAGCGTCAGGGATTGGCGCCACTGATACTTCGCTTCTAGCTTGCGGCCCACCTGCCAGTAGGCATCGCCCAAATGGTCATTGATGATTGGGTCTTCCGGCCGCAACTCCACGGCGCGCTCCAGCTGTTCGACAGCCTTTTCCATGTTCCCCAAGCGATAATGCGCCCAGCCTAGGCTATCCACGTAGTACCCATCGTCGGGCTTCAAGCTCACGGCCTTGCGAATGTACTCCAAGCCCTGCTGCAGATTGATTCCTTGATCAACCCAGGAATAGCCAAGGTAGTTTAGGATGAGCGACTCATCGGGGTTCAATTCGAGAGCCTTCTTAAAATCGGCCTCGGCAGCCGGCCAGTCCTTCAGACGCTCATTGGTCACGCCCCGTGAATAGAAGAGCGCCCAGTTTCGCTGAACGGGATTCTCGACGAGATCGATCGCGCGCGTGTAATAGTCCCGCGCCTCCGCATGCCGCTCCTTGGACCGAAGGATGTTGCCAAGCGCATCGAGCGGACGAATATCATCCGGGTTATCGGCGATGATTTGGTCGAGCAGATCCTTGGCGTCTTCGATGCGCTCGAGAGAACCGAGAGCAAACGCCTTCTGTATCTGCACACTCACCCATAACGGTGAAGATGGCGGCACCTTGTCGAACGCCGCGATTTCCGCCTCATGCTTTTTCGCCTCCGAGTGCGCCTCGGCAAGCGCGACCTGCGCCAAGGGGAAGTCAGGTTTCAACAACAAGGCGTAGTTCAAGTAAAGAGTTCCGGCGGCCAGATTGCCTTCGCCGACCGCAGCGCTTCCAATGCCGTAAAAGACCTCGGCGAGACCGTCCGAAGGAGTCGTGGCAATAAGCTCCAGCGTCTTCCCCTCCTCAATCTGTTTGAGAAGAGTTTCGGTTATGGGGTGCGGAACCGTTTTGGCCATATGCAGCTTCAGCGCTGCGATCGCCAAATCCGACCTGTTCCCGCGCACGGCGTGGCGCGCATAGGCATCCGCAAGGCGCAGCATGCGGGGATTGCGCTTGAAAGCTTCATCGTAAGACTTGCTGGCAAGCTGATGCCGGCCAGCGACGTCGGCGATCAGTGCGCGATGGTAGAGCAGGTAGAATTTGGCCCAATCAGCTGCACTGAGGTCATCCAGCGTATCGAAGGCCTCGCTATATTCGCCCTGTGCCTCGTGGACCCAAGCGCGTGCCAGTGTCGACGTCGGATCAACCGTCGGCCCCTGCCGCGCGGAAGCGAAGTGCTTCTCGGCGTCCTCATAGTCCCCTCGATTGAAGTCGTTGATGGCTAGAAGGAACTGAGCGAATCTGTGATTGGGCTTGACCTTGACGAGGTCGTCCGCCAGGTCATTGGCGCGCTCCCAATGCCCAGCACGCGCCTCCAACATAAATGCCTGTTCGAGAATGGCCTCGTTGTTAGGGTCGGCCGCCAAGGCCTTGGTGTAGAACTCGGCTGCGGCTTCCGTGTCCTGGTTATGGCGAGCGACGCGACCTGCCAAGTAGTTTCCGAGAAGCGTTTGGGCCCCCGGGCCGGCAGGCTTCTTCGACGCAACCTCCGAATAGGCGGCCGGAGCCGCGAGAAGCGCAATCAAAGCCACTGACCGCAACGCCCATTTGCCCATGGGCCCGCTGTCGAAATTCGTCATGTGATCGGCCCGGCTTCCGCCGCCCCAAGCTGTTGATCCATTTCTTTTTGACAGGCTAAGCGCTTTGCCCTGTCATGAAAACAATATTTGGGGCCAATCGCGGCGCGTTTGTGACCCAATTGCCGGAGCCACATGAGCATTCTGTAATGTTAGGACCGCTACATGTTTGCGTAGTTGGGACCGTCGCCGCCCTCGGGCACCACCCAGTTGATGTTTTGGGCGGGATCCTTGATGTCACACGTCTTACAGTGCACGCAGTTCTGTGCGTTGATTTGGAAACGCACTGAGCCGCCTTCTTCCACAACCTCGTAAACATTCGCCGGGCAATAGCGCTGCGCGGGCTCGTCGTAGTGCGGAAGGTTCTCCTCGATCGGCACATCCGGGTCTTTGAGCGTCAGGTGCACGGGCTCATCCTCGTCATGGTTGGTGTTCGATAGGAACACCGACGAGAGGATGTCGAAGGTCAGTACATTGTCGGGTTTGGGGTATTCAATCGGCTTGGATTTCGCGGCAGATCGCAAGCTCGCATAGTCGGCCTTCTTGTGCTTCAGCGTGTGGCCAAGGAACGGGAAGATCGTGTTGAGCCACATGTCGATACCGCCCAACATAACGCCGAGCCGCGTCCCGAAGCGTGACCAAAGCGGCTTCACGTTGCGGACTTTTTTCAGCTCCTTGGCCATGGCGCTTGCTTCGTAGGCCTGGATGTACTCCAGAAGCGTGTCGCGCTCGCGTCCGGCCTCGAGCGCATCGAACGCTGCCTCGGCCGCCATCATGCCGGAGAGCATAGCGTTGTGCGACCCTTTGATGCGGGGCACGTTCACGAAGCCGGCCGCGCAGCCTACGAGCGCGCCTCCGGGAAACGCCAGCTGCGGAACCGCCTGATAGCCACCCTCGGTAAGCGCACGGGCGCCATAGGCAAGCCGCTTGCCGCCCTCTAGATGCTGCGCGATGACGGGGTGCGTCTTCGACCGCTGAAACTCCTTAAATGGGTGGAGGTAGGGGTTGGCGTAATCGAGGTGGACGACGAAACCCACCGAAACCAGATTGTCGCCAAAATGGTAGAGGAATGAGCCCCCGCCCGTCTTGTCGTCCAGTGGCCAGCCCATCGTGTGCTGCACGAGACCGGGTTTGTGCTTCTCGGCCGGGATCTCCCAGAGCTCCTTTAGGCCGATACCGTACTTTTGCGTGCCGCTGTCCTCGTCCAGACCGTACTTCTTGATGAGCTGCTTGGTTACGGACCCGCGCGCGCCTTCCGCGAAGAACGTGTATTTGCCCATCAGCGCCATGCCAGGCGTGTAGCTATCCTTGTGGCTGCCGTCCTTGGCCACGCCTAGATCGCCGGTGATGACGCCTTCGACCGCGCCCTCCTTGCCGATGATGACATCCGACACAGCGATGCCTGGATAGACTTCGACACCAAGCGCCTCGGCTTGCTCACCGAGCCACTTAGTGAGGTTACTAAGGCTGCCCGTATAGCAGCCGTGATTGTTCATCAGCGGCGGCATGAAGAGGTTCGGAAGCCGGATTTCGCCCGCCTCGCCAAGGTAGTAGAACTTGTCCTTAGATACGGCGTCGGTGAGTGGCGCGTCTTTTTCTCGCCAATCGGGGATGAGCTTGTCGAGCCCGACGGGATCGATGACCGCGCCGGACAGAATATGAGCGCCGACCTCCGACCCCTTTTCCAGGACGACGACGGAGATCTCCTTGTCCTTTTCAGCCGCAAGTTGCTTGAGCCGGATCGCGGCCGACAGGCCCGCGGGTCCCCCACCCACGATCACCACATCGAACTCCATCACGTCCCGTTCGACCTGATCGCTCATCTCAAACCTTTCTATTCCTATCGTGCACCTGCCCGTGCCCAGCGGTTTCCACGTCCGTGGCATATTTGGTGCTAAAGTCGTGTTTATTGCCTTGGACTGACAAATATCGGATCGGCTGGCCCCAAGCAAATGAGTGAAAGCGACGCAAAAAGCGCCTCGGACCTCCTCGCCTGGTACGCCGCTATGGGCGTGGACGAGGCCATCGGCGATGCGCCCGTCGACCGGTTCGCAGCATCGGCCACCACGCCCGCGCCGCTTGAGCCGGCGGCGACACAGCCAATTGCTGAGGCCCGCGCGTCCGCGCAGACGCCGCCGGAGAGCCTGCCCAAAGCCAAACGTCTTGCCGCAGCGTCGCCCCTCACCAGCGAGCCGGCGCCCGCGCTCGACGGGATCGAAACGCTTGCGGATCTGGAGAAAGCCGTTGCGGCGTTCGAGGGGTGTCCGCTGAAGCGAACTGCCAAGACCACGTGCTTCGCGCGCGGGAGCGCGCAAGCCAAGGTGATGCTGATCGGTGAGGCGCCTGGCCGGGACGAGGATCTACAAGGCAAGCCCTTTGTCGGCCGGGCCGGCAAGCTCCTGGACAAGATGCTCGCGGCGATCGGCCTCGACGAGAATTCAGTCTACATCACCAACACGATCTATTGGCGCCCGCCCGGCAACCGCACGCCGACCCCGCAGGAGATTGCCTCCTGCGCACCCTTCCTCGCCCGGCAGATCGAGCTTCTGGAACCTGAAGTCATCGTGCTACTTGGCGGCGCGGCCGCGAAATCCATGCTGGAGACAACCGAAGGTATCATGCGCCTGCGCGGCAAATGGAAACTATACCGCGCGAAAGAACGGGACATTCCGACCCTCGCGACGTTACATCCTGCCTATCTGCTTCGCTCGCCGGAGGCAAAGCGCCAAGCTTGGCGCGACCTGCTCATGCTGAAGGAAAGGCTGAGCGCAGTCCAATAGAGCCGGTTTGCCTCTTGAGCCAATCGGCCTAATGGCTGGAGGAACACCACCATGTCTGCCCGCATCGACTACACCCGCTCCTTCGTTCCTTTGCGTATCGCCGTGTTGACCATCTCGGACACGCGCACGCCTAAGACTGATAAGTCGGGTCCTCTCCTCGTCCAGATGATCGAAGAGGCAGGCCATACCGTTGCCGACCGCATGGTGACGCCGGACGACGAGAAGTCGATCCGCAAGGCGGTGAGGGCCTGGGTGAAGGCGAAGGGCATCGATGTCGTCATCACAACGGGCGGCACCGGCTTTACCGGGCGCGACGTGACGCCCGAGGCCGTGCGCCCGCTCTTCGATAAAGAGATCGATGGCTTCTCAACGCTGTTCCACATGCTGAGCTATCAGACAGTGGGCACGTCTACTGTACAGAGCCGTGCATGCGGTGGCCTCGCCAAGACGACGCTGGTTTTCTCCGTACCCGGATCACCTGGCGCCTGCAAAGACGCTTGGAATGGCATCTTGAAGTTCCAGCTCGACGCCCGCCACCGCCCCTGCTCCTTCGTCGAACTCCTGCCGCGCCTCGGCGAAGGCAAGAAGAAAAAGAAGGATGGCAAGGACGCGAGGGACAAGAAGGAAAAGAAGGCAAAGAAGGACAAGAAGAAGAGATAGCCGAAGCGGCTCCAGTGTCTCTTTGTGGTACTGGCCCTCTTCTGACTCTTCATGGCCGCAAGCCATGGCCTCATCCTGAGGCGCGAGCACAGCGAGCCTCGAAGGATGAGGGCGGAGTGTTTTTCACGGAGTTGCCTCA
>JASJEH010000141.1 GCA_030064755.1 Methyloceanibacter sp. | reverse complement strand
ATGGAGAGTGACCCCAACGACCTAGAGGTAGAGCCCGCGCCATCGCCGGTCCACGGCCACGTCAGCGCCTTGGAGCGAGCTTGGAAAGAGGAGGGTGCACCCAGTGCTGTAGGGGTCCTTTCGCAGCGAGATCAGCCCGGCTATGTGCCAGAAGCAATCGAGAGTCCTACCGGCACGGTCGTGGGACCTCAAGCTCAGGCTGACCATCAAGCGCCAGCGCTCCGTGTACAGACCGTTCGTGTTGCCGTCGATACGTTGGAGACTCTGATGACGACGGTGAGCGAACTCGTGCTTGCCCGCAATCAGCTGCTCGACGTCGCAGCGCGGTCGGATGTGCCGGCCCTCGCTGCGCCGCTGCAGCGGCTGTCGAGCGTCACGGTAGAGCTTCAAGACGCGATCATGAAAGCGCGTATGCAGCCGATCGCCAACGCATGGCAGAAACTGCCCGTCCTCGTGCGCACGCTCTCGACGGAACTCGGAAAACCGATTGAGATCGAGATGTCCGGCGGCGACAAGGAGCTGGACCGGCAAGTTCTCGAGGCGATCAAAGATCCACTCACACACATGGTGCGCAACGCCGCGGACCATGGCTTGGAAACGCCGCACGAGCGCATCGCATTGGGGAAACCGGGGACGGGTCGTATCTGCCTACGGGCATCGCAGCAGGGCGGCAGCGTCGTCATCGAAGTCACCGACGATGGCCGCGGTCTCGATGTCGAGGGTGTTCGGCGCAAAGCCCTTGCAAATGGGCTAGCCACGACCTCGGAACTGGATGTGCTTGATGACGCCGAGATCTGCAAGTTCATCTTCGAGCCGGGTTTTACGACTGCAGAGACCGTGAGTGAAATCTCCGGCCGCGGTATCGGGATGGACGTCGTCCGCAGCAACATCGAGTCCATTGGCGGTACGGTGAGGCTCGCGTCCACCTCGGCAAGGGGCACGACATTCGTTATCAGTATTCCACTGACGCTGGCGATCACATCCGCGCTCATTGTAGAGGTGTCGAACATGCGGTTCGCCATCCCCCAATTCGGTATCGCGGAACTCGTTCGTGTCGGCAATGCCGCGGGTCACCCCGTCGAAACAATCAACGAGGCTGCGTTACTGCGCTTGCGCGACAGACTCATACCGCTTCTGGATTTTGGTGCTCAGCTCGACCTGCGCGAAGAGGACTGGCCGGGTGTCAATGCCGCAGGCGGAACGGTGGTGATCGTTCAAGCCGGTGCGAAGCGTTTCGGCATGTTGGTCGATGCCGCATCCCGAACCGAGGAAATCGTCGTCAAGCCAGTTTCTCAGCTGATCCGGCCAGTGGGATTGTTCTCCGGGAGCACTATCCTTGGCGACGGCAGCGTTATCATGATCGTCGATCCAAGTGCTTTATCCGAGGCCATTGGACCGATGGAAGGCCTCGACGATGACGGGCACGCTACCGCTTTTGCTGAGCAGGACGATAACCGCACAGCGCTACTTCTCTTTCGGTCGGGATCGCGCGGGCTTAAGGCTGTCCCGCTGTCGCTTATCACGCGACTGGAGGAAGTGCCGGCTGATGCGCTCGAGTTCTGCGATGGCCGGGACGTCATTCAATATCGTGGCGCGCTCCTGCCGATCGTTCATCTCGACACCAACGACGCGAGCGATCGCGCCGATGTCTTGCCTGTGCTCGTGTTTTCCGAGGGCGCGCGCGCGGCGGGTCTCGTGGTCGACGAGATCGTCGATATTGTGGAGGTCCCGCTGTCTATCGAGTTGAAGCCTCAAGGAGAAGGTGTCGCCGGCAGCGCCATTGTGCAGGATCAGGTCGTCGAGATTTTGGATGTCTCGTACTATCTTGCTTCAACCTTCCGGCAACAAAATGCCGGTCTGAGTTCCGACGGCACCATCGTCCCGCATGTATTGCTCGTCACTGACGGTCCATTCCTCCGCGACATGCTGACGCCGGTGCTCCGCGGCATCGGGTACGACATGACGGTTGCGGGCTCGGCGCAAGAGGCGCTCGACCTCAAGGTAGCGGGTGCGCGCTTCGACATTGTTGTGAGCGACATCGAGATGCCTCGCATGAACGGTCTGGATCTCGCCCGTGCAATCCGAGCAGATGCCACTTGGGATACGGTGCCGATGATTGGACTGTCTTCTCAACACAGTCCGAGGCTCGCTGAGGCTTGCCGCCTGGTGGGGTTCGATGTGCTGGTCGATAAGTTCGACAGGCGAGCGCTGATACAGGCGCTGGAGAAGTGGCGCGCGTATAGAGAGGAAGCCGCGTGAGACCTGAACTGACTTCGTCGCCTCACACGAATGCGCTGGTCACAGTCGAGATCGCGGGCCGAGAGTTCGGCGTCCCGCTCTCACGGGTCAGCCATGTGTTCGTGCCAGACAGGTTATCGCCGGTGCCACTGGCGCCGCCAGAGATTGCGGGACTGCTGAACCTGCGCGGTCGCATTGTTACGGCAATCGATCTGCGTATGCGCCTTGATCTACCCTTGCGTGTTGCTGAGGGCCCCATGGTCGCACTCAGTGTCGAGAAGGGTGGTGAGTTGTATGGGCTAATCGCGGACGATGCAGGGGAGGCCATTTGGACGGCGCAGTCCCGACTCGAACCTGCACCTGCGAATCTGGATGCACGTTGGGCTCGTCTTTGCGCCGGTGTGTGCCGCTTGGACGAAGGGCTGCTGATGGTGCTCGATGTCGATAGGATTCTCGATCTCAATAACTGTGAAATCGCTGCATGAGGGCGCAGTGCCTGTCATGCTCAGGAGGGGATGGAACATGAAACACTGCTTGGTCGTGGATGACAGCGCCGTCATTCGCAAGGTGGCCAGACGAATTTTGGACTCGCTCAGTTTCAGCACTTCGGAAGCGGAGAACGGTCGCGATGCGCTGGATCAGTGCCGCACGTCGATGCCCGACGCCGTTCTGCTCGACTGGAACATGCCCGAGATGGATGGCATCGCATTTCTGGTCGCTCTGCGCAAAGAGGCTGGCGGGCAAGACCCGAAAGTCATCTTTTGCACGACTGAGAACGATGTGGAGCACATTGCACGCGCGATCTCAGCTGGCGCCAATGAGTACATCATGAAGCCCTTCGATCGAGAGGTCATCGAGACGAAGCTTCAGGAAGTCGGACTGATTTAGTTCGTCCATGGCTGCCTTGGGCAAAGGTTTGCATATGCCAAGTCTTCAGACGCCGCCGCGTGCCGGTGGCGGGCGCGCGAACCGGTCTACGGCTCATCCAGGCCGTGTCATGGTCGTTGACGACTCGGGCGTGCTCCGCGGCGTCGTCTCTCAATGGATCGAGGCTGAGCCGGATCTGGAAGTCGTTGCCCGCCATGCCAACGGCAAGCGGGCCGTCGCGGACGTCGCACGTTGTGCGCCCGATGTGATTGTGCTCGACATCGACATGCCGGAGATGGACGGGCTGGAAGCGTTGCCACTCCTGCGACGGGCGTGTCCAAAATCCCGCATACTGATGGTATCCGCGCTGACGAAGCGCAACGCCGAAATCAGCCTCAAGGCGCTTGAATTGGGGGCGGTGGATTGTCTCCCGAAGCCGGAAGCGCAAAGTCAGATCGTTGACCTGCCCGAGTTTCAGCGAGAGTTATTGCGCAAGATCCGCGGGCTCGTGCGCTGGCGGACGCGTGCCCCTCGTTGGTCAAGAGGCGGCGGGGCGGCGGATCACTCCCCGCGCCGCGCTTTTTCACCGCATCCGCCTCAGGCCATTGTTATAGGTAGCTCGACCGGTGGCCCTGAGGCGTTGAACCGGCTCTTGGCTATGCTTGCACCCTCGCTCCGCCGGACGCCCGTTCTGGTCGCACAACATATGCCGCCCTTATTCACCGCAGCGCTCGCCGAACGGCTTGGCCGCGCTTCCGGATTGAAGGCAACCGAGGGCCGCGCAGGCGAAGAGATCGTTGGCGGCCGTATCTATGTCGCACCGGGGGACGGGCACATGGCGATTACCTCCGGCGCGCGCCCCCGAATCTCGATCAGTCACGGGCCCGCCGTGAACTTCTGCCGTCCCTGCGTAGACATCCTTTTTGACAGTGCCGCCCGTGCTTACGCTGGAAGGGCGCTCGGTATCGTCTTGACGGGCATGGGAATGGACGGCGCCGTGGGCGCAAAGAGAATCGCTGAGGCGGGCGGTAGCGTGATTGCTCAAGACTTTGGGACGAGTGTCGTGTGGGGGATGCCAAGCGCAGCGGCGGAGTCGGGGGCGTGCGCGGCTGTGCTCCCTCTCGACGAAATAGCAGCGACCACCGAGCGACTGATTGCAGGGAAGCGCTTGCGAGGCCAGGCATGAGAGCGCATGAGTTCCAGCGGATCGGGGAAGTCCTGCGGGATTATTCCGGCGCCGAGCTCGGCGAGAACACCATGAGCGCCGTCACTGTGAAGCTTGCGCCGGTGCTCGATGAGTTTGCTTTTCCCACCATCGCGCATCTGACCATGGCCTTGGCCCAACCGGGCAATGTCCGGTTACGGCAGCGCGTGGCCGAAGCTGTGGCCGTTCCCGAATCCTATTTCTTCCGCAACAAAGACTGCTTTGCTTACATCGATGAAGTGATGCTGCCACGGCTCATGCAGCAGCGCGCCACGGCCCGGCGGATCCGCATTTGGAGTGCTGCCTGTTCGACAGGACAGGAGCCCTACTCGCTGGCGATGCTCTTATCAGAGAAGGGCAAAGCCCTCGATGGCTGGACTGTGGAGATTGTCGCTAGCGATCTCTCTCACGATCTGTTGCGAAAGGCGAGAGGTGGCGCCTATACGCAGTTTGAAGTCCAGCGCGGACTGCCCGCTCGGCTGCTGATCAAGTACTTCGACAAGGCAGGCGCCCTATGGCAGGTGAAACCGGAGATCCGCGATCGGGTTGTCTTTCGCGACCAGAACCTGCTGCACAGCTGCGCGGCGCTCGGTCAGTTCGACATTATCCTGTGCCGCAATGTGTTGATCTATTTCGGCGTCGATCAGCGCGTAGCAGTTCTGAGTAGGATGGCCCGCCGGCTTCAGTCAGATGGCTATCTCGTACTGGGGGCCGCGGAGACGACGCTTGGCTTCTCGCGGGACTTCAAGCGCGTACCAGAGCAACAGGGTGGCGTTTACTGCCTTGGATCGGAAGCCGCTTCAGAGACGACCGGCGAGCTGGAGCCCGAGGGCCAGGCGTCGCATCGCGCGTTTCGCAGTGTCAGGCTCGACCGGGTCATCGCAGACCGCCTGGAGGCCATGGCGCATGCGCGAGGCATGACCCTGTCCGCGCTGCTCAGTGAAATGTCGGACG
>JASJEH010000049.1 GCA_030064755.1 Methyloceanibacter sp. | reverse complement strand
CTGGTGCGACCGGTTTCGCGGTGGCGGCTAGTGCAGCGATCAGTCTGTCGGTCGCACTCAAAAACTATTACGCCGAATATGAGATTGTTGAGCAATGTGCGCGGCAGGCTCAGCTAACGCGAGAGGATGTCGAGACGGCCAGCACCGCCATCGATGTCATTGAGAAGTACTACTTCGGCAGGGACCAAGGCCTCAACAAAGCCCGTTTGAAGCGGGAAGCGGTCGCCGACAAGAACGATAGCTTCAAGATCCTGGAGCGCAGTGGGGAGTCAGGCTTCCGCCCCTACTGCCAGATGTCCCTGAATGAGCTTGTGCGTAAGGCCCAGGAGGTCGGCGAACCTTCCGGCGGCAACTAGAGCGCAGGCCGTTATCGCGGCCTGATATCGCCATCCCCACCCAGGGCAGATTGGTTGAGATACATAATCGACGTACGGCGCCTTCCGTCCTGCGAGTAGGCAAAGGACACGAAGGCTCCCCCAAGCTTCTCAGCGTCTTCGTTGGTCAGATCCTCCGCCTGCAGGTGAAACCGAGCGCCGGGTGGGATTGCCGCGCCTGGGGTAACGGTTCCGTCCGGCCCTTCGACGCGCAAGTTTAGCTTGATGTTCCCGGTGCCGAGCGACGTCGTGTCGGTATCGGGTCTCATAGTCGCTTGGATGTCCTCAAGCGGTACGCTCGATCCGTTCGTCCCAGACAACAAGACGCCTTCAACACCAGGAGGAGGCGATACACCCTCGAGCCATTTTACTTGGGTTGTTGTGCTAGCCGGAAGCGAGGCGGTGACAGGTGCTCCTTGCGGCGAGGGGACAGCCACGATCCGATAGGATGGCGCGGCGGCAGCCTGCTGTTTCGCCTCTTGCTCTTTGGGCTGCATCATCGCGCGGACCGTTGGTAACGGTGTTTTTTGTGGCTGCGGCGCTTGTTGTGCCGGAGGAGTTTCTTGTGCCTCCCCTGGAGGCTCAGGTGGCGCGGGATCTTCGGTTCGAACGACACTAGCGGTTGGCGGAACCGCGTCGGGAGCTTCGCTCTGTTGGGTCTCGGACGACTGCCACGGATTAACCCAGCTCGCGGCCGTGGAGAGCCACCCCACGGGGTCAAGCCAGCTTAGATCGAGCCACTCGCTGGAGGTCTCGGTGGCACTGTCCGGCTTTGGCTCCACTGGGGCGGGCGCGACTGGGGTTGGCGGGACTGGGGCTGGCGCGATGGAAATACGCATGGGTGGGGGAGGTGTCCGACCGCGAGCGGCGATCGTACGTTCGGCCGTGAATGCGAGGTCTCGAATCCCTCCCTGAAGCAGGCCGGGCGACTGGGCGGCTAGTGCGTTGAGATACGGTCCGGCGCTTTGGGCATTCGCGATGAAGGCGCAGCCGGCCACAAGCAGGACGGACAGTGTCGATGAAGCAAGCGCGACCCACATTTCAGGGCCGCCATAGGATGCCACAAAAAGAACCAGAAGAACGATGGCTGCAAGGAGGAGATACACCTTGAATCCGAGTCGGTTAGGGCCAACGAATCATTGTCTAGGATAACGAAAAACAGTGGCATGAGTTCGACGTTTCTGTTGCCGATCGCTGCTATTCATCGGTGGTTCATGCGGTCTGTGCTTTGGTCTCGCCAATCGTCACTCGGGGTGCCGAACAAACCGGAGTATTGCCTATGAATGGGAGATATCTCTCCACATTGGTTTTGTGCATGACGTTCGTCGCAATTGCGTCTTCCGCATTTGCCTATTCCGGCGCCGTTAAGGGAGCCTGCCGCGCGGACTACAAGCGCTATTGCTCAGCCCACGCTCTCGACGATCCCAGCTTGCGGCGCTGCATGGACAAGGCCGGGAGCAGTCTCTCGCGGAGCTGCGTGGTGGCTTTGATCAATTCCGGTCAGGTCAGCAAGACGCGGGCAACCACGCGCTGGGGCCACACGTTCTAGTGCTCTGTTGCGACCCTGAATTCCGGCTCGTCGGCTAGATGACGCCTAGTGTGCAATGCCCGCCCTCGTCGGGGCGGGCATATTCGTGACGGACAGCGCGACGGCTCGGACGCCCGCTACTTGTTGTCGTCATCGTCCTTCTTGGGGCCGCGCCGCATGGGAGCGATGTCGAGACTATCGGGCCCTTCGACGGTGATTGTACCGACCATGCCGCGCTCCATCAGTCCGCGTGGGCCGAACTTGTACGTGCCGGGACGCACCGCGACGAAAAAGAGTTCGATCTCTCCGCCGTCTTCGAACTCAAGCTCATCAAAGGTGACAACCTTGATCTCCACTGTGGGGTCGCCAACTTCGATTTTGCGGAGCCAGATGTTCCGAGCGAATTTCGGCATGACCAGGGCGTACTCAGTCAAGTCCGAAGCCTTGATTTTCCAGCGATAGCCTTGGCCCGACTTTAGCGTGTATTCGGTCGGTTCCATCCTGCTGGAATCGCCATCGACGCCCAGCTGCAGCGGTTTCAAGCGCTTCAGACCATGGACTGATGGGTCCAGAATCATTTTGGCCGTTGCCTTTTTCTCGGCATGGGCGGCTGGCGTCAGGCTCATCAGCCCGGAACACAGGGCGACGGCGGCGAGGATAAGTGCTCGTGGCATGTAGATTTCTTCCCTATCTGGAATTTGTGGCTCCCGGTCGCGGGGGCCCTGGATGTTAGGCGTTCTTGGTCGCGCATCATAAGAGACCATTGGCATAGTGCCTTGCCAACTTTTGCTCAAGCGATGCTCACTCTGGAACCAGCTGGGCCCGACGCCGTTATGACTGTGGTTTGGCATGCAGAGGAACGCTTTTCCGCAGACTATCTTTGCGTCACGCCAACGACAATGCCATGAGCAAGACACAAAGAATCGTCATGAGACGTTAAGGTTTCAGTGCTGCGTTTGGTGGATGCACCTGCTTCCGGGGGGCGGCGTAGGCAGGAGCCATTTCCTAACGCGGCGGGGGATTTACCGTGATCGATCTGTATAGAGTTTTGGGCATCAAGCGGACCGCGCCCCGTAAGGACATCCACAAAGCCTACCGAAAGAAGGCGAAGACCGCACACCCGGACGGTGGAGGTACAGTCGAGGCCTTTAACCAACTCGTCGTGGCCTATTCCGTCCTATCCGACGAAGGCCGCCGGGCCCACTACGACAAGACAGGCGAGGTTGAGACTCCGCAGCCTGAAAATCTCGACGGCGGTGCGATCGAGATCATCGCTGAAAAGCTGGGCCTCGTGATCCATGCGGAGCACGATCTGGCCTCTCTGGATGTCGGCGCCCTCATTGAACAAGCGATCCAGGACGATGTCGCAGCTCGGAAGGCGAGCGTGGCGCATCAGCAGCGCGCCGGCGAAAGGCTTTCCAGGCTGCGTGCCCGTACTAAGCCCAAAGCGGAAGGCGAGGGCGATCTGGTGGGACGTGTGCTCGATTGGCATGAGGTCGCCATCCAAGGGCAGATCAAGAAGAACGAAGCGATGATCGTTCACCTGGAGCGGGCCCTGGAAATTCTCGAAGACTACTCATTCGTCGACGAGACGGCGGCAGAGCCGTCCGAGGAAGTCGTCGAGGCGCTCAACGACATTCTGGTTTCGCTCGATGAGTTGGCGGCGATCCTGAACACAAGCCCATCGCGTGCGGAGGCCATGCCCAAAGAGGCAGAGCCCACCGCATTCGGCTGAGGGCAATACCAGAGGCTTCGTGAGAAGCTTCTACTCTGCGGCTTGCGCCTGATCCACGTGCCCTGGACGATGCGCCCGGCGAGCTGCACGGCCTCGCCACCACACCGAGACATTATCGCCCAACATAAGCAGGCACGGCGTGAGCAAGAGTGTCAGCAGAGTCGCGAATGCCAAACCACCTGCGATCGAACTCGATAACTGGGTCCACCATTGTGTGGAGGGCGCGCCGATAGAAACATCCTGGCCAATGATGTCGATGCTGATAGCGAAAACCATGGGCAAAAGCCCTAAGACGGTTGTGATCGAGGTCAGCAGCACGGGACGAACACGTTGCGCAGCCGTTCGCAGGATCGCTTCCTCCGCCGGCAAGCCACGCGATCGCAGGTCATTGTAAGTGTCGATCAGGACGATGTTGTTGTTCACGACAATGCCGGCCAGCGCGATAATGCCGATGCCGCACATCACGATGCCGAACGGCTGGTTGGTCGCAAGCAAGCCAATCATCACGCCGGCGGTCGAGAAGACGATGGCGCTCAGCACGAGAAATGTCTGATAGAAGCTGTTGAACTGAGTCACGAGGATCGCGATCATCATGAAGATCGCAATAGCGAAGGCCGTCATGAGGAAGTTCGCAGCCTCTTTCTGGTCCGCGTCTTCGCCCTTGAAGCGAATGCTGACCGCAGGGTCGATGTCCATATCGGCGACGGCAGCCTTAACCTTACTGACCTGCTGATCCACAAGCAGTCCTTCGGCGACGTCCGCCTTGATCTCAAACACACGCCGTGCGTCCGTGCGCTTCAAGAAGCCTGTTTTCTGAGCGGGCTCGAAGCGGACGAAATTGCCGATGGGAACCTGACCCCTGTCCGTGGTTACCCGCAGCCGGTTCAGTTGCTCAAGGTTGCGTTGGGCGAGAGGGAGACGCAAACGGAGCTCGACTTCTTCGTCGGCGTCGTCCGGTCTGTACTCGGCAACATAAAGCCCATTAGTGACCATGCTAACGACTTGCCCAATGAGCGTAATGTCCGCACCTTGGCGCGCGGCGCGTTCCCGGTCGACCTTGACGCGCCACTCGACTCCAGGAAGTGGCCGGTTGTCTTCAACATCAACAAAGCCTCCGATCTCATCCATGCGCGCGCGCAATTGCTCGACCACGCCCGTCATCTTTGCCGGGTCGCGCGAGGTTACGAGAAGCTCAAGCGGTTTCCCTGACGAGGGCCCCGATTCCTGTTTGCGCACTTCCAAGATGACGCCCGGAATATCGGCCATCCGCTCTCTAACCTCTTGGAGAACCTCGGATGAGGGTGGCCGCCTGCGCCAGTTCTTCAGTTCGAACTGGACAACGCCAACGACGTCCTCCGCCATCTCAACTTGAGACCCTCCCGAGCCGCCGCCGATGGTTTTCGCGTACACCGCATCGAAGTAAGGCATACCCAGAAGGCGTGTTTCGACCTTGCGGACGATCGCATCCATTTCGGTCACAGAGAGGTCGCCCCGCGCGCGGACTTGTACCTGACCGATATCCTGGTCGACATCGGGGAAGAACTCCACGCCTCGTCCGAATTGGCCAAAGGCGACATAAGTTCCAATCAGGAGCGTCACTGCCACGCCGAGAATCTTAGCGGGGTGCGCGAGCAGGCCCTTCAAGGTTCTGAGATACGCGCCCGCCATTCCGCCAATCTTGTTGAGGTCCCCGTCTTCTGCTGCGCGGATAGCCTTCAGCAGATGCGTATTGCTCTTATCAGCAGAGCCAATGAGGCTGCCTAGAACGGGAATGAAAATGAGCGCCATCGCCAACGACGCGGTAAGGGTGGCAAGCACGGTAATCGGCAAGAACTTCATGAATTCGCCGACAAGTCCCGGCCAAAACAGCAGTGGTAGGAACACGGCCAACGTGGTGGCTGTCGATGCAGCGATGGGCCAAGACATGCGCTTGGCGGCCTCCGCGTAGGCTTGCTTGGGGCTCCGACCTTCGAGCATCTTTCGGTCGGCCAGTTCGGTCGTGACGATCGCGCCATCGACAAGCATTCCGACAACAAGGATCAGGCTGAACAGAACGACGATATTCAGCGTAAGTCCCATCCAGGAAATGGCGAGAATGCCAGCGAGAAATGAGCCGGGTATTGCCAAGCCTACAAGGATGGCTGGGCGCACGCCAACCGCCGCAATAACAACGATCATCACAAGGGCAATGGCGGCGAGCACATTGTTCTGAAGATCCGACAGGATGTCGCGGATCTGCTTCGACTTATCCTGCATATAGCTGACTTCGACGCCGGGGGGCCAGTTGGCCTGCTCCTCCGAGACGACTCTCCGCACCTCTTCGATCGTCTCGACAATGTTTGCGCCGACACGCTTCTTAACCTCCAGGGCCAGAGCCGGGTTGCCGCCGACGCGCGCAAACCCCAACGGGTCTTTGAACGTGCGCCGAACCGAAGCGACATCGCCGAACGTGACTACTGTATTGTCGACAACCTTGACCGGCAGACTGAAAATGTCCTCCACGTCTTCGAGGACGCCGGGGACCTTCAGCACGGCGCGGCCGGCGACGGTCTCCAGCGCGCCCGCGGCGACAAGCCGGTTGTTGCGGGCGACGGTGCTTGAAATATCGGCGAATGAGATGTTGTAGGTCTCGAGGACCATTGGATCTACAACGATCTCAAGCAACTCTTCGCGGTCGCCACCGATTTCGACGTCCAGGACGCCGCTCAGCCCCTCAATCTTGTCCCGCAGGTCGCGTCCGATACGCACCAGAGTCCGCTCCGGCAAGTTGCCGGATAGTGCGACGGTGATGACGGGAAAGAGCGCGATGTTGACTTCGTTGACTCGGGGTTCGTCGGTTTCGTCCGGCAATTCGGCCCGGGCAATGTCCACCTTTTCGCGTACGTCGGCGAGAGCCTTGTTGGAGTCGAAACCGGCGTAAAACTCCAGCGTAACCGAGCCGAAGCCTTCACCTGCCGTGGAGCGCATCTCTTTGATGCCCTCGATCGACTGGAGCTCTTTTTCCATTGGGCGAATGAGGAGACGTTCAGAGTCCTCCGGAGAGATGCCCTCATATGTCATCGAGACATAGATGATCGGAATCTGGATGTCGGGATCTGCTTCCTTTGGGATCGTCATGTAGGCAATAGCGCCCATGACAACGATCATCACAAAGGCGAGGACAACGGTTCGCGTGCGCTGGAACGCCGCGTCGATCAGCGCGTTCATTGCGCTGCCGTTTGCTCGGCGACACTACCCGTAGTCAGTTGGGCCGAGGCTTCGTTGGAGCTGGCGACGTTGCCGCCGTCGGTCTCCTCTTCGGCAACTTGCACTTTCTCTCCGATCTGCACGTAGCCGTGGCCAAGCGTGATGATTCGTGCCGTAGTGGGAAGACCGGTGACCCAAGCGCCCTCGGCGTCGGACATCACAATCTTCGCTTCGTGAAATCTGACGCGATTTTCCTTGTCGACTGTCTTTACGCCGAGTGCACCATGCTCGTTGAGCGTGAGCTCTGCGGGCGAGAGAAAATGCGCCATGACTGAGCGCGTGGGGATTGTCGCTTCAGCACTAATGCCCGACGGAATTGCACCGTCCGAATTCGGAAGTTCGATCTCGACTCGGAATGTCCTCGTCCCGAGATCCGCCCTTGCGGCGACGTAGCGAATTTTTCCTTCTCGCTCTTGGCCGGTTGCAAACCGAACCTTGGCCGGCTGGCCGACCTTGATGGCAGTGATTTTCTGTTGGGGAATCTGGACGCGGGCAACGAGCGGGTCATTATCGACAATCGTCGCGATCTCACCGTTCTTCTCGACATAGGTGCCAAGCTCGACGGGGCTATGCAGGACGTCGCCTTCAAAGGGCGCTCTGATCTCGAGCTGGTCGAATTCCATCATGGCTTCTTCAAGCTCAGCCTTCGCCGTCTGCAAAGACGAGTAGATCTGGTCTGACTGCCGGCGGGACTGATACCCCTTCTTGCCGAGTGCTTCTGCCGCCTCGTAGGCGCTTTCCTGTTCGCGGACGCGCGCTTTCGCTCGCTCGATCCGCGCCATACGATCGTTCTGCTCAATGCGGACAATAACGTCGCCGGTCTTCACGGTACTGCCTTCGTCAGCCAAGATCTCGGACACTTGGCCCATCGTCTCGGCCCGGACCATAACGGTCCGGTTTGGCTCCGCCTGACCTTGGGCGACGACGACCTGCGAGACGGGCTCGGCCTCTTGCGTGCGAACCGAGACCTTCATGGCTGGCACGACTTTGGACTGAGTGAGCGTCTCTGCGACTTCTTTGCCGGAAATTCGCAAGTAGTAGCCACCCAGCACCCAGGCGGTGAGGGCGCATGCGAGGACCGCAGCTATGAAATATGACTTCTTCAAAGGTTTAAACTTCCCGCTCTTTTTTCCGCAACTACACCCCCCGGCGCTATGCGGACGGCCTTTCGCCGTGCCGTGCCTGCCTAGCCGGCCGTTCGCGCTCGGCGTCCCACGTGTCGATGACGTCCATGAAGCTCTCGATCAAAGCCTCGTAGAAGGCATCGAGCTCCTTCAAGCGCTCATGAGTGTCTGTCATTCCCTCCGGCAAAGAGTCCCGAGTGCTCTCAACCACATCCCGTGCCCGACGCATTCGCCTGACCACACCACGCAGCATCCGGGCATAAGGCTGCGGGCTTAGCTTGAAGTAATCCTGCCTGTCGCCAGGTTTGGCGGTACGGACGATAACCTCCAAGTCCTCCAAGAGCCGCGTGTTGGTACTAATGCTTGCGCGGCTAACGCTCAGCCGTTCAGCCAATTGGCTCAGGCTGAAGGGGCCTTCTTGCATAATCATGAGGCCCATAATGTGGCCGGCAATGCGGGGCAGCCCCTCTGCCTGGAGGATAAGCCCCATCTGTTCGACGAACTCGGCGATCGCCTTGTCAGCTTTGTAGGTCATTCTCTTAAAATAGGTCGTTCAGTTTGTTCAGTCAATACTGAACGTACGAGATAAACACCTAGTCGATTGGAAACTGTGGGCCTTTGTATAGGCTTAGTCTTTGCAATGGTTAGGTCGCTGCCTGCCGGTGTGCGGTCCCGCACAAACCTTCGTTGGCTGGTTTACTCACTCCGCGCTTCCCTCTAGAAAGCCTGGACAAAAAAGTGGACTGGGGACCGATGTTCAAGAAGCTACTCATCGCCAATCGTGGAGAAATCGCCTGTCGGATCATTCGGACGGCGAAGCGGCTCGGTATCGAGACTGTGGCCGTCTACTCGGAGGCCGATCGCGACGCACTGCATGTTTACATGGCTGATGAGGCCGTTGCGATTGGCCCTGCCGCCGCAGCACAGTCCTATCTTGTTATTGACAAGATCGTCGAGGCCGCCAAGGGGACGGGAGCCGAGGCGATTCACCCGGGCTATGGCTTCCTGTCCGAGAACGCGGCCTTCGGCAAAGCGCTCAAGAAGGCGGGTATCGTTTTTGTCGGCCCGAACCCAAGAGCCATTAAGGCCATGGGCGACAAAATCGAGTCCAAGAAACTTGCGTCTGACGCAAAGGTCTCGACGGTTCCCGGCTATCTCGGCGTCATCGAGACACCTGACGAGGCCGTCAAGATCGCCGACGACATCGGCTACCCCGTCATGATCAAGGCTTCGGCGGGCGGTGGCGGCAAGGGTATGCGCATCGCCTATTCTAGCGACGAGGTCGCCGAGGGCTTCGCTTTGGCTCAGTCGGAGGCCAAGTCGAGCTTCGGCGACGACCGGGTCTTTGTCGAGAAGTTCATCGAAGAGCCCCGCCACATCGAGATTCAGGTGCTTGGCGACAAGCATGGGAATGTCATCCATCTTGGCGAACGTGAGTGCTCAATCCAGCGCCGCAATCAGAAGGTCCTCGAAGAGGCGCCGAGTCCCTTCCTGGATGAAAAGACTCGCCAGGCCATGGGCGCCGAGGCTGTCGCTTTGGCAAAGGCCGTCGACTACGACTCCGCTGGGACGGTCGAGTTCATCGTCGACAAGGACAAGAACTTCTACTTCCTGGAAATGAACACGCGTCTCCAGGTGGAGCACCCCGTAACGGAGTTTGTGACGGGACTCGACCTAGTCGAGCAGATGCTCAAAGTCGCCAGCGGCGAAAAGCTCGGGATCAAACAGAAAGACGTGACGCTGACGGGCTCTGCGATCGAGTCGCGTATCTATGCAGAGGATCCGGCGCGCAACTTCCTCCCGTCGACAGGCCGTTTGGTGCGGTTCCGTCCGCCCAAGCTCGGCAGCGAGGATGGCATGACCACCCGGCTGGACACCGGTGTGGAGGAGGGCGGCGAGATATCGGTCTATTACGACCCGATGATCGCCAAGCTCATTACTTACGCACCGACCCGGATTGAGGCGATCGACGCGATGGGCCAGGCGCTGGACGCGTTTGCGATCGACGGCTTTCGTCACAACATCCCATTCCTAGCCGTTCTCCAGCGGAACGAGCGCTGGCGGTCAGGAGATATCTCGACGAAGTTCATCGAGGAGGAGTTCCCGGGTGGGTTTCAGCCGCCGGTGCCCGAGGGTTGGGTTCGCGATGTACTTGCGGCGGTAGCGGCAAGTATCGATCACCTCTCGAACAATCGCCGCCGGATGATCACCCAGCAGATGCAGGGGGAGCCAGTCAGTTTCTCGGACGTCCGCCTGGTCGAGCTCGGTGAGGGAGACATCGTTCGTGTGACGGTGGAAGGGCGTGACTTTCCAATGAAGGCCACGCTCGGCGGCGAGGATACTGGCGAGCCGGAGCGTACGATCGAGCTGGCCTCCAACTGGTGGTTCGGCCAGCCTGTCTTCGAAGGGATGGTGGACGGCGAACACGTTGCCGTGCAGGTTCGTTCGATCTTGAACGGCGTACACCTGACCTACCAGGGCGTGGAGGTGCCTGTGCGAGTCTTCACCGAGCGTGAGGCGAACTATCTCGCGCTGATGCCGGTGAAGGAAAAGCCGGACATGTCCAAGTTTCTTCTCTGCCCCATGCCCGGGCTGGTCGTGTCGCTCGCGGTCAAGGAAGGCCAAGAAGTATCGGCCGGCGAGGCACTTTGTGTGGTCGAGGCGATGAAGATGGAGAACGTGCTCAAATCCGAGGTGGACGGTACGGTCGCCAAGATTCACGCGGAGCCTGGAGACAGTCTCAACGTCGACGCCGTTATCCTCGAATTCGCGTAAGAGCCCAGGCTTGGTTTCGCCCTCTTGCAAGACGGTCACTGTTCGTATCGAAGGCCGTGTGCAGGGGGTCTATTACCGCGCGTGGACGGAGCAGACCGCGCATCGTCTCAATCTCGAAGGCTGGGTGCGCAATCGCCGGGACGGCAGCGTTGAGGCTGTGTTCTCCGGTCCCTCAGCGCAAGTGGAAGAAATGCTTCGCCGCTGTGCCGAGGGGCCGCCGGATGCACGCGTTACTTCTGTGGCCATCACGGACGAGGGCGGGGCGTCACCTTCGGGCTTCCAAGTTCTGCCCACGCACTAAGCGGCGATGGGGCCGAAGACTCTCTCAAAACCCTCGCGGAGGGCCGCGTCGACCCGGGCCATGTCCGTCTCGACGCCGAGCGCGGCCAGGCTGGTGACGGGCGTACCGTGAAGCCCGCATGGCACGATGCCCGAGAAGTGTTCGAGATTCGGCGCCACATTCAGGCTTATCCCGTGAAACGTGACCCAGCGGCGGACGCGGACGCCGATGGAGGCGATTTTCGCCGCGCCGACAAAGACGCCAATGCCGCTGTCGCTGCGCGTGCCCTTGACGCCGAGGGCTGCGAGGGTCTCGATGATCCAGTCCTCAAGCCCCGTCACGAAACGGCGCAGGTCCCGCCCGCGCGCGTTGAGATCGAGCATCACATAGGCCACGCGTTGGCCCGGCCCATGATAGGTGTAACGGCCGCCCCGACGGGCCTCGTAGACGGGAAACCGATCGGGGTCGACAAGTTCCGCAGGGTCGGCGCTTGTGCCCGCCGTGTAGAGCGGCGGGTGCTCAAGCAGCCACACGCATTCGCCTTTGCTGCCTTCGGCAATAGCATCGGCGCGCGCTTCCATGAAGGCGAGGGCCGCCTCGTATGCGACAGGCGCGGGCGCGACAATCCACTCTACGGGAGGGATAAGGGGCGTTCTCGCCAGAGGTTTTGATGCTGGGCTCATCTACCCGCTATCTTAGGACAAAGAGCTGTGTTGCACAGCTTGCACCGGGGGGGCAGTTTTGCTACTTCAGCGCACCGAAACGAAATGCTTCGCTATGGATGGCGCTATGCCTCGTCCTGGCAGCTTTCTAGGTTTCTTGCGGTCGTGGCGGAATTGGTAGACGCGCAGCGTTGAGGTCGCTGTGGGGTAACTCCCGTGGAAGTTCGAGTCTTCTCGACCGCACCATT
>JASJEH010000015.1 GCA_030064755.1 Methyloceanibacter sp. | reverse complement strand
AACGGATTCACCGAAAGCCATCCGCTAAAGATCCAAGTGGTCAAGAACAAACCGCCGAGCAGGCCACAAACATGGTGCCATTTCTTCCACCCTTGGTAGGGCGTCACGCGATCTCTGGTGTAGCGCTTTCGCAAACGCAGTCGTAGCATCCCAATCCAAAGGCCTGCGATTGCGCCGATGACAAGAGGCCCCGACAACCACATCACGGCTTGGCGCCAAAAGCCTTGGTCTTTGCGGATGGGCGTAAAATAGATCCAGTGCGGAACGGCGCCGAGCCAATTCCATACGCGTTCTTTGCGCGTTGCGTTCTGGACGATCTCTCCCGTTGTGGACGAGACATAAACAAGCGTATTTTCTTGGTCGTTTAGCACGAACTTTAGAAGCGGCCGGTGTACGTCGAAACGCTGCGACACCGTCCATTGATCGTAGTCGACCCACTCCAGAAACACGGGCTGTGTATCGGGAAACGTGGCCTGAACATGGTTCTTGGCATCATCGGGCCCCACGTCCGCGATGGTCTCTCCAGTCACTGCCGAAAGCGACACACGTTGGCCCGCCGCGACAATTCGATACACGGGTGCATCCTTGAACGTTTCGAGACGAAGGGTCGTTGGAAACGAAGCGATCCCAGCGCGCGCGATGGCCGCGTCGGGAAGCACTCGAACTTGCGCGACATCCACCGCAGGAATGTGGGCGATACGCTCCTCGTTGCTCCATGATGGGTACGGCACATAGAGCATCACGAGGCCGGACAGGAACCACATAACGCAAAGCAGACAGGTGACGACCCCCAGCCAGCGATGGACCAAGTAGAGCGAACGCTTGGCCTGTTTTGAGAGAGATGATCGCATCGGGCGTGTCCACAGCAAGGACCAGCGCCACGTGTGGCGCCGGTCCTCGCCTTAGGGTCAGTATTTGATGCGATAGGCGAGTTCGGCCGTCCGAGGCGGCGCGAGTTGCCACTCGTTGGTGCTGCCGCCTGTCGCGTATTTCTCGTCAAAGGCATTGAAGAGGCGGAACGCGATTTGTCCTCTCTCGGTGACGTCGTAGAGAAGACCGAAGTTCACCACCGTAGAAGCAGGACGCTTCACCTTATTGGCGTCATCGTTGAAGATCTCACCGATCCATTGCACGCCGACATAGGTTTCCCATTTCGGCAGGAAGTTCCAGGTTACCCAGTTGTTGATGACCTGTTCTGGGACGTTCCGGGGCTGGTTGCCCGCGAAATTAACGAGTACACCATCGGACACGGTTAGGAACTCGTCGTACCGTGCCTCAAGCAACGCCACATTGCCGTCATATCGAAGCTTTTCGTTGAGTTGCACGCCGAGCGCAAACTCAACACCGCGTGAGGACTGAGCGCCCACCTGACGGAAAACTTGCGGGTTATCGGGATCCGCCGAAAGCAGATCAGATTTTTCAAGATCGTACAGTGCGAGAGTCCACTCGCCGCGACCGTCCCAAAACGATTGCTTTGCGCCAATTTCGATCTGCCGTCCCGTGGCCAGATCAAACTGCGAGTTTCTCAGATTCAAACTGATAATGCCGCCAATCGGATCAACCGCCGTTGCATATTGCCCGTAGAGAGCAAAATCGGGAATCGGCATGTACACGGCCCCAACTCTCCATGTGAAATTGTGGAAGTCCTTCGTGAAGCCGTCTCCCGCCACGAGTTCGCGTCGCTCCACATTGATGTCTTCATAGCGCAGGCCTCCGATGACGGAGAGCTTTTCCGAAAACTCCAGTCGGTTCTCGGCAAAAAACGAATGCTGCGACGTATCGGTCTTCCATTTGGGCTTCGTGGGGTCATCCCTAAGGAAAAAGCCAGGAGCAACATCAAAGGGATCTACAAAAGACTCACCGCCAAAGGGCGCGTTGTTTGTATGAAGAAAGTCGATTTGATTGACGTCGAAGCCGACAAGCAGCGCGTTCTCCGCATCTCCCCAGAGCCCCGTCCGAATGGTTGCATCGAATCGATTACCGAGCTGCTCCTGATCGTGAAAGATCTCGATATAGGATGTCCGCTCCACGAGCCCGGCCTCCGGCCCGCTGTCCTGAAAGACATATGTCTCGACATTCCTCCAGTGCCGGTTTGTCGTCAGCCTGTAGGCGATATTGCGCAGCTCGATCCAATCAGTCGGCGTCCAATCCGTCCTGAACTGCGTCCAGTTGTCGATGTAGTTGATTTCGCTGTCGCGAACATTGAAGTTCGTGTCGCGCAGGGGACCCAGAATTTCCCCATTGATCAGTGGCGTGCCCCAATAGCGAAGCGGCGACCGATCAGAGTAGTCGTGCGAGATGTAGAACGTGAGATCGCTGGTTGGGTTGAATGTCAAAGCCCCAGAAAGGAAAGATGAGTCGAAATCACTTTCCTGATCGAGCCACCCTTGGGACGTTAGGCCGCTCGCATCAATTCGGTAAGAGACCTTATCGCTGATCGGCCCTCCTGAACCAATACCAAACCGACCGCTCTCATCGGTTCCAACCGCGACCTCACCCTCATGAGCGAAGTAGCTCGTCGGCTTCTTGGGCACGTAGTTGATAACGCCCCCGATCGCGCCCTCGCCATACAGAACCGAGGCCGGACCGCGAAGCACTTCAATCCGTTCGGCGCCCCACGTGTCGAAGGGGAAAGTTACGGTGCCCGCCCCGACATACAGGCGCGTGCCATCATAGAGCTGCATGACAGAGCCGTGCCCCGCAAAACCGCGCGTGGCGAGGGCGGTGTCGCCATTTCCAGGCGCAGCCACAGATGTGAAGCCAGTTGCATCTTGCGTCACGGCATCGGTGACTGAGGTTTGACCTCGCTGCCTAATCGTCGTGCCGGGAATGACCTCGACACTTGCTGGAGTCTCCAACGGCGTTAGCCCGAGTCGGCTTCCGGTCGCATCCGGGGTCGTCAGGTTGAGACCGGGCAGCGTGCCGCCGGTATCCGCCCCGATGAGGCCTCCAGCACCGTCTCCACTGACTTCACCGCCCGCAGTGGCCCAACCCGGGTTTGCGCCCGGAAGGTTAGCGACGGCCGTCGTCCTTTGGGGCCTAGCAGACGGCGCCCCCGCACTCGATTCAGCGGTGCGTGCACTGTCTGAAGACGGTTTTGGCGTTGGCTCGGGGTCGACGATCACTTCGATCGGCGGTACATCGCCCGATGACTCAACCTTGGCTGGCTGGGCAGGTTCTGCGGCTTCGGCTGCCTCTGCTGACCCTACGGATTCCGTAGACTCGCCTGCGTCTTCCGCAGCAACTTCAGCACCGAACGGAGCCGAAACGAGAACACTGGTGATCAAAAGACTCCGAAGCAAGTTTTGCTCCGGCAAGTATCGATACGCGCGTGATGACATGGTTCCCCCATCGCGACTGAGATGGGAGCACGGTCAGCGTAGCTTGGTTGCCATCGAGTCGAGGACTGTTCTTGTCACTGCAGCACGCTGCGCGCAGACAAGAACACCACAGCGGGCTGAGTCCCAACAAGAACGCCGCTGCGATTGGTTTCCTGGACTCGCCGAATAAACTCGGAGACCCTGGGCATTGCTGACGTAGCTCCCAATCGGTTGCATACATCAGTCGCCACGACGGGTGACCGCACCACCAAGCGCCCCGCATGGAGGATGGGCGACTAGCGTTGGCAGGTATCCTGGCTCACGGCTCCGACGTTCCATCCACCTTCCCAACGCGCACTCGCGCGTCAGTGGCATATCGGATGCGAACTCGCCGTTCACAGTTGCGGGGGCAGCCGCAGGCTCGATGCTATCGCATCTCACTACGTTCCCTTTTCACCCACAAGACAATGCGCCCTGAGGGAACCAACACTTGTCAGTAAAAGCTTTGACCATCTGCGATGTCAAGTTGAGTAGGTGCGACTGAAGAACTCGCGCGCTCAACTCGTTGAACGAACTCCGGCGGCACGGCTTGCGAAGACGCGTTGATCCTACCCGCGCGCAAACTTCTTATACTTGATGCGCTTGGGAACAATCGAGTCGTCGCCGAGACGGCGCTTCTTGTCTTCCTCGTAGTCCTCGAAATTGCCTTCGAACCACTCCACATGGCTATCGCCTTCGAAGGCGAGGATGTGGGTGGCAATGCGGTCCAGGAAGAAGCGATCATGGCTTATGATGACGGCGCAGCCTGCGAAGTCTTCCAGCGCGGCCTCGAGTGACGATAGCGTCTCCACATCCAGATCATTCGTCGGTTCGTCGAGCAGGATGAGGTTGGCGCCCGACTTCAGCATCTTGGCGAGATGCACGCGATTGCGCTCACCGCCCGAGAGCTGACCGACCTTCTTTTGTTGGTCGCCACCCTTGAAGTTGAACCAGCCCACATAGGCACGCGAAGGCACCTCACGCTTGCCCAGGGTCACCACCTCGGCGCCTTCGGAGATCTCTTCGTAAACGCTCTTCTTCTCGTCGAGAGCGTCTCGCGACTGATCTACATAGCCGAGCTTCACCGTGTCGCCGACACGGATCGCGCCGCTGTCCGGGGTTTCCTGCCCCACGATCATCCGGAACAGCGTGGTCTTGCCAGCGCCGTTCGGACCGATGACGCCCACAATGCCACCGGGCGGTAGCTTGAACGACAGCCCCTCGACAAGGAGCCGATCGCCAAAGGCTTTCTCCAAGCCATCTGCCTCGATCACGATGTCGCCGAGCCGGGGGCCAGGCGGTATGGTGATCTGTGCCTTTGTCGTCTTGTCGGCTCCGGCCTCAGCCAAGAGTTCGTCATAGGCCTTGATGCGGGCTTTGGACTTCGCCTGCCGGGCCTTTGGGCTCGCCCGAATCCAGTCGAGCTCGCGCGCGAGCGTCCGCTGCTTGGCTTCCTCCTGCTTGCCCTCCACCTCAAGCCGCTTCTGCTTCTGCTCAAGCCAGGACGAATAGTTGCCCTTGTAGGGGACCCCCTGCCCGCGATCGAGTTCGAGCGTCCACTCGGTGATGTTGTCCAGGAAGTAGCGATCGTGGGTCACCATCACGATGGTGCCGGGATAGTCGCGCAAGTGATGCTCCAGCCAGGCGACGCTCTCCGCATCCAGATGGTTGGTGGGCTCGTCGAGCAGCAGGATGTCCGGCTTTGATAGCAAGAGCTTGCAGAGTGCTACGCGGCGGCGCTCGCCGCCAGAGAGCGTGTTAACATCCGCGTCTCCAGGCGGGCATCGCAGCGCGTCCATGGCCTGTTCGACCTGGGTGTCGAGATCCCAAAGGTCCTGGGCGTCGATCTCGTCCTGAAGCTGCGCCATCTCTTCGGCGGTGTCGTCCGAATAATTCACGGCAAGATCGTTGTAGCGGTCGAGCTTAGCTTTCTTCTCCGCCACGCCCTCCATGACATTGCCCATGACATCCTTGTCTGCATTGAGCTGTGGCTCCTGGGGCAGGTAGCCGACGCGCACGCCCTCCGCCGCCCAGGCTTCGCCCGTGAACTCCTTCTCATCGCCCGCCATAATCCGTAGAAGCGTGGATTTGCCCGCACCGTTGACGCCCACGACGCCAATCTTGGCGCCAGGCAGAAAAGCAAGGGTCACATCCTTCAAGACCTGCTTCCCGCCGGGATAGGTCTTGTTGAGCTTCGTCATGACGTAGACGTATTGGGGATTGGCCATGTTTCTCCGTTTTGGGCTTCGGTGCAGATCAGTCGCGGACTCACAGGTTTCGTCGCGCTTGTAGCGAGTCACGCGCGCGAACTCAATGTGGGAGGCCCTCACTCCTGTACGCAATGCGCGTCGTAGCCATCGATGGCTTGAAATGCCTGCGATGCGGCACGATAGTTTTGCGAGCGTCGCGACAACGGCGGCGTCATGGAGCCGAGGGAGGACCATTTGAAGAAAGCGTTGTTCACAATGCTCGCGCTATGCCTGATCGCGCTGCCGGTCGGGCGCGCGGCGGCTGATTACACCGTGGTGGAAGTTAACTTCATCATGGCCGACAAGGACGGAGACTTGCTCCTCAGCAAGACCGAGTATCTGCTTGGGCCGATCGAGGTGTTCCAGAAGCTCGACACGAATGCCAACAATGCGCTTGAGCCTGAGGAGTTGGGCGACCTCGCCAAGGACGCCGAGTTTGGCGATGGCGATACGGACAGCAGCGGCAGCCTCTCGCTGGAGGAAGTGATCGCCGAGAAACTGGCGGACTTCGATGCGGCCGACACGAACAACGACGGCGCGCTAAACGTCGACGAAGTGACCGCATACGAAGCCAAGACAAGCGCTGGGAGCAAGCCATGACCATTTCCACCCTACGCAAGCGTGCTCTCCGTCTCCTGGCGGGTGTCGCTATCGCTCTCGTGGCGACGAGCGCGCCAAGGCCCGCCGAAGCGCAAGAAGGCGCCCTTATCGGCGGCGCCATCGGCCTTGGCGTGGGTGCAGCGATTACCCGTGGCAGTGCTGTCGGCGTGATCGGCGGCGCGCTCGTGGGCGGCGTGATTGGCAATGAAATCCAAAAGGACAAACGCCGCCAGCGCCGTAACTACAATCGGCGCTATAGGCGTTAGCGGCGAAGCCAGCGATACGGCAGCGCGGACCTTCGGAACTAAAAGCCCCAGCTCCGAAAGAACCCCTTGTTTCGCGGCTCAGACTCCCGCTGGGCGCTCGCTGGTTTGGCCGCCTCTAGCTCCAACGTGATTTCGTTCAGCTTCTCTTCTGAGGTCAGACTCGGGTTCTGCGCAATCGACTCAACGTCGCGGACAACTCTATCCGCCGTCTCCGAGTTCTGCGCATAGGCTGGTGTTAAGAGCGAAAACGACGCCTGCTGCGTTCGCCCTTGGACGATTTTCAGTCCAGCGGTGTTCGAGCCCATCGCAACGCAGAAGATGATGAGTGTGTTGAGCAAGAAGAATACAATTCGCTGCCAAAGAGCTGCACTCTCCGTCACGGCCCATAGCAATGCGGCGAACAGTGCGCTCACCAAGAGCGCCACGATGCCCAAGGGAAGCTGAAAGACGTTGCCCAAGGTATTCGTGATCGTGAGCGTCGCCCCTCCGGTCGCTCCGGGAGTCAACATCGACTTCGCATGCAGAAACTCGCTCAGTCCGCCATCACCCTCTGCCATCTCAGGTTCCTCGACAATTGATACACACTGTTAAAGTGTATATTGCCAAGATGGCAACCAAAAGTCACTCGCACTGCCGCTGCCGATTAGAACAGTTGCGGCAGGCGCGCTTTCAGCTTCTGGGCCAAGAGATCGAGTGGATTCTCCTGCAAGGGCTCAATCTCGGACAAGGTGTCCGCAAAGCGTTCTGGCGTGAGCTCCGCAATCGGGATCGTGCGCGACCAGTTCTTGCCCATAAGGAAGTCACGATAAAGCTGCTCATCCTCGGTGAAACGCGCGGCGCGCGGCGACACGCCTACGACTGGGAGCCTCGCCGACACAGCTTCGGAAATCATCGAGCTTGAGTCTTCGGTACAGACGATGGCGTCCGCCTGCGCGAAAACTTGGGGAAGCGTGCCAGGACCGGCCGTTCGGAAATCAATGAACTTCGTGACCACGCGATCATTCCGCGCCAATTCGGCGATCCTGTCGGCGACGCTATCGGGCGTCCGGCGGGAGGTAGAAATCAGCCACCGCGTCCCCCAGGCCTTCGAGACTGCTTCGACAAATTCCAACAGGGCCCTCCACTCGCTGTCGCGATAGCGGAATCGTCCAGCCTGTCCACCGATCAGAAGACCTAAGGTTTCGGGAAGATTCTCGGGTCCAAAACTTGGCACCACTTTGGGACGGCCGAGTTCGTCCGGGTCGATGGAGGACGGTTTCAGCACCACAAGGTGTCGATCGCTGCGCTCGTCGCGCTCGTAGGAGGAGATGATCAGATTGAAGTTATCGGGCTCTAGCCCCCGCAGAAGCGAGCCGCAGAAGATACTGGGAACGCCGAGCAGCCGCGTAACGCAGATGTTAGGCATCTGCGTCTCGCCCCCCGCTGAGACGACGAGGTCGGCTTCGGGCAGGGTCTCCGCATCAATACGATAAGCCATGCGCAACATGCGCGGCGGGTAGAAACTCTGCGCGTTGATGCGCGCCCGGAGCCACCGGGTCGGGACGATCCATTTTCGTATGACTTCGATCCGCGTGACATCGACAGGCCTAAGTCGGGCCAATGCCGCTATCACACCTTCGGCGATGTGATAGTGCCCGGGGCGGGTATCGGCGAGTAGGACGACCCGAAGGGGCGTTGTGTGCGACATGGATACGAAGCCCTTCTTTCGCCCTCTTGTTGAACGCTCTTATGGCTCGGCGGCAGGTTGATACCGCACCCTGGCGGCCACTTCAAAGGGCTTCAAGTCCACTTGGCAAACTGGGCCCGTTTCCGCAAAATCGGGCGAGCAATCACGCAAAAGGAGGAGCCTTCCATGAGCGAGGACATCAGCAGATGCGATGTGATCCTGAAAGCAATGGTGGCCATGGCAGGCGCGGATGGGCGCCTCGATACGCGCGAGGTGAGTTTGATTCAGGAGATCTATGAGGACTGCACCGGAAAGGTGCTGGCGGCTGATGCCGTTTCGCGCGCCGCCAAGGAGAACGCCGATACCGTATTCCGCGATAGTCTGTCGGCCCTCGCTCCCTCCCTGGACCACACGACCAAAGACGAGATACTTTGCGCCGCGTATCGGGTTCTCCTGGCCGATGACCGCGTTGCTGGTGAAGAGCGCAAAGAGCTGCACGACATGGCCAAAGCGCTGAACGTGTCGGAGATTCATCTCAGCGCACTGCTCGAGGAGCTCGCGGCAACGCTGCACCAATAGACTGAATCCGGCTTGCGAAGGCGGTGCGCAACCCACTAGGGTCCAGCCCGAACTTTCAACCGTGCGCGGACCCATGATCCTTTCTCACAAGCACAGATTCATCTTCATTAAGACGAAAAAGACCGCGGGCACGGCCATTGAGGCGGCGATTTCTCAGCTTTGTGGGCCGGAGGATGTGATCACGCCTTATCGTGCTGCGAGCGAGAAGGATCGCGCGGGGCTTGGCCCTCAAAACTACCGGATTGACCATCCACTCAAGCCGCAGCGCCCGCTCTTACGCAGACTGCTTAGACGGCCCGAACGCTACTGGCATCCGACCATCGGTTACTACGAACACATGCCCGCTTGGCGCATTCGTAACTATGTGGGCGACGAAATCTGGAACAGCTATTTCAAGTTCGCCTTCGACCGGAACCCTTGGGACCGGCAGGTGTCTTGGTACTTGTACAAAACCAAGTCGAAGAAGACGCGGCCCAGCTTCGAGCGTTACATGCAGCGGCCTACCGCATATGTCGACAATCACGAACTCTATATGCTGGACGATGCGCTAGCTGTCGACTTTCTTGGACGGTACGAGAATCTTGAGGACGACCTGAACACGGCGCTAACGCAAGCCGGTATCGAGGAAAAGGTCAGTGTGCCCAAGGTCAATGTGACGCCGAACAAAGACGCAGGCCGCGGCTATCGCAGTTACTACACACCGGCACTCCAGGAGCAGGTGGCAAACTGGTACCAGCCCGAGATCGAACTACTCGGCTACGACTTCTGAGTCACTCTGAAGCGTTGCCTTGAGCGGCGTGCGGCAGGCCGCGTCCGACCCGCCGCTCCGCGCGCTTTACTGCGTGCAGGACTTGCTTTCGGCATTCCAGGTGCCGCCAGCAGCCTCGCAGTCGGCCTGGTTGTCGGGGCCGGCAAAGGCGGGAGCCGCAGCCGCAAGCGTGGTGGCAAGAGCAAGCATGGTGACGAAATACTTCATGGTCTTATCCTCCGTTTGAACGCACCTGCAATTGGAGCAGGCGGACGGAAGAACGCAGGTGCCGAACGTTGGTTCCGCTCACCCGCAAACTTAGGCAGACTGCCCACAAAGGACCTTATGTGTGGTCGAATACGGATCGGGGATGCGGCTAGATGGGACTGGGCGAAACCAAGCTTTTCTATATCTGCGTCGTCGGGCTCATGGGCATCGTGGCCGGGCTTTGGCCGGTCCTGACAGGCCCACATGCGCGTTACGATCGCTTCTTTTCCCTCGGCAATGCTTTCGGCGGCGGTGTCTTCCTAGGGGCGTCGCTCATCCACTTGCTGCCCGACTCCATTGACAGCTTGAGGAGCCTGCTTGGTCCGAGCTGGGATTACCCGTTGGCCTCGCTCATCTGTGCAGCCGGGTTCCTCGTCGTGCTGCTGATCGAGAAGGTCATCGTTGCCGAGGGTGAAGGACGCGTCCTGAGCTCGGCGAGCGTGAGCCGCTATGCGCTGGCGCCCTATGTCCTGGCGCTGGTTCTATCCGTCCATTCCGTCATCGCAGGTATAGCACTGGGTGCTGAGACCAGCGTTGTCACGTCGGCGGCTCTCTTTGTTGCCATCATTGCCCATAAGGGTGTGGCTGGCTTTGCACTCGGCGTCAGCTTGCACCGGGCTCATATCGCGCGCCCGCGCGCCATTGGCCTTGTCGCTTTCTTCGCGATGATGACGCCACTGGGCATCGTCCTTGGCGCGCTCCTCGGAGCCCTTCTATCCGGGAAGTCAGCCCAATGGTTCGAGGGTATCTTTGATGCCTTGGCGGCCGGAACGTTTCTCTACATTGCCGTCGTCGACATCGTTGAGAGCGAATTTGCAAAGCCTGGGGACTCGGGAGCGAAGTTCGCGATGGTCGCGCTCGGCATTGCCGTCATGGCCGTCGTCGCGATCTGGACGTAGCGCAAGCCTGCTCTAGGTCTTGTCGATCGCGACATTGGTTTCTTCGCCTCTCAGCCGCGCGATGATCGTGGCGCAGCAGGCATCGCCCCAGACATTCACGCTGGTGCGGCACATGTCGAGCACCCGGTCGAATACCAACAGCACGCCGATGGCCTCCACGGGCAAGCCGACAGCGGCGAGAATGATCGCGATGGCGACCAGCGACGCGGACGGCACGCCTGCAACCCCGATCGATGTCACGAGCGCGATCGTGACGAT
Organism: Methyloceanibacter sp.; assembly: GCA_030064755.1. Taxonomy (GTDB): domain Bacteria; phylum Pseudomonadota; class Alphaproteobacteria; order Rhizobiales; family Methyloligellaceae; genus Methyloceanibacter. The sequence continues at coordinate 4,269 of JASJEH010000015.1, read as the reverse complement.
TAGGAACTGCACGCCAAAACTGAGCTCCAGTCCGTAGGCTTGCGCTATGAACATGGCCGCGGCGCACTCATAGAGCGCCGTTCCGTTCATGTTGACGGTCGCCCCAAGGGGCAAGACGAAACTCGATACGCTGTTCGACACACCGACCTTCTCTTCGATCGTGTCCATGGTCACCGGCAAAGTGGCCGAGGACGAAGACGTCGAGAAGGCAGTGAGCAGCGCGGGCGACATGGCCCGCATCGTCGCGAAAGGCTTGACCTGACCAATGAACCGCAGCAGCAAGGGCAGCGTGATAAACGAATGCAAGAGCAGCGCCGCCAAGACCGCCAGCGCAAAACTGGCCAGCGGCCGCGCTGCCGCAAACCCCGTTTCAGCGATCACAGCAGCAATCAAGGCAAAGACGCCGATCGGCGCGAACTTCATGATGAACTCAGTCATGTGCATCATGACGTGGAACACGCCGTTCCAAAACTTGAACAAAGGCTCGGCGTAATCGTGCTGCAGCTTGGTCATGAAGAAGCCGAACAGAATGGAAAAGAAGATCAGCCCAAGCATCTGACCTTCCGCGGCCGCCTTCACAATATTGGCGGGCACCATGCGCAAAAACAGCTCGACGACGTCGCCCGCGCCCCTGCCCTCAATTTTCGCCTCAAGCTCTTCGGGCGGCGCATCCAGCGCCAGAATGTCGGCGGCGGGCTTTCCATCGACATAGCCTGGCGCGATGATATTGACGGTGAGAAGGCCGATCAGAATAGCGGCCAGAGTCGTTGTTCCATAGAACAGCAGCGTGCGGCCGCCGAGCGCCCCAAGATTGCTGCCAGACCCAATGCCGGCAACGCCTACGATGATCGAAGATGTAATCAACGGCACGATGATCATCTTCAAGGCATTGAGAAAAATAGCTCCCACGAAGTCGAAGATAGAAACAAAGCTGACACCAAGTATCGTTGGCGTGAACGTCTCAGTCGTGAGCTGCTGAATGATCGAGCCGGAAACGGCCGCAAGTGCGATGGCGATGAGTATCTGCCAATGAAGGGCAAGCTTGCGCACCAAGAACTCTCCTCGCGAGGGCTGAAACAAGACGGCCCGAATGCCGCACGTGTTCCGCTGCCCTGTCAACCGTGAATGTCTGCTCCACGCAAACGGGAAAAGCGGTGGGCCCGGCTGTTGTCGCACAGTCACTCTCGGTCAACGACTTGGAACCAGGTGCGGGCGTGTAAGGCCCATTGAAGTTCAAAGGGAAACCTAGGCGGCTCACCCACCTCGGTTCCTTTCCGACTGAACGGTTCGGCGCTTCCGAGAAATCGTCGACGCAGATACGCCCCACGTTCGTGCGACGTCCGCTTTGGGGCGCAAAGCGGTCGAACGGTCTCAGTAGTCTGATATCCGCCACTGACCCAAAGCGGACATTCGGGGGCAGTGAGCTCATCGACGGATCCGATTCCAGCACCTGGTGAGAGCCTAGGAAACTCGCTATTCTTGGCGCAATTGGGTTGGGTTCATCCGAGAGGTGCTTTCAATAAGTTCGCTTCCAAGACAATCCACACGTGTCGCGGCTGCACCGACCTCTCGTCCCATTGAGCAGACCGAAAGTATCAGATCACAAGCGATCCTAGGCGGGCTTCATCACCAATACGTTCGTGCTTAGGATTTCAGTACAGACAGGGAAACTGATGAAACGGCGGACGCTGATGATTGGATCAGCTCTGATGGCAGCCAACGCATTTGCGGCGACTGCGCACGCCGTAGAATTGAATCAAGATGTCTTACTACCCGGAGACACGCCGAGTGAGCTTGCATTCGATCAACCGATGAAACTCGGTGGGGTGGAAGGTGATACGAGTGCGGACTCTAGTATGCCGCCGCGGCCGTATGGCAGTGCCTTCAGGACCTTATTTGGCGATGGGTTGGAGCGAAACTACAAGATTGGCGTACTCGGTTGGGCAGAGGGCTCCCTCATTGCGACGGACAATAATCCCGGCGACACGTTGCTCCCGCAAGGTTTCGGCGAGAGTACGCTGCCCCAAACATTCTTTTCTCAGACAGACGGTCCCGTCTTTAACCAGCTTGGCGCAATGGTGTGCCGGGGGGACGGGTGCCCACCTTTCATGTTCGGTCCCGCGCACAATGTCCTGAGCCGTATTGGTCCAACGCCAGCGCCTCGGGGGGACAAGATCGACGTCGGCTTCAACGTGACCGTTTTGTATGGCGAGGACGTCTTTTTTCTCAAAACCAAGGGCTTTGATGATTGGGATTTCGATGCCGACGAGCAGAATAAGCTAGCGGTTACACAGTGGTTTTTGGATTTTTACCTGCCTGTCGCTGATGGGGCGACCCTCAAGCTCGGGAGTTTTCAGACACCGATATTGAACAACATCGGCTATCCCTTTACGCCTCCGAACTGGTTTGCAACCCACACACACGCTTTCGCGCACGGCCCGGCAAAGCACGTCGGCGGCCTTGCGCAAGTCAAGATTCCAACGTCGCCAGAATTTGGGCTTCTGAGCCTGGAGGGCGGCGTTGTTGCGGGCTGGAACAACCTTACCTCCGAGAACGACGATCCTCACTTCATCTTCGGTGCGCGCTGGCGCAATTCAAGCATGAAGACCTGGATCGATTTCGAAGCGATCTATGGCAATGGCGAGAACGACAGTACGGACGTTATAACTATCGACGGAGTTCCCCGACCGCTTGGAGGCGGCTCACCGTATCTCGCCTTGAGCACGAACGGCGAATATTTGGATCGATTCGCCGGTTACCTTGTCATAACGCATCAAGTAACGGATCGCCTGCAATTTGCCCTTGAAGCGACATATGGCTACCAGGAGGGTGGTGACGTGTTTCCGGGTGGACCGGTTCCACCATTTGTTATCACAGAGAACTCGCCGTGGTACGGCGTAAACGTGGGCCTGCGCCGCAAGATCCTTGACAACCTGCACTTTAATGCCCGCGCCGAATGGTTCACCGACGAGAATGCCGCGCACCTGTTATGGGGCAGCGTCGGAGCGGGCGGCGGCGACGTCTACGCGTTTACCGCCAACTTGAGCTGGGAGCCAACTCCCTTCCTGAATATCCGGCCAGAAATTCGCTACGATGTGTATGACGGCGAAGGCGATCTCTTTGCACCAGTTAATCCCACTGGTGGCGCCGTTCCTCAAGCAGCGCTGGCTACCGAAAGCGAGCAATTCGTCGGAATACTCAACGCGGTCACGCGGTTCTGAAACGCAATATGCATGCTCCAGACCCTGAGCAAAGAACTCAAAAGGCGGCGTCGGACGGGATGTCTGCGGCGCTTGACAAGGAGATTGCCGGTTTCGGCATCAAGATCACGGTACTCAAAATGTCTGCTTCTGAAGGCAAAGCGGACGCACTCAATGGCGTCGGGCCGACAGCCCGGACATCCAAAGTTGGAGGCACAATTGCCGAAGTTGCGGGAGAAAACCGGAAAACAGCAACAACCAAAGGCAGTCTAGAAGAGTGGTGGGCCCGGCTGGACTCGAACCAGCAACCAGACGGTTATGAGCCGTCGGCTCTAACCAATTGAGCTACGGGCCCCCGGCGCGAAAGTCAGATCACAATCCGAACTCTACACACTGTACGTAGCGAGTCGCGACCAATGGAGGCTAGCCTTTTAAAGCGTTGTGGCCAGTCTCACAATTCCGCCTCATAACAAATTGCTTATGAGGACCAAACTCAGGCACCAACCTCAACACCGGGAGTCCCACCGATGATCCAGACGCGCGCCCTCCGGATGCTTGTCCCAGCTCTTGCTGTGCTCACGGCATGGCTTCCGCTTTCCGCGACCACCGCCTCGGCCGCCAAGCGCACAATCTCCCTCTCCGCTAGTGGCACCGTGAAAGCCCCGCCGGACATGGTGAGCGTCTCGACGGGCGTTACCTCTGAAGGCCAGACCGCACAGGCCGCGCTGTCCAAGAACACCGGCGCGATGACCAAGGTTGTCGAAACACTGAAAGGGGCAGGCGTCGAAGCGAAGGATATCCAAACGACGGACTTCTCCGTCTCGCCGATCTACGAAAAGAAGAGCAAGGAAAGCCGCGCGACGTTCATCACCGGCTACCGGGTCAGCAACAACGTCAACATCACCGTGCGGGACGTCAAGAAGCTCGGTGGTGTCCTGGATAAGGTGGTTCAAGCTGGCGCCAACCAGATCGGCGCGATCAACTTCGGCGTCGCTGAGCCGGAAAAGATGAAGGACGAAGCCCGAAAGCTCGCGATGCAGAATGCCATCGGCAACGCCAAACTCTATGC
>JASJEH010000048.1 GCA_030064755.1 Methyloceanibacter sp. | reverse complement strand
TATCATCGTGCAGGCCTCGCGAATGCGCGATGGCAGCCGCAAGATTACACATGTTACTGAGGTTATTGGTCTCGAGGGCGAGATCGTAACGCTGCAAGATCTCTTCGTTTACGACCTTGTCGGCGAGGATGCCAGTGGCCGCATTGTCGGTCGCCACCGATCGACCGGCATCGCGCGCCCATACTTCTATGAGAAGGCGCGCTACTTCGGCGAGGACAAGCGGCTTACTGAGTGTCTGGCTTCAGCCGAAGTCAACGACGAGCATGGGCGCCCGCTGGGAGAGAAGTTTGCTACCGCCTGAACTAGTTCAGTTCGCCGCCGTCACGCTGGCCGCTCTCGCGGTGGGCGGGGTCGTCTATGTCTTTGTGATGCCGTATTTCAGCGGCGAGCGGACCGTCGACAAACGCGTCGAGGTCGCGGCGAAAGGCCATTCGGTCTCGCGACAGCGGACTGGCGTGCCGCAGCAGCTGCAAACGCGCCGACGTCAGGTACAAGACTCGCTGAAGGAACTCGAAGCCAAGCAGAAAAAGCAGAAGCGCGTTACGCTCCGCACCAAACTGATGCGGGCCGGGCTGAACATCAAGCCTCAGACGTACTACATCGCCTGCGCGATCATGGGGCTTATCGGCGGGTTCCTCTTCCTCATCTCCGGACTTTCGCTGTTTGTGTGTTTGCTCGGGGTAATCGTCTGCGGCCTCGGCCTGCCGCGCTGGCTTCTTGCGCGCCGAATTCGGTCGCGTCAGGCGAAGTTCTTGACGGAGTTCGCCAACGCCATAGACATCATCGTCCGTGGCATTCGGTCTGGCCTGCCGTTGGCTGATTGCTTGGACATCATCGCGAAGGAGGCGCCTGAGCCCGTCCGTAGCGAGTTTGTTGAACTCGTAGAGCAGCAACGCATTGGCATTCCACTATCCAAGGCGTTCGAGCGCCTATACGAGCGTGTTCCCCTTCAGGAAGTGAATTTCTTTTCCATCGTGATCGCCATCCAGGCGCAGACCGGTGGCAACCTCGCGGAGGCACTGTCGAATCTGTCCGGCGTTTTGCGCGATCGGTACAAGATGCAGGCGAAAGTCAAGGCGCTCAGCGCGGAAGCCAAGGCCTCGGCCATGATCATTGGTGCGTTGCCGCCTGTCGTTGGCCTCGCGGTCTATTTCATTTCGCCTGACTACATCACGCTGCTTTGGACCGAGAAGCTCGGCCAGTTCATGCTGGTTGGTGCGGGCATCTGGATGATCATCGGCATACTGGTGATGCGCAAGATGATCAATTTCGAGATCTAGAGAGTGGAAAGTCCGTAGCCATGACAGCGCTCATCGACATCGTTACAGATCCTCGCGCCATGGTCGTGATTCTGACGGCGATCGCAGCCTTTATAACAGTCGCCTCGTTGATCATGCCGTTACTTGCAGGTAACCGGCTTGACTCGCGCATGAAGTATGTAGCGAGCGAACGTGATCGCCTGCGCGCGGAGCGAGCTACGGCGCTGGCGGAAGAACAACGCCAGGGTCGTCTGCGTCGAGAGCCGAAGAGCTTCATGAAGCAGGTTGTCGAAAACTTCAATTTGAGTAAGGCGCTGGAGACGGAGACGACGCGAGATCGTTTGAAGATGGCAGGCTTTCGCGGTCAGGCGCCGGTCGTTGCATTTCTGTTCTTCCGCGCCGCTCTGCCGTTTGCCGGCTTTGCAATTGCCTTTGTCTACCTGTTCTTCGTGAATGATTTCGGCCTGCCATTGGTCGCCCGGATTGGAATCTCGATCGGCGGTGCATATTTCGGCTTCTATTTCCCGGACATCTTCATCAGCAATCTCATTCAACGCCGCCAAAAATCCATATCGGGCGTGTTTCCGGACTCACTGGACCTGTTGCTGATCTGTGTTCAAGCGGGCATGTCCGTCGAGGCCGCCATGAGCAAGGTGGCAACGGAGATCGGCGCACGCTCGATCGAGCTTGCCGAGGAGTTCAGCCTCACGACAGCGGAGCTGTCTTATCTGCCGGAACGGCGTCTTGCCTATGAGAACTTGGGGAAACGCACGGGCCTAGCACCGGTCAGGGCTGTAGGGACCAGCCTGATCCAGGCAGAACGATACGGTACGGCCGTCAGCGACGCCTTGCGCATCCTCGCCCAGGAGAGTCGCCAAATGCGCATGACTTTGGCGGAGAAGAAAGCTGCGGCCCTCCCGCCAATGCTGACCGTGCCGATGATCCTTTTCTTCCTGCCTGTGCTGTTTATCGTCATTCTTGGCCCAGCCGGCATTCAGATGTTGCAGAACTTCGGCTAGGCGCAAGTACGCAAGCGAGGAAACTCTATGTTCTTGGCTCGGCCACACTGCCGTCGGGCAAGTGAAGCGACACGTACAAGAAAGGCGCTCCGAAGAGCGCCTCCCTCGTTCCCTCAAAACGTTACCGCGAGCATGTGCGCGGATCTGCATACGGTTTCTTACCGGCTCGACGACTTAACGAATGTGGAGGTTCCGGGAGCAGACGCCTCGGCAACCTTCGGTGGCGCCGAGATTACCTCGTCGACGGGCTTGACCATCTGAACAACCGGCATGGGTCGCGCCGGCTTTGGGTTCGCGGCGGCGACAGCAGGTGCGGCGGCCTTGGGCGCGGCAGTCGTGCCAAACGACGACCAACCCTGGTCAGCCGGTGCAGGAGCCGCTGGCTGCGCAGCCGCAACCGAACTCGGCTTGGAAAGCATGTTCTTGAGGTAGGCCACGCTCTTGTTCGCCTGAGTTTCCCCAACATCGACGGCAGCCACGTCCTTGGCTTCGTTGTACTTCCCTTGAACGCCAAGCACGAGCGCGAGGTTCTGGCGAAGACGCTTGTCGCTATGGCCATCTTTCTCTGCCTTACGAAGTAGGGTCTCGGCCTTCTTCGGTTTGCCGTCGAGGGTATAGGACAGGGCCAGGTTATTGATCACCGAAGTCGAGTCCGGTTTTCGCTGCAGTGCCGCCTGATAGTACCTCTGTGCCGTCGCGTGATCGCCACTCTTCGCGGCGAGCGTGCCTTGAGCAGAAAGCGTCTTCCAGTCGCTCACGCCCTTGTCGGCGGCTGTCTTGAGCGCTTTGCTGGCGACGTTAACCTGGCCGGTTTCCAACGCCACCTTACCGATCTCGGCGGCAAGCTCGGGATTGTTGGGGTTCGCCGCATAGGCGGTCTGCAGTACCTCGAAAGCACGTTTCTTGTTGCCGAGTGCGCGAAGTGACGCGGCATAGCCGAGTGCATTGCGCGGGTTCGTCGTGTCCTTGTTGTAGGCGTCGTTCCACTTCGTGGTGGCCTCAAACGCCTCGGCGGCAGTCATCTGCACTTCCGGCGGTTTCCGCTTGAAGATGCCAAGCCCACTCGTGGCAATGCCACCACTCATTCCGTTCCCAATGCCGCCGGCATGGCCGCAACCGCCAAGCAGCGCGGTCGCAGCGGAGGTCGCCAGCAGCGCTAATGCCATTGAATGTCGCGAAGAGTGGTTGCGCGCCATAGTTCAGACTGTCCCCAGCGGACGACAGCAGGTGCGCCCGGCTTTTGTGACTTGGTTTGTTGAGTGTCATGATGTGGGACAGATGTATAAAAAGTCTTAACCATAAGAGGGCGATCGCCCGGCCAATGGCCTGCAGGGCCACGGACTCATGGATCTAGGGACTTATGGGGCCAGAGGTGCGCGTGGCCTGGCATACGGGCTGCGCGGCAGGCCTTGCCAAGAAAAAGAAATGGACTAGACGAGTTCCCGCTCGCGCATCTCGGCATCTGCTCCGGCCAGCCATTCGGCCATATCCGGCATTGCATTGATTGCGTCCACGTAATCGGCCGCCGTGCCGTCGTCGCCATAGTCCGCGAGCGGGACGCCATAGGTGCGGAAACGGGTCGCCACCGGCGCATACATGGCGTCCGCGTTCGTGAACTTGCCAAACAGGAGTGGGCCACCATGGCCAAATCGGTTGCGCGTATCGATCCAAATCGTGACAACGCGGCGGATATTGTTGGCAAGCGTCTCGCTCACTTCCGGCATCGGGAAGCGCGAAATGAGATCCATGGGCATGTCGTTGCGAAGCGCCTGGAAGCCCGAGTGCATCTCGGCTGAGATGCACCGCGCGGCGGCGCGCGACGCGGCGTCTTTGGGCCAGAGGCCCGCATCCGGGTATTGCTCGGCCAGGAACTCGACAATCGCGAGGCTGTCGTAGATCACGCCGAGATCGGTCTTAAGGGCAGGGACCTTACCCGAGGGCGAACGCTTGAAGATCTCGGCCTTGCTGTCTGGTCGCCGCAGGCGGACACACTCCTCCTCGAACGGAGCACCGCACGCCTTAAGCGACAGCCAAGGGCGCAGGCTCCATGACGAGTAGTTCTTGTCGCCAATAATCAACGTGTAGCCCCTGCCCGTCATCGTTCCGCCTTCCATCGTTGTCATGTTTCCGCTCCCCTGCCATTAATGCGCGGCCCCTTCAAGACTCATCCGGAATTTTTCATGTCTACACACGTCATGTCGCTCGACGCTCTCCACAAATCGCTTGAAGACCTGGTCCTGGAGCCGGGCGCACCGTCCATTCCCATTGAGCTCGTAACGTCGGCGGACGACCTATCTGGGATTGGCGAACGCGAGGCCCGCTGGGTTGAGGCGCGCGGCTGGAAGCCCTCGCAAGGCTCAGTACTATTGGTCCCTGGCGAGAACGGGGAAATCGAAAAAGTTCTATTTGGTACGGGCGGTGACGATTGGGCCCAAGATGCGCCCATGCTCATCGGTGCGCTTCCTGACGCACTGCCGGCCGGCGACTATCGCTTTTCCAGCACTCTGAGCAACCCCGATCTGGCTGTGCTCGGCTTCTTGAAGGGCTGCTATCGCTTCACACGCTATAAGTCTGGCGGCGAGAGCGACGTTAGACGCCTGGTTCTCCCCGAAGGAGCGGATCGCACGCACATATTGGCTCTCGCCGAGGGGGTCTATCTAGGGCGTAACTTGATCAATACACCGGCGAACGATCTGGGTCCTGCGGACCTTGAGGCAGTCGCGCGCGATATCGCTAATTCCTCCGGCGCGACGATCAAGGTGACCGAAGGTTCAAGCCTCCTGGCGGACAATTTCCCTATGATTCATGCGGTCGGTCGCGCAAGTGATCGTTCGCCCCGGCTGATCGATTTACGCTGGGGCGCGGAGAGTGCGCCTAGAGTCACGGTCGTCGGGAAGGGTATCTGCTTCGACACGGGTGGGCTCAACCTCAAGCCCGGCAACGCCATGAGTCTGATGAAAAAGGACATGGGTGGCGCGGCGGCGGCGCTGGCCTTCGCCGTGATGGTCATGCGCACTAAGCTGCCCATTAGATTGCGCGTGCTCATTCCGGCAGCGGACAACTCGGTCGCAGGAAACGCATTCCGCCCCGGTGATGTGCTTCAGAGCCGCAACGGCATGACCGTTGAGATCGGGAATACCGATGCGGAAGGCCGTCTCGTGCTTGCCGACGCCTTGAGCCTCGCCGACGAGGAAGCGCCCGACTATCTCGTGACCTTCGCGACGCTCACAGGCGCGGCGCGGGTGGCGTTGGGGCCGGACCTGCCACCCTTCTACTCGACTGACGAGGCATTCGCGGAGGGTATGCTCAAATCCTCCCATGCGGTCGGAGATCCTGTTTGGCGCATGCCCTTCTGGGCACCCTATGACAAGTTGCTCAAGAGCAATATTGCGGACGTTAATCATATCTCAGAGGGGCCGTTCGCTGGGTCCGTGACGGCGGCACTCTTCCTCAAGCGGTTCGTGGAGCATGCCAAGCGTTATGCGCATCTCGACATCTACGGCTGGGTGCCGCGCCAGCAGCCGGGTCGGCCGCGCGGTGGAGAGCCCCATGCCGCGCGCGCACTCTACGAGTATCTACGCGGGGAACTCGGCGCGTGACGAAGCTCGACCCACGCCGGCATGCATTCCGCGATGGGCTCGCGGCCTCAGCTTTGCGTGGATCGGTTAAGGCCGAGCGCTATGCGGAGGGGGAACGCCGCCAGGTTATTGCCTCGGCGCTGCCTTTGCGCCGCGCGCCGCGCGCCGCCGCCAGTCTCGATACCGAGGCACTCTTCGGGGAGACCCTGGTGGTTTTCGACGAGGACGATGGCTGGTCCTGGGTGCAGCTCGATCACGACGGTTATGTCGGGTATGTGCCCAGCGCGGGACTTGGCCCTGTGGGAGCGGCTGCAACCCATCGAATCGCGGCACTCCGGACGTATGTCTTTCCGGAGCCCGACGCGAAGGCGCCGCCGCTACAAATGCTAAGCCTAAACGCTCGCGTGAACATCGGGGAGACGGCCGGGCCTTACGCCATGATCGACACAGGCGGTTTCGTCTATGCCGCGCATCTCGTGCCGGTCAGAGCGCTTGCGCCGGACTTCGTCGCGGTTGCCGAAGGGTTTCTTGGCGCACCCTATCTTTGGGGAGGGCGTACCAGCGTCGGACTGGACTGCTCCGGCCTCGTTCAGCTTGCCGCCGCCGCCGCCGGCCATGCATTGCCACGCGATGCTGACATGCAGGAAGCCGAAGCCGGAGAACCACTCGACGTTCTAGAAGGGGCCGAACTGAAACGTGGTGATCTGATCTTCTGGGAAGGTCACGTTGGCATTATGACCAGCGCGAGCCGCTTCCTGCATGCGAACGCGTATCACATGGCCGTCGAGCTGGAGCCGTTTGCCGATGCGCGCGCACGGATCAAGAACGCCGGTTTTGAGATCACGGGCGCGCGCCGACTTTGCTCAAAGCCATAGAGTTCTGACAGGCTCTAGCTGTCGGCCCTAGGTGGAAACGGCGCCGGCGGGCGTTGTCTCAAGCTCGAATGCGGCAGCCAGCAAGGCCTTTGTGTAGTCCGTCTTCGGATTTGCGAAAACGTCTTGCGAGGCCCCTTGTTCAACGACCTTGCCGTGGCGGAGAACGAGGATCGAGTTGGCCAGTGCACGGACGACCTTCAGGTCGTGGCTAATGAATAGATAGGCCAGGCGGTGCCGCCTCTGCAGGTCCCGTAGTAAGTCGACGATCTGCGCCTGAACGGACACGTCCAGCGCCGATGTCGGCTCGTCGAGAATTAGAAATTTCGGCTCCAGAACGAGCGCCCGGGCAATCGCAATGCGTTGGCGCTGACCGCCAGAAAACTCATGCGGATATCGATCGCGAACTTTGGGATCTAGTCCCACTTCCTCCAAGGCGCGCGCCACGCGCGCTTCTCGATCCTCGGATGAGATATCTGGATTCTGGATCAGCAGACCTTCCTCGATGATCTGTCCGATGGACATACGTGGACTGAGCGAGCCATAGGGATCCTGAAAGACGATCTGCAGATCCTTGCGCAAGGGACGCATCTGCTTTGAGTTAAAGCCATCGATGCGTTCGCCGAGATAGACGATGGGGCCGTCGCTGGAAATCAGACGTAGGATCGCCTGTCCGAGTGTCGTCTTGCCCGACCCCGACTCACCAACCACGCCGAGCGTCTGACCTTCACGCACATCGACATTCACCCCGTCCACCGCTTTCACATGCCCCACCGTTCTGCGCAGGAAACCGCGTTTGATCGGAAACCAGACTTTGAGATCATCGGTCTTCAGGATGGTCTTTGCGCTGCCGTCCGCCGGTGGCGGCGAACCTTTCGGCTCCGAAGCGATAAGGTGTCGTGTGTAGTCGTCCTTGGGGCGCTCGAAAATATCGCTCGTCGGTCCACGCTCGACGATCTTGCCTTGATGCATGACGCAAACATGGTCCGCCATCTTGCGGACGATGCCGAGATCATGGGTGATCAGCAGCATCGCCATGTTGAACTCGGCCTTCAGTTGCAGCAGTAGTTCCAGGATCTGCGCCTGAATCGTCACGTCGAGTGCCGTTGTGGGTTCGTCTGCGATCAGCAAGTCCGGCTCGTTCGCGAGCGCCATGGCAATCATCACACGCTGGCGCTGACCGCCGGAGAGCTGGTGCGGATACGAGGCAAGGCGCTCCTCCGCATTCTGAATGCCGACTTTGGTGAGAAGATCGAGAACGCGCGCCCGCGCCGCATCTCCTGTGATCCCCTTGTGAATGCGCAGGACCTCAGCAATCTGCCGCTCAATCGTGTGGAGTGGATTCAGCGAGGTCATCGGCTCCTGAAAGATCATGGAGATCTGATTGCCGCGTACATGCCGCAGCCCGTCCGGCGGCAGCGCCAAGAGGTTCTCGCCTTTGAAGCAGATCTCCCCACCTGGATGCGATGCGGCAGGGTAGGGAAGGAGCTGGAGGATCGACAGGGCCGAGACGGTCTTGCCGGAGCCGGACTCGCCGACCAGGGCAAGTGTTTCGCCGTGATCGATCTTGAAAGAGACATCCTTGACCGCATGGGTCACCTTCTCACCAGCGCGGAAATCCACGCAGAGCTTGTCGACGGTCAGAAGGGTCGGCTTATCTGTCATGACGGCTCTCGATAATTCGGGAATATCTGGTCGGCACAACGGCCGTATTCGACTTCGACAGTAATGTGGTCGAGACCGAACTCCCGGTTCAAACGGGTCTTGATGTTTCGGATGACCTCTTCAATGTTCGCGGCCCTTTTGACAACAGCGTGGAGGGTCGCCACGCGCCGTGCTTGGGTCAAAGACCAGACGTGAACATGATGAACTTCGTCGACGCCCTCGATATTGCTGACAAGGTCTGGTGCGATCCTGCGCGTGTCGAATTCGCTTGGCGCACTTTCCAGAAGGATATGTGCGGACTCGACGACGACGAACCAGCCGCTGCGCAAGATGATCATGGCAACGAGTACCGAGAGCAGCGGGTCGATCGGCGTCCATCCCGTGGCCATGATCACGCCGCCCGCGATAAGCGCTGCGACTGAACCGAGCAGGTCGCCGAGGACATGAAGGGCCGCACCGCGAACATTGAGATTTTCGCGGTCCGCACCCCGAAGAAGCAGGAACGCAACGATGTTGACCACAAGACCCGCAAGGCCGATGGCAACCATGATGCCACCGGCAACATGCGCATCCCCATCGATCAAACGATGGATGGCCTCGTAAACGATCCAGGCCGCGATCACAAAAAGCGCCAACCCATTGGTGAATGCGACCAAGACCTGAAACCGATCGAAGCCGTAAGTCCGTTTCCAATCCGCGGGATGCCGCATCAAGCGAAACGCGAACCAGGCGAGCCCTAGCGCTGCGAAATCTGTCAGCATATGGCCGGCATCAGCGATCAGCGCGAGCGAGTTCGCGACAATCCCGCCGGCAAGTTCGACCAGCATGAACGCGCCTGTGAGGAGCGCGGCGAGCCCCATCCTCGTCTCGTTCTTGCTAGCCGACAGTGCGTGGTCGTTCGAGCCGTGCATGGGCCTGGCCTTAGGTCAGCGTCTTGCGCGGATCGAGGGCATCGCGCACTGCCTCGCCCACGAAGATCAGGAGACTCAGCATAATGGCGATAACAAAGAAGGCCGTAAGACCCAGCCAAGGAGCCTGGAGGTTGTCCTTGCCTTGCGCCAGCAATTCGCCCAGCGACGGCGATCCCGGTGGTAGCCCAAAGCCAAGGAAGTCCAGTGATGTCAGCGTGGTGATGGAGCCATTGAGAATAAACGGCATGAAGGTCAGTGTGGCGACCATCGCGTTTGGCAAGAGGTGTTTGAAGATGATCTTGCCATTGGGCAGGCCGAGAGCTCGTGCGGCGGTTACATACTCGAAATTCCGCGCGCGCAAGAACTCCGCTCGAACGACACCGACCAATGCGACCCAGGAGAATGCCAACAGAATACCGAGTAGGATCCAGAAGTTCGGCTCTATGACCGCCGCCACAATGATCAGCAGATAGAGTTGCGGCACGCTGGTCCATATTTCGATGAAGCGCTGGAACAGTAGGTCGGTCCAGCCACCGAAATAGCCCTGTATGGCGCCGGCAGCCACGCCGATAATCGTCGAGAAGATTGTCAGCACAAGGCCGAACAATACCGAGATGCGGAACCCATAAATGATCCGCGCGACGACATCGCGTCCCTGGTCGTCCGTCCCAAGCCAGTTCCACTCTAGACTTGGGTCGCACGGGTGGAACCCCTTCTCCACGGCGAGCTCGCAATCCTTGTCCGAGAGAAGCCAAGTCGGCTTAACCGGAAACGCCATAGGCGGGTTCTTGTTTTGCGTGTTGTAGGAGAAACGGATTGGCGGCCATAGCATCCAGCCGCCATTCTCCGTGATCAGATCCTGCACGACCGGATCGCGATAGTCGGCTTCGGTTTCGAAGATGCCGCCGAAATCCGTCTCGGGATAGGCCTTGAAGATGGGCCAATAGTACTGACCCTCATACTCGACGACGATCGGTTTGTCGTTGGCGATGAACTCGGCGAACAAGCTGAGGATGAACAGCGTGAGAAAAATCCACAAAGACCAGTACCCGCGCTTGTTGGCCTTGAAGGTCTGCCAGCGGCGCTTGTTGAGCGCGGATACCCAGGGACGTGGTTGCGGGATGCCCGCCGCGGCAATCTCCTCGGTGACGCTGACGTCTGTTGGCGCGTCCATTAGACCTCCCGCGTCTCGAAGTCGATGCGTGGATCGACCCAGGTATAGGTGAGGTCGGAGAGGAGATTGATGAGCAGACCGAGTAGCGAGAAAATGTAGACCGTCGCGAACACGACCGGGTAGTCGCGATTGACGATGGACTCAAATCCAAGCAATCCCAGCCCATCCAGCGTGAAGATTGTTTCGATCAGCAGCGAGCCGGCGAAGAACGCACCAATGAAGGCGCCCGGGAAACCGGCAATCACAATCAGCATCGCGTTTCGGAAGACATGACCGTAAAGCACTTGCCGCTCGCCCAGTCCCTTGGCACGCGCCGTGATCACATATTGTTTGCGGATTTCTTCCAGGAATGAGTTCTTGGTGAGGAACGTTGTGGTCGCAAATGCGGAAAGCGCCATGGCGGTCAGCGGCAGCACCAAGTGCCAGAAATAGTCGGCGATCTTGGCGTACCAGGGCAGGGACCAGAAGTCCTCGGAGACAAGCCCTCGCAAGGGGAATATCTGAAAGAATGAGCCGCCGGCGAAGAGCACGATCAGGAAGACGGCCACGAGGAAGCCAGGAATGGCATAGCCGATGACAATCACACTCGACGTCCAGATGTCGAAGCGGGTGCCGTCGTTCACGGCCTTGCGGATCCCGAGAGGAATGGAGATCGCGTACGAGATCAGCGTCATCCAGAGCCCCAGCGAAATCGAGACAGGCAAGCGTTCCGCAATCAGATCCAAAACGTTCGTATCGCGGAAATAGCTCTCGCCGAAATCGAAGCGTAGATAATTCCAGATCATTTGGCCGAAGCGCTCATGGGCCGGCTTGTCGAAGCCGAACTGTTTCTCGAGGCTCGCGATGAACTCAGGGTCCAGTCCTTGCGCGCCACGGTACTTCGACGAGGCGCCGCCCACATCGGCGCCCGGCATGCCCTCTTGCCCGCCGCCGGCAAAGTCGCTGCCGCCACCGGTGAAATTCGCCGTTGCTCCGGGATCCGTGCCGGTCAGCTGCGCGATGAGCCGCTCGACGGGCCCGCCTGGCGCGAATTGCACGATGACGAATGTCACCAGCATGATGCCGAGCATCGTCGGAATAATCAGCAAGAGTCGGCGAAGGATGTAGGCGGCCAATTGTGTTGGGCTTCCTGTCGCTGAGAGTCCGGTCGCAAATTGCCGCGGCCGTTCTAGCCCCAAGAGGCTTCGGCCAGCGTTTGCAGTCCTTGCTTACTGGATTCTGGGGGCGAGTGGAACCCGACAGGGCCCCTGAATCATTGCAAGTTCGTAAGGCACTGCGTCCGAATAGCAAAAGGTGGTTGGCCAGCTTTGGCGCCCTTGTCTGCGAGGGACCGCGCCTGAGGTTACAGGCCAACGACGGCTTCTAGTTTCCCGCGTCCTTGGACCACCACGTGTCGAGAATGCCTCGATCGAAGTCCGGCTTCGTATCGGGCCGTCCGAACTTGTCCCAATAGGCAATCGTGTGGGAAGGCTTGTACCAGTGAGGCACCCAATAGTGGCCCGTTCGGAGTACGCGATCCAGCGCACGCGCCGCCGTGTTCATGTCTTCGCGAGTC
>JASJEH010000047.1 GCA_030064755.1 Methyloceanibacter sp. | reverse complement strand
TGATGGAGATAGGCACGACTGTACTGCGCGGCCGGGCATGCGCTCTCCGCATCAAGCGGACTTGAATCCTCCGCGTATTTTGCATTTCGCAGATTGAGCCGGCCGCCCCAGGTGAAGGCTTGGCCGTGCCGGCCCGACCGTGTCGGCATCACGCAGTCGAACATGTCGATGCCCCGGGCGACGGCGCCGAGCATGTCCGGCGGCGTGCCAACGCCCATGAGATACCGTGGCTTGTCTTCCGGCAGATGCGGCGTCGTCACGTCGAGGGTATCGAACATCGCCTGCTGTCCCTCGCCAACAGCAAGGCCGCCGACCGCGTAGCCCGGGAAGCCAATGCCGGCGAGCGTCCGCGCGGAATCCTCGCGCATATCGGCATAGACGCTTCCCTGTACGATCCCGAACAGAGCTTGTCCTGGCACGCTCGTTTTTTCGAAGGCAGCCTTCGAACGCTCTGCCCAGCGCATGGACAAGTCTAGGGATGCACGCGCCTCTTCGCGGCTACAAGGGAACGGTGTGCATTCGTCGAGCACCATCTGAATGTCGGCGCCGAGCAAGCATTGCACTTCAATCGCACGTTCGGGCGTGAGGAACACGGGCGTCCCATCGAGATGCGAGTGGAACGTAACACCCTCCTCGCTGATCTTGCGGAGCTTGGCGAGCGACATCACCTGATAGCCGCCGCTATCGGTGAGAATCGGCTTGTCCCAGTGCATGAACTTGTGAAGCCCACCGAACTTGGCGATACGCTCCGCGCCAGGGCGCAACATGAGATGATAGGTGTTGCCCAACAGAATGTCCGCGCCTGCGGCCGCGACATCCTCGGTGAACATGGCCTTGACCGTGGCTTGCGTCCCCACGGGCATGAACGCCGGCGTCCGGATTCTACCGCGCGGCGTTTCAAGAACGCCGGTGCGCGCATCGCCGTCCTTCGCCTTCAACAAAAATGAGAACTGCGCCGTCACCCTGAGTCCTTTGGCGTCAGCAGACAGGCGTCACCATAGGAGTAGAATCGGTAGCCTTGAGATATCGCGTGGCCATAGGCTTGTTTCATCATGTCAAGGCCACTGAAAGCACTGACGAGCATGAATAACGTCGATCGTGGCAGGTGAAAATTCGTCAGTAGCCGGTCGACAAACCGAAGACGATAGCCTGGCGTGATGAAGATGTCCGTGTCGCCATGAAAGGGCTTCAGTGTTCCGAACTCATCGGATGCGCTCTCCATAAGCCTTAGGCTTGTCGTACCTACGGCAACCACCTTGTTGCCGCGCGACTTAACGGCGTTCAACGCGAACGCCGTCTCGGTGGAGACTTCGCCATACTCAGAGTGCATCTGATGCTCATCGGTGTCTTCGGCGCGAACCGGTAGGAATGTCCCAGCGCCCACATGTAGCGTGACGAAATACGTGGCGATCCCGAGCTCTTCGAGGGTCTGCATCAGCTTCGGCGTGAAGTGCAGACCTGCCGTCGGCGCCGCCACGGCGCCCTCTTCGCGCGCGAAGGCCGTTTGGTAGTCCGTGCGATCCTGATCGTCTGGCGCACGTCGCGAGGCGATGTAAGGTGGAAGCGGCATCAAACCGTCGGCATCGATCGCGTCGTGCAGCGCTTGCCCGGAAAGATCGAAGGCCAGGGTCACCTCCCCGTCCTTGCCTTTGTCTTCCACCGTGGCCTCGAGCATGACTCTCTTGCTGTCTTCGCCGCCAAATTGGACGCGGTCACCCTGTTCGAGACGCTTGCCCGGCTTCGCTAAGGCACGCCAGCGGTTCTCATCCAATTTTTCGATCAGCGTGGCCGATATTTGGGCCGTTGCATCGCCGCGCGTTCTTACGCCGTGCAAGGCGGCCGGAATAACACGCGTGTCGTTGAAGACGAGCGCATCGCCAGGCTCAAGCAATAAGGGCAGATCGGCCATGACTTTGTCCGCCACAGCGTCGGCTTCGTCGGGACGCACCACCAAGAGCCGCGAAGCATCTCGGGGATGCACGGGGCGTAAGGCGATTAATCCATCGGGCAAATCGAAGTCAAAAAGGTCTGTTCGCAAGGAACCCCCATTCGGGGCTAGAGCATTCGAACCATGAGCGCACCAACAAGCACGAGCATTACGCCCGAGACGCGCCCTACACTGAGTTCCCGTTGCACCAGGTCAAAAAGCCCAAAGCGGTCGAGGATTAATGCGGCGGCCAATTGCCCGGCGATTGCCAGCGACATAAGCGCAGCGACACCAATCTTCGGCGCTAAGACCAAATTGGCGAGCACGTAAACAGCGCCCAGCATCCCGCCGCCGATCACCATATAGAGCGGCATTGAGCGCAAGGCGCCAAAATCAGTACTTCCCCGCGCAAAGAGAAAGACGACCAAAGCCAGGACGGTCGTACCCACGCAGAACGACCAAAACGCCGCCGATACAGGGTGGCCGAGGCGCGCAGCAAGCTCTGCATTGATCGGCCCCTGCATTGCAATCATGCCACCCGCAATGAGAGCAACAAGCGTCAACAGGACTGCAGAACCTGACATCGATGAACGCTCCTTCGACCGGCCGCGTGGCTCGCCGGTCATCCTGCGGCGTCTGCGGCGATCTTCGCCGAGACAATCTTGTCGGGAGTGGCCGGCGGCTCGCCCCGGTTGATCTGGTCGACATTCTCCATGCCCTCGATGACGCGTCCCCAGACCGTGTATTTGCGGTCCAAGAAAGTTGCATCGTCAAAGCAGATGAAGAACTGGCTGTCCGCCGAATCCGGCGATTGAGCCCGCGCCATGGAGACGGCACCGCGGGTGTGGGGCTCGGCGTTGAACTCGGCTGTTAGCTTCTGGCCGGAACCGCCCGCGCCGGTCCCAGTCGGGTCACCGGTCTGTGCCATGAACCCTTCGATCACGCGATGGAAGGGAACGCCGTCATAGAAGCCTTGGCGCGCGAGTTCCTTGATGCGCGCAACATGATTGGGAGCAAGGTCAGGGCGCATTTCAACAACGACATTGCCTTTGCTCGTTTCGATGATGAGTGTGTCTTCAGGATTGGCCACGTGTCGGGCTCCTTGTTTTGCGCGTTTCGTTTCGGATGGGCAGACCGTCTATTCGATGGTCGCCTTCTTGATGTAGTCGAGCTTGGGAAACTGCGTCACCAAGTAGGCGTTCCCCTGTGCCTTGATCAGTCCTTGGTTGGGGCCATTGCCGCGGGGGGCACCTTCTCCGTAGCCGTTGAAGAGAGAGTCGACGACGTCCATCCCGGAAACGACTTTGCCGAACGGCGCAAAGCCCTGACCGTTTAGACCGGCATTGTTGTTGAAGTTAATGAAAACCTGCGTCGTACGTGTGTTGGGACCGGCCGTGGCAAACGTAACCGTGCCTCTTGCGTTGGACTCCCGTACCGGATCGTCCGGAATGGTGGCGTTGGTCCAGGCCGCGGACACATCTGGGTTCCCGCTAATGCCGAACTGGACCATGAAGCCGTCGATCACGCGAAAAAAGCGCGCGTCGTTGTAGAAGCCGGCCTTTACGAGGTTGTAGAACCGATCGGCGCCGTTGGGTGCCCAGAACCGCTCCACTTGAACGACGAACGTACCTTTAGACGTGTCGAACTTCGCTTTGAAGGTATCGGGCGCGCGCGCATTGAGGGATGACGGGTCCCCTAGGTTTTGCGCAGAGGCTGGGGCGTACCCTGTGATGATTGCAAGCAACAGGGTAACCGCGGAGAGGACGATGGTCCTGAAGGTCATGGGGTTTCCTCGTTTGTTGATCGATAGAGATTAGGGCGCAAGCTTGCGAGCCAGGGCCAAATTGACCGGCTCTGGGACGAAGGTTGAGACATCGCCGCCCATTGCGGCAATCTGACGAACTAGGCTTGCTGCGATATGGCGCGTTCCTGGCGATGCGGCAAGGAAGACTGTTTCGATTTCCGGCGCAAGCGCCGCGTTCATCCCAGCCATCTGCATTTCATAGTCGAAGTCGCCTGCATCGCGAAGGCCGCGAAAGACAACCGTGGCCCCGACGGTCTTGGCCGTGTCGACCGTCAGCCCATCATAGACCATGACATCAAGATCGATGCCAAGTTCGCCAGCGACGGGCTCAAGAGCTTCTCGGGCGAGTGTCACGCGCTCTTCGTCAGAGAAGAACGGCCCCTTGCTATGATGCGCGCCGATGGCGATCACCAACCGGTCGATGAGGTGCGCGGCGCGGCGCACGATGTCCACGTGCCCCAGCGTGACGGGATCGAAACTCCCGGGATAAAGACCGACGCGCATGGCGCTCGCGCTCCTCTTGTCCTTGCGCAGCTTGGATTGGGACCAAGGTAGGCCCCCGGCGGCCCCTTCTAGCCGCGCGAGGGGCGTTTCGGCAAGGCTGGAGCGGGACGGCGCGATGAAACATAAAGGAAAGGCCCGGCGTCGCCGCCAGGCCCTTCAAAGTGTCAAGGCTGAGTAGGAGGACTATTTCAGCTCTTCGTAAGCCACTGTAGAGCCGTGGCCGCCCAGCAGATCGCTCAGGTTGAAGCGGTAACCGAAGCCAGCTGACACGATCAGCGGGTCGAGATCGACATCGGCGGTGAAGGGTGTGCCGCCCCACCGTGCGTCCATGCCGAGCCAAGTCTTTCTCACGTCGGCGTTGAGGTACCAACCTTCTCCAACCGCGATGTCGATGCCCCCCTGAAGCGTGAAGCCGAAGCCATCGTCGAGCGCGAAACTCGTACCGAGATCTTTGCTTTCTTCGTCGAAGAAATGGATGTACTGGACTCCCACACCAACATAAGGCTTGAAAGTACCCTCTGGATTGAAGTGATACTGCGCCGTCAGAGCCGGCGGGAAAATCCATGTGCTACCGAGATCGACGCCCGCTAGAACGCCCGTCCCCGTAACGTCGTGTTTCGCGAAGCAGCAAAGCAGCTCCACAGCCCAGTTGTCTGTGAAAAAGTACGTCAGCGTCGTGGCTGGGACGACCTCGTCACTAACCTCAGCGCCAGCCCCGGCAACGCGCGCCCCACCGGCCTTCACCGTGGCGCTCGCATCCGGAAGGATGCCGGTCACAAGGCCACGGATCATGAAGTCGCCATGGCGGTCCCCAGCGACAGCCTGCTGCGGCGTGCTGCTCAACACACCAGCAAGAGCGAACGCGGCGGCCAATGCACTCAGAAGTTTGTTCATTACGTCCCCCAGTGATCAGCGGCGCGCCTCAAGAAGCACCGCAACATTTTGTTCTCCCTTTTCTTGAGACGGTTCGTTGCAGCGCGCCAGAATGGAATGACCTGGTTGGCTGATCGAGGTCAGGGTTTGTCCGCTCCGTGCTAGGCTGTTGCCGCCGCGACACAGTTTTTCTTGACCCAAGTCAACACGTTGCCTGCGACGTTTTGCCGACCCCCGGGTCGGTGCCAGCCTTGGCGGTTGATCGGCGTCAAGGTCCGAATCGTAGATTCTTGTCATGAGTGGAACCACAGTCGGCAGCGATTGCAGTGCCATGCAGGGTATCCACTTGACGACAGACAGCTTGAAAACGGCCGCCACTCTCTCGTCGGGAGACGGGAGGCACAATGCCGATTGGCCGACGGCGTTTCCGCCCGAGCTTGCGGAACGCGGTACGCTTGTTCAGACACGTCCGGGCCAGCCCCTACCGCTCTCATTGGCAGGCCAGGAAACCGTCTTCTTCGTGCGGATGGCGACGCTATTGTTTCGGTTGACCTTCGCTGACGGTCTTCGTCAAGGAGTCACCTTGCTCTACCCCGGGGATGTCTTTCGCTCAGCCTTCGCACCAGCGGGTTCCGCTTCGAGCCTGGTTTCCCTTTCCTCCGGGGAGGTCCTGCGCTACCGCTACGATGCCTTCTCCGAACTTCTGGAGGCCAACCGCGATGCACGGCGGTACTTTGATCGGGCCGTCGCGCGTCAATCAGCGCGGCAAGCCATTCATCTTGCGGCTGTGGGCCAGCTCGACAGCACGCAGCGGCTAATTTCATTCCTTGTGGAACTTGCTACTCAGATTGGTGTGCCGGCCTCGGAAGGACGGATTGTCTTTGAGATGCCTCTCAGCCGAAGTGAGGTGGCTGAGTATTTGGGACTGAATGCCGATACGCTGTCACGGATCATGTCTCGTTTGCGCGCGGAAGGCTTGTTGACACAGCCCGACCGGCACACTGTGTTTGTCGGGGACTTGAACGCACTTTCCGCCCTGTCGCCCGCTTCGGCCTTGCTGATGTCCTTGCGGCGTCCGAACGAAGCCACGCCAGACGCGGCAAGAGCCTAACCCGCGTCCCCGTTACCCGGATCACCCGACCCGGCTTCGCCAGCGTCATCGACTTCCTCGCCGTTGCCGGTCTCGTCCGGAATATGCTCCACCGAGACGACGCGCTCGTCGGCAGCTGTATCGAAGATAATCACGCCTTGAGTCGACCTACCGACGACGGAGATTCCATCGACCGGCACACGGATGAGCTGGCCGCGATCGGTCACCAGCATCAGCTGGTCACTATCATCGGCTGGGAATGAGGCGACGAGTTTGCCGTTCCGATCATTCACGGTCATGCCGATAATGCCCTTCCCGCCACGGCCAGATACGCGGTACTCGTAAGCGCTGGACCGCTTGCCGTACCCATTCTCAGAGATGGTCAGCACCATCTGCTCATGGGCGCTGAGCTCCGCGTAGCGCTCAGGACTGATGGCCACCTCTTCGGCGCCTTCGGCCTCCTGCTCCAGCTCGGGTTCCTGCTCGCCGCCCCTGCGGACCATATTGGCCTGGCGGACATAAGCCGCACGCTCGGCCGCGTCTGCATCCACGTGTGTCAGGATCGCCATCGAGATCACCTGGTCGCCCTTGCCGAGATTGATCCCGCGAACGCCCGATGACTGCCGGCCCTTGAACACGCGCACATCGTTCACGGGGAAACGGATGGCTTGACCGTCACGAGATGTGAGCAGCACATCCTGCTGCTCGTTGCAAACCTCGACGCCGACGATCCGATCGCCTTCGCCGAGCTTCATGGCGATCTTGCCGTTCTGGCGCACCTCGATGAAATCGGACAGCTTATTGCGCCGGACGCCGCCATCGTTGGTGGCGAACATCACATCAAGCTGCTCCCAAGACGCTTCGTCTTCGGGAAGGGGCATGATGGTGGTGATGATCTCGTCTTTGCCGAGCGGCAACAGATTGATCAACGCCTTGCCACGCGCCTGCGGCGCGGCCTGCGGCAGACGCCAAACCTTCATTTTATAGACCATGCCGCGCGACGAGAAGAACAAAACGGGCGTATGGGTGTTCGCGACAAACAGACGACTGACGAAATCCTCGTCCCGGGTCGCCATCCCGGCGCGCCCCTTACCGCCCCGGCGCTGAGCGCGATACGACGTCAGGGGGACACGCTTTATGTAGCCCTTGTGGGACACGGTCACGACCATGTCCTCGCGCTGAATAAGGTCTTCGTCTTCGACCTCACCCATCATCTCGGTGATCTCGGTCCGCCGTGGCGTGCCGAATTGCTCTTTGAGTTCGCTCAGCTCGCCTTTGACGATACCGACGATGCGGGCCCGTGACCGCAGGATCTCGAGATAGTCGGCAATTTGAGCCCCAAGCCCCTTCAACTCATCGCCGATTTCGTCCCGACCGAGGGCCGTGAGACGCTGCAGCCGCAAATCGAGTATGGCCTTGGCCTGTTCTTCGGAGAGCTTGTACGTGCCCTGCTCCGAGACCTTGTGGCGCGGATCAGCAATGAGCTCCACAAGCGGCGCCACGTCCTTGGCTGGCCAATGCCGCTCCATCAACTGCGCCCGGGCCGTAGCCGGGTCGGGCGCCTTACGGATCAGCGCAATGACCTCGTCGATATTCGCAACGGCGATCGCAAGGCCGACAAGCACGTGCGCACGCTCCCGCGCCTTTCGCAGCAGATGCTTGATGCGGCGGCCCACGACCTCTTCGCGGAAGTCGGTGAACGAGCGGATCATGTCCTTGAGATTGAGGACTTCGGGACGGCCGCCATTCAGCGCCACCATGTTGCAGCCAAAGGTGCTCTGGAGCGGCGAGAAGCGATAGAGCTGGTTGCGCACGACATCGGCCATGGCTTCGCGCTTCAGCTCGATGACGACCCGCATGCCTTGACGGTCACTCTCGTCGCGAATGTCGGAGATACCTTCGATCTTTTTGTCGCGCACAAGCTCGGCGATTTTCTCAACCATCGAGGCCTTGTTCACCTGATAGGGAATCTCGCTAACGATCAGCGCCTCGCGGTCCTTTCGGACTTCTTCCACATGGACACGGCCGCGCATGATCACAGAGCCGCGCCCCTTGTGGTAGGCGGAGCGTATGCCCTGGCGGCCCAGAATCAGTCCGCCGGTTGGAAAGTCCGGCCCCGGAACAATTTCGATCAGCTCGTCGACCTCGATCGCTGGGTTATCGAGATAGGCAATGCAGGCATCGCAGACCTCGCTAAGATTGTGTGGCGGGATGTTCGTCGCCATGCCGACGGCGATGCCGCCCGCGCCATTGACCAGAAGGTTCGGAAACTTCGCGGGCAGGACAACGGGCTCTTGCTCGCGCCCATCGTAATTGGGCTGGAAGTCGACCGTATCGTTCTCGAGATCATCGAGCAGCGCCATCGCGGGCTTGGCAAGTCGGACTTCCGTGTAGCGTTCAGCCGCGGGTGGATCGCCGTCGACCGACCCGAAGTTCCCCTGACCATCCAGAAGGGGCAACCGCATGGAGAAGTCCTGCGCGAGCCGCACCAGTGCGTCATAGATCGCTTGGTTGCCGTGCGGGTGGTACTTACCCATCGTGTCGCCGGTCACGCGCGCGCATTTGTTGTACGGCCGATCCGGCGTGTAGTTGTTCTCGCGCATCGAGTAGAGGATGCGGCGATGCACGGGCTTGAGACCGTCGCGCGCATCGGGCAGCGCACGCGACACGATCACGCTCATGGCGTAGTCGAGATAGGAGCGCTTCATCTCATCGATGAGCGAAATGGGCCTGATGTCGGAGGAGGACGGCTCCTCGACGCCTTCGTCTTCTTCGTCAGCCAAGGACGGAATTGCCTTCTAAAGTCGGTCGGTGAACGCCGCTCCAAGGCGCGCTGGACTCTTCGCCGCGCGGTCTGCCTCGGATGCGTTCGAGAAGCTATTTCTATAGCTGATTTCGGTGCGTTTCCGCAACAACCAACGCTACCCGAGATGCGTTATTTTTTTTAACAATTACAGTGATTTACGCATTCCCAGTGTGTGCAGAACACGGACCAAATCTAAGGACGGCTTGCCAGGGTGATTCGAGGCGTTCGACGGAGCGTTTTCGTCGCACTATGTACCCAGGGAGAGCACGCAAAAGGGCCCCACGACGGCTCTTGCGACCCCACCCAAAAGTACGCGCGCCGGGCGCTCAGATCGTTCTGGCGAAACCCGAGTTGCATCAACTCGTACCAAGCCCATATGTGCTACGGGGACACTCTCTCGACCACACTCAAGCATTGCTGGGCGAGCTTTGGCCAACCAGTTTAAGGACATCCCGATGAGCAACGAAACGACTTTGAAGAACCTGCAAAAAGCCCTGCAAATGGAACTGACGGCAGCCCACCAGTATCAACTGCATGCGCATGTGCTCGATGACTGGGGCTTGGACAGGCTTGCTGCTCAGATGCGTAATGAGATGCAAGAAGAGCTCGGTCACTCAAACGAGTTCATCGACCGCATCATGTTCCTGAATGGTCAGCCGGACATGGCGTTTCACAAGAAGCCAGTGGCGGCCAAGTCACTTGAGTCCATGTTCAAGTCGGATCTAGCGGACGAAGAGGGCGCAATTGCCTTCTACACCGACGCTGCCAAACAGGCCGCAGCCCAGGCAGATGTCGGTTCTCGGACGCTATTTGAAAAAGTCCTCCTTGAGGAGGAAAACCACAAGGCCTGGCTCGAACTTCAGTTGAGCCTTCTCGACCGTCTTGGCGAAAAGGCATTCTCCGCCAAGTATGTTTCTGGGGTGGAAGCGACCGAGTAACGGCGCCTATCCTCGACGGAGCGCCCTCCTTCGAGGCGCGCGCGTCCGCTGCCCACCTCAGGATGACACGGAGCGTGCGCAAAGAATTGGCTCAGGCTTCAACGTCGTCATGCTCGGGCTTTTCCCGAGCATCCATTAGGGAGTCTGTAGTTCATGCTGGGCCCAAGTGGATTGCCGGAACAAGTCCCGCAATGACGGCGTAGGGAGCACTTCGGCGTTCTGGGCCGGGCGGGTTCAATTCAAACCCTGGATTGCCCGGGCAGATTGAAGCTGCGCCTCAAAGCGCTAGAACGGAATCTCGTCGTCCAACTCTTTGTTGAACGAACCACCGCCGCTGAGCGGTTTGGTGCGGCCAAAGTCACCGCCGCCACCTTCGCTCATGCCTCCCCCCTGCTGCCGGCTGTCCAGCATGGTCAGCGTTGAGTTGAATCCCTGAAGGACAACTTCGGTAGTGTAGCGCTCTTGGCCTGACTGGTCTTCCCATTTGCGCGTCTGCAGCGCACCTTCGACATAGACTTTCGACCCCTTGCGCAGATACTGCTCAGCAACACGAGCAAGCCCTTCGGAAAAGATCACGACCCGATGCCACTCTGTCTTCTCGCGGCGTTCGCCTGAGTTCTTGTCACGCCAGCTATCGGTGGTCGCCAGACGCAGATTGACGATCGGGCGGCCGTCCTGTGTGTGACGCACTTCGGGGTCAGCCCCGAGATTACCAATCAGAATGACTTTGTTGACCGATCCGGCCATTTTACAAACTCCCCGCATCCGAGCCGCTGAATCCTAGGCCCAAACGGACGCCAGTCCGCAAAAGCCAATCCGGCACGATAGGCACAAGGGCACCCTCATGCCAGGACACTCCGAGCCCCTGTCCGACCTGTCCACAACCTAACGGACACAGGCGCCACAATCAGAATGTACCTGCTTTGTTCTCGTAGGTCTACCATGTTGCCCTCTTGTTATTCCCCGGCGCGCGCCCTATGGCTAACAAAACGAAAAATAATGTTGCGGTAGCGCGCCTCTTCCTCCGAGGGAGCCTGCCCTAGATCCAGGAAAAGCAGGAACGATGCAGCGGCAGGTCCGCCAGGGACAGAACTCAGCGCGCCGAAAAGCAAAAAGGCGCGATCCGCGAGTGAAATATCTCGGCTTCACTGCCATGCAGTGGCCCTTTATCGCCACGCTCGTGGGCAACTGGCTCTTTTCAGCGGCTTTTTTTGCAGCCGGCAAGACCTTCTGGGATTGGACTCCAGAGGCCTGGGGCATCGCTGACCGATTGGCTCTCGTCATCAAGGACGCGGTGATCGCTATCATCCCCGGCATCATCGGCATTTGTGTCGTTGCCGCGCAGCGGCTCGATCCATCCATGTTTGTCGGTTCGACGCCTAAGCCGAACTCGCCAGTCGAGATCAACACCAAGTTCATCCTGAATACGTTCGAGCAGTTCACCGCGTACTTCATCGCCAATGCGGGCCTGGCGATGTACTGCCCGATCGAGGAGGCGCGCACGCTACCGATCCTGACGGCGCTGTTTGTCGTAGGCCGTATCCTGTTCTGGGTGGGCTATCACACGAACCCATATCTCAGAGCCTTTGGCTTCGGCGTGACGTTCTATCCGACCGTGATCGCCTATGTTTGGCTTCTGCTCGTCATGGTGTTCGACATCCGCGTTCCGCTTTAGCGGCTATTTTGCCACTCCAGCACTGTCTCGCTTGGCCACACCAGCATCAGCACGTTGAGTGCGAGTCCGTCACGGATCATGATGCCGGTAAAGACCTCGAACGCGATGGCAATCGTCACGGTCAGCCAAACAGGCAGCCGCGCTGCCAGCACGAAGCCCAAGATCATGAATAGGATATCGCTCACCGAGTTGAGGACGCTGTCGCCGTAGTAATCGAGGGCGACCGTGGCTTCGCGATAGCGGTCGATCACATAGTCGGTGTTCTCAACAATCTCCCATGCCGCCTCCACGCCGATGGCAAGGATCAGCCGCGTCCCGAACGAAGCGCGTGGCGCGATGAGCCAGAACAAGAAGTAAAACAAGAAGCCGTGGATGACATGGGAGGGCGTGTACCAGTCGACGATATGCTGGGAGTTCTCCGAACTCACCACTT
>JASJEH010000046.1 GCA_030064755.1 Methyloceanibacter sp. | reverse complement strand
ACGATCGTGCTGGTCGGCGCGACGACGGAGAACCCGTCCTTCGAGCTAAACTCCGCGCTCTTGTCTCGCGCCAGCGTGTTGACGTTTAAGCGTCTGAATGAGGAAGCGCTCGAGGGCTTGATACAACGGGCCGAGGCCCATGAGGGGCGGAAACTGCCCCTGGATGAGGACGCGCGGCAGACTCTGATTTCTATGGCCGATGGCGACGGGCGCGGTCTCATTAATCTCGTCGAGGATGTGTTTCTGGCGGTGCCAGCCGGCTCGAAGACAATCGTGGACCGGTTCGGGCTCGCGGAACTCGTTCAGCGCCGCGCGCCGATCTATGACAAAGGTCAAGACGGGCACTACAACCTCATCAGTGCACTGCATAAATCGGTGCGGGGGTCCGACCCAGATGCGGCGCTCTATTGGCTCGCGCGCATGTTCGCCGGCGGTGAGAACCCGCTTTATATCGCGCGGCGTCTGGTGCGCATGGCCGTTGAGGATATCGGTATGGCGGACCCGGCGGCGCTGCTGCAGGCGAATGCTGCCAAGGACGCTTATGACTTCTTGGGCTCGCCCGAGGGAGAACTCGCCCTTGCTCAGGCGACGGTTTATCTTGCGACGGCCCCGAAATCGAATGCCGCGTATATGGCCTTCAACGCCTCGGCACGCGCGGCGAAGGAGAGCGGGTCATTGCTGCCGCCGAAGCACATTCTCAATGCGCCGACAAAGCTCATGGAGCAGGAAGGCTATGGGGAAGGGTACGCCTACGATCACAACGAGGCGGAAGGCTTCTCCGGGCAAGACTATTTCCCGGACGCCATGGAACGGCAGCAATTCTATGCACCCACCGGTCGCGGCTATGAGGTCGAGGTCAAGAAGCGGCTGGAGCGCTGGGCCTCGATCCGTCGCCAGCGGAGCGGGGAGGCTTAGGTGAGCACACTCTTGAGCGTGGCCGCAGGCGGCGCGATCGGCGCTTCAGCGCGCTATCTTCTTGGGCTCGGCATGGGCCGCCTGTTGGGCTTCAATTTTCCTTGGGGCACGCTCACGGCCAATGTCTTGGGGTGCTTCCTGATGGGCGTCCTGATCGAACTCATGGCCCTGCGCTGGACGGTGCACCAAGACCTGCGCGCGTTCTTGGCGCTTGGCGTGCTGGGCGGTTTCACGACATTCTCGTCTTTCTCAGCCGACTTCGCCAACCTCCTTGCCCGTAACGACTATCTGAGCGCCGGACTTTATTTTGCTGCGTCTGTTTTCGTTTCTGTCGCTGCCCTGTTCGCGGGCCTTGCGCTGGTTCGAGCGCTCTAGCGATGGCTTCCGTCGAAAACCGAAGCGTTGCGGATGACGAAGACGGCATGCGCTTAGACCGCTGGTTCAAGACCCACTACGCACAAGTTCCCCATGGTCGCCTCGAGAAACTGCTGCGTACGGGGCAGGTGCGTGTCGACGGCGGGCGGGTAAAGGCCAACACGCGGCTTGAGGCCGGCCAGAGCGTGCGCGTGCCGCCGCTGCCAGATGCGCCGCCGCCGCGCGGCGAGGTAAAGCCGCTCTCCAAGGCGGATCGGGCCTTCCTGAAGTCGATCACGCTCTACGAGGACGATGATCTGCTGCTCCTCAACAAGCCATCAGGCCTCGCGGTTCAAGGGGGCACCAAGACCACACAGCATATCGACCGGCTTCTCGAGGGCCTGGGGAACCGCCCTGAGACGCGGCCGCGCCTGGTCCATCGTTTGGATCGCGACACATCAGGCGTGCTGGTGGTCGCGAAGAAGCGCAGTGTGGCGGCCAAGCTCGGGAAGGCCTTTCAGACTCGCTCCGTGCGGAAGATCTACTGGGCGCTGGTGCATGGCGTGCCCAAGCCGCCTCAAGGCAAGATCGACGCGGCCCTGGTGAAGGCGCAAACGCAAGACGGGGAGCGTGTGCGCAAAGCGCGCCCCGGCGAGCAGGACAAGGCGCAGTCAGCGGTGACCCATTATGCGGTGATCGACCGGGCCGCGCGGCAGGTGGCGCTGATGTCGCTGAAGCCCGTCACGGGGCGCCAGCATCAGTTGCGGGCCCACATGGCCATTCTCGGCCATCCCATACTGGGCGACACGAAGTACCCGAGTGAAATCGAGCTGCCCGAGGGGATCGAGCGGCGCTTGCATCTGCATGCCCGGCGCATCAGCTTTCCCCATCCAAGCGGCGAGGGTATCGTCGATGTGACCGCGCCGCTGCCGCCTCACATGGAGGCGGCCTTCGAAGCCTTCGGCTTCTTGCCCAAGGGCGGCGATGCGGACGATGACGACGGCATTGGCGGCGTCTCGCGCGGTTAGCCGTGGCGCAGGCCTGCCTCCCAGGATGACACTGTGAGCGAACAGCAGAACGACAAGAGCAAGACGGTCGCCGCCGGCTTCGAAAAACCGAGTCTCCCGAAGCGGTTCTACAAGGACGTGACCGTTGCGGAGGAAGGCGGCAAGGCTGGGATCTTCCTGGATGGGCGTCCCGTGCGGACGCCCGGCAAGGCACCTCTGGCGGTTCCAAGTGAAGCCTTGGCGCAGGCCGTTGCGGATGAGTGGCAGGCCCAAGGGGAGACGATCGATCCGGCCACGATGCCTATGACCAAGCTCGTGAACTCAGCGATCGATGGCGTGGTTGGGCAGGAGGGTGCCGTGATCGACGACATTCTGGCCCATGCGGGCTCAGACCTCCTGTGCTACCGGGCGAGTGGCCCTGAGGGGCTTCTCGCCCTCCAGGCCGAGGCTTGGGACCCTGTGCTGTCCTGGGCCGCAGGGTCGCTTGGAGCGCCGTTCAGCCTTGCGGAGGGCGTCATGCATGTGCCCCAACCGGAAGCGTCGCTTGTGGCGCTTCGCGCCGAGTTCGAGCCACTGGATGCCCTGAAACTGGCTGCTCTCCACGTCATGACCACGCTTACGGGGTCCGCGCTCCTGCCGCTCGCCGTGGCTCGGGGAGAGCTCTCTCCAGAGGCCGCTTGGGAGGCCGCCCACGTGGATGAGGACTGGCAAATAAGCCAGTGGGGCGAGGATTCAGAGGCCATGGCGCGCCGAAAAAACCGGAAAAACGACTTCGATGCGGCCGCCCGGCTGCTGGCCCTTTCCTGAGTCGTTTGAATCGGTTGGTTGGGCCCATTTGAGAAAAAGAGTCAGGGTCTTCAGAGATTGGGTGGAGTTTCGATGAGCACCTCACGTCTTGCCCATTTGCGTGGCTTTCTGCCCATGCTATGGACCATGCCGAAATGGAATAGTGGCAAAAGTGTCATGCTGACTGCGGCCGCATCGAGACGGCTGTTGGGGGAGTTTTCCTAATGAAAGAAGTGATCGAAGAGCTGGAAGTTCGCCGCGCCAAGGCCCGTTTGGGCGGGGGCGAAAAGCGTATCGACGCGCAGCACAAGCGCGGCAAGCTGACCGCGCGGGAGCGCCTCCAGCTTCTTCTCGATGACAACTCCTTCGAAGAGTTCGACATGTATGTGGAGCACCGCTGCGCCGATTTTGGCATGGCGGACAACAAGGTGCCCGGCGACGGCGTCGTCACCGGCTGGGGCACGATCAACGGCCGCGTGGTCTATGTGATCGCCAAGGACTTCACCGTGTTTGGCGGCTCGTTATCGGCAGCCCATGCCAACAAGATGATCAAGGTCCAAGACATGGCCTTGCGCAATCGCGCGCCGGTCATCGGCCTGTTCGACGCTGGCGGTGCACGGATTCAGGAAGGCGTGGCGGCGCTCGGCGGTTACGGCGAGGTGTTCACGCGGAACGTCCAGGCCTCCGGTGTCATCCCCCAGATCAGCGTGATCATGGGCCCCTGCGCGGGCGGCGACGTTTATTCGCCGGCGATGACCGACTTCATCTTTATGGTGCGCGACACGTCCTACATGTTCGTCACCGGTCCCGACGTGGTGAAGACCGTGACCAAGGAAGAGGTGACGGCCGAAGAGCTGGGCGGCGCGTCGGTCCACACCACGAAGTCGTCGATCGCCGATGGCGCGTATGACGACGACATCGAGGCGCTGCTGCAGATGCGCCGTCTGATGGACTTCCTGCCGTCATCGAACCTCTCGGGCGTGCCAGAGCTGCCGACCCGCGATCCGTGGGACCGGGAAGAAATCTCGCTCAATACGCTCATTCCCGACAATCCAAACAAGCCCTACGACATCAAGGAGCTGATCGAAAAGGTCGTGGACGAGGGCGATTTCTTCGAAGTGCAGGAGACGTTTGCCCGAAACATCGTCATTGGCTTCGCGCGTATGGAAGGGCGCACGGTCGGCATCGTCGCGAACCAGCCCATGGTTCTGGCGGGTGTGCTGGACTCCGATGCGTCCCGCAAAGCGGCGCGGTTCGTCCGCTTCTGCGATTGCTTCTCGATTCCGATCATCACCTTCGTGGATGTGCCAGGCTTCCTGCCGGGCACGGACCAGGAGTATGGCGGCCTCATCAAGCATGGCGCGAAGCTGCTCTTTGCTTTCACCGAGGCGACCGTGCCGAAGGTCACCGTTATCACCCGCAAAGCCTATGGCGGCGCCTATGTTGTCATGAGCTCCAAGCACATTCGGGGCGATGTCAACTATGCGTGGCCGTCCGCCGAGATCGCTGTGATGGGCGCCAAGGGTGCAGCCGAGATCCTGTACCGTTCGGAGCTTAACGATCCGAAGAAGATCCAAAAGCGCATCGACGAGTATCAAGCGCGATTCGCCAATCCCTTTGTGGCCGGCGAGCGGGGCTTTATCGACGAGGTGATCATGCCTCAGAACACGCGGTCACGGATCTGCCGCGCGCTCCAGATGCTCCGCAACAAGCACATCGAGAATCCCTGGAAGAAGCACGACAACATTCCGCTTTAGGGGACGGCCGGGCTAGCAATGCGGCGAGCCTTACGGCACTGGCTGCGTAATCGTGAAGGCGCCGCGCAACTCGCCGAGGGCAAAGCCGGTCGCCTGATCTTCCGGGTAGAGTTCTGAGATCTTCGCCTTCACGGACGGACTCACATTCGAACCGTGACAGGTGAGGCATGGCCCCTGTGTCGGGATAGCCTTCATGTAGCGGAACACGGGCTCTCCGTCCTTGGTCGTTGTTTCGTAGTACTCCAGCGCCGAGACATCGGCGCCTTGATCGATCTTGTCCTGAAACTCAAGCAACACGGAGCGCTCCCAGTCGTCGGGCGCGTTCGCCGGGTTCCGAAGCTTCAAGGCGGTGCGCCCAAGCGACCAGCCGGAGCTGCCCATGTTCCGCTTCGCGATTTCCGGGGCTGCCACGTTACACACGGCGATCGCCGTTTCAGGCCCGCCTGCTTTCATGGCGCGAACGAGCGCGTCCTTGAGACCCTTGCCATAGGTCTTCGCAAGATGCCGCGATTGGTCTGCTCTTTCGGCTTCGGCCGGGTCGGCGCCGTCTGCCGCCGCCGCCGGGATCGAGGAGGCGAGAAAGAGAGTCAAAACCACAAAGGCAAATCGGTGTTTCATCGGCCTATCCTGACAATGGAAGGACGATACTGGCAGATGAATTTGACGGCGAGGCGACGCGGATCGCGCCGTTCGCCGACCTAGATCTCGCTGGGGTCGAAGCGACAGCGCAACGGATAGGCTGTGCCGGGCAGGGTGCCTTGGCATGCCGGCATGTGCCAGCCAATCGTCCGTCCATCAGCGTCTACGATCTTGGTCGGACAGCCAATTTTCACAATGAGCCAGTTCCGGTGAGAGGCCTCCCATTCTGGCGCGTATGTCATGGCCACCCTGGCGCAAGTGCCGTACTCCGCCAGGTTCGGGGTCATCTGGCGTAGCCACAGATTCGACATTGCTGCCGCGTCGGTGACGGTCTCAATCACCCGCATGCATTCCAAGGGCAGAAGCCAATCTGGGTTTGTAACGCCAGTGGCGTTGGTTGCACGCTGGGCTTTCGCCTCTACCCGGCAGGCGATAATGGCGAGTTTTGACGGTGGCGCGGGTTCGCTGCGCGTATCTTGGGTGGTCTCACGGAACCACGCGCCTTTTGACAAATCCGCAATCTGTTCCGCGGGCACGGACGATATTGCGTCGATGCGCTCTGCAGCGATTGACGGCGCTGCCGCCATCGTGCCGACAACAATGACCGCACCGAACAATCCTCGCACAAGAGTCGTTGTCAGTGCATTGCGCATGGCAAGTCCTTTCTTCCAACTCGTCTGCGAGCTCGCCTATCCGGGCCGCAAACTCCCTAGGGCAGTCGTGATCGTCTCAAAGCCGTCCGCTAGCGCCGGCGCGAGCAGACGACCATTCTCCGTAAGCCGCATTTCCGCGCCGTGCCGTTGGATCAGCTTACAGCCAAGTATGCGTTCAAGCACGCGCAGCCGGTGGCTCACGGCCGAGGGCGTTACGTTTAGTTCCTCGGCAGCTTTCTTCAACGACATGTGTCGTGCCACGACCTCGAAGGTCCGCAGGCCATTCAGCGGGATCGCTCCTATCATTCTCTTCGGGATCCACTCATTCATGGTTCTTCCGAGTCCTTGCCTCTTTTCACTGAAGCAATAGAAGGGCACCGCGCCGCCAGACACCACACAAGTTTTCGTGATGTGCAAAAAAGTTTGCATGGAGGTAAAAACCCAGGGATGATATTTGATCAATGGTGAAAACGGAGACGCTGCCATGGAAATGGCCACGGAAACGCTGGGTCTCGAGAGCTATGAGATCGGTCCGAAGATCCGACGGCTCCGCAAAAAGAAGGAGCTGAGTCTGGTACGTCTCGGCGACCACACCGGCATGTCGGCTGGACTTCTGTCGAAGATCGAGACCGGCCAGTTGATCCCCACCTTGCAGACGCTCATGCGCATTGCCACGGTCTTTGGCGTCGGCCTGGATCACTTTTTCGGGGGAGGAACGTACAACCCTAAAGCCGCAGTGGTCCGTCGCGGGGACCGGCTCCGGCTGCCGAGCCGAACGGATGGCGCCACACCAACCTATTGGTTCGAGTCGCTGGACTTTCCTGTAACGGACCGGCGGATGGATGCTTACCTCGCGACCTTCGAACTCGGTGCAAGCGCGACAGCCGCCCACCGACATTCTGGCGGGGAGCTGATCTATGTCATCCGGGGTACGATGGTACTGTCATTTGAGGACGACGAGATTGTGCTTCATGAAGGCGACTCCACCTATTTCGACCCCAGCTTTCCGCATAGCTATTCCCAGAAGGGCAAGCAGCCATGCCGTGCTGTCGTGGTGGTGACAAGCTCGCGGTAATCGAGTCAGATCGAATGGCGCCCCTTAAGAGGAGCTTCACCCTGTTGGCGCTATTTTGAGGCTGCCGACGGCTTTGGCCCTAGCCACGTGACCAAGGCGACCCCGGTGATGATCAGGCCTGCGCCAAGATAGTGATACCATTCGATCGTCTCGCTTAGGACGAGCCAGGCGAAGAGCGCCGTGAAGATCATTTGGGTGTAGACCAAGGCGCCCGCTCGCGAGGGACCGAGAATGTCGATGCTCCAATTGTAGCAAAGGTAGAGCAGTGCACCGCCCGGAATGACGGTGTAGAGCAAGGTCATGTAGCCAAGGAAGCCGAGGTTCTCATGCTCACCCTGCCAGAGCTCCCAAAGGAAGAATGGAGCGTCGGCAACGGCGCCCGCGCTCAACAAGATCACAAGGAGCGGCAGCCGCTTCAGCGTGAACTTGGCGCGTTTCAGGAGAACCGAATAGCAGGCGAACATGATTGACGCCATGACGACGAGCAGGTCGCCGATCCCAAGCTGAATGCCCAGAAGCTTGGCAAGACTTCCATGGACGGTCACGACGACGATACCGGAGAAGGCGATCGCTGACCCTAGGAACTGCCACGCATTTAGCCGCTCATGGATGACGAAATGGGAAAGAAGCATCGTGATGATGGGCGCTGTCGCAAAGATAATTCCGACATTCACGGCGCTCGTATAGCTCAGTGCTGTGAACATCGTTCCCTGGGTAAGGCCGAGGCCGATAGCGCCGATGACGAAAGCTTCGATGCCCCGCTTTCGAAGAAACTCAACAATCTCTTGGCGGTAGGGCCAAACAAATGGCGTCAGGACCAGGGCGGCCAAGGCGGCACGCCAGCAGCAAAACGTCCAGGGCGGCAACTCGCCAACCCCGAGTTTGACGGCAACGAAAACGCCGCCCGCGAGCGCCCAGGTTAAGAGTCCCGCCGCGTAACCGAAAGCCTCCGACTCAGTCGCCTCGCGTTCCGTCGCCGTGTTGGCCTGGCCGACAGACCAATGCGCAAGAGGCATCTTGACTGCTCCATGCTCGACAAGCGCAGCTTTGCCGCCGCAAGACTCGACGGCCCTTTTCGCGGTGCCCTTGGATCTTCAGAGGTTTCTTCATACTACGCCGGCAAACCAGACGATCCAGAAATAAGTGATGGCGAGTGAAGCGACTGTGATGGGCAAGACGCCGAATGTGAACTGCCAGAACGTGAACGGTGTTTTGCCGAAGCGCTCCGCCTGCTGAACGACAATCACGTTGCTCGCGGCGCTGATGATGAAGAGGTTTCCGGCAAGGGTTGAGATGCCGGCTAGCATCATCAGTTCGGGGATCTCCCAATCCTTGACCAGGTTCAGATAGATCTCGACGACGGGCACGTTCGAGAAGATCTGACTAGCCCAGAAACTCACAAGCGCAATCACGGGCAGCTCGCCAAGGTCTGCTTGCCGTGCGCCGAGCATCGCTTGCAACGCGCCGGATTGAAGGAGAGAGCCGGTTACGATGAACATGGCTACGAAGAAGGCGAGGGTGGCCCAATCGAGAGACTTGAGGACATTGACGCGATTGGGGCTGAACAGGAAGATTGGCGCACAGGCAATGAGACTCGCGACACCAAACGGAATCGCTTCGGCGTTCCCAATGCCTTGCAAGATACTGTCTGTGCCAATCAGCACCACGAGTAGCCCTAAGCCGAGATAAGCAGTCCAGGCGCGGCCGTTGGCCGACGGTTCTGGCAGGTCGTGGAGTTCGTCAGGAGAGCCGCGATTGTCGCGTGAGACGAGAAAGCGCGACCACAGATAGACGAACACGAGCGACAGGATCGCTGGCACGGTGAGCCACAACAAGAAGGTTGCCACGGGGTTGCCGAAGTGGCCGCGTGTCGCGATTAAGATATTTTGCGGATTTCCCACCGGGCTGAGCATGCTGCCGACCGTGACGGTCGCGCAGAGCGCAATGAGCAGGGGGCCCGCAGGCAGGCGTAGTGCGCGAGCTAGCATCAGGATAATCGGCGTGCCGATGACCGCAGACGCGTCGTTGGTCAAAAGGGCCGAACAAATCGTGGTGGCGACGATCACGACCGCCAGCGCAACGCCTGGGGATCTCATGCCGGCAATCCGCCGCCCGACCACATGGGATACGCCTGCGTCATAGAGCGCGGCGCCGATAGCGAAGACGCCGAACAGATACGCGATCACATTCCAGTCGATCGCGATCAAGGCTTTGGCTGGCGTGATTTGTCCCAAGAGCAGCAAGACGATCGCGCCCGCAACCATGATGTGCCAGATGCGCACTGCAGGCGGAAGCCATTGCCGGACCGCGATGAGCAGAAAGATCAAGCACGAGACAACAAGGCTGACGGTGATCACTATTCCTCGCTCGCCACAAGAACATTGGTCGTTTCCACAATACTCTTTGTTACATACTGTGGGCGAATAATCAGGCTGTACAACCTCAACATGGTAGTCACAACTGTAATCGTGACCGGCGTCGGCGATGCCGAAGGCACTTCATGGCGGCGACATTCAAACTCAACAGGCCACTTCTCGGCGTCAATTTCTTTCTTGGAGACGTCGTTCAAGGAATTGGGCCTTATCTCTCGATTTATCTACTTTCTGCCTATCACTGGAAGCCAGGCGGCATCGGCATGGCCCTTGCCGCAGGGTCGATCGCAACGGTCATTGCCCAGCCCCCCGCCGGTGCGATCATCGATTCTTCTTACAGGAAACGGACAATCTTGGGCGTGTGTGCTGTCCTGGTGGGGCTCGCGTCGGCCTTGATCGTGATGACTAACGATCCGCCCTGGATTGTCTATGGCGCGCAAGTCGCAATTGGCGTTGCTTGCGCATTCATCGCACCGGGCATAGCGGCCGTGACGATGGGGCTTGTTGGTCAGAAGCACTTCGCCGCGCAAACCAGCG
Organism: Methyloceanibacter sp.; assembly: GCA_030064755.1. Lineage (GTDB taxonomy): Bacteria > Pseudomonadota > Alphaproteobacteria > Rhizobiales > Methyloligellaceae > Methyloceanibacter. Next base: position 2,023 of record JASJEH010000046.1, on the reverse strand, counting down.
CCAATCAAGCATCAAATCATGCCGGGAACGTGTTTGGTGCCGCGCTGGGCGCCTTTCTGGCCATCTACTGGCTACCCGCTGGGATCTTCTGGCTCCTCGCGGTCATGGCCATCGGCATGCTGGTGAGCCTTTTTCTTATCGACGGAGATGCGATCGACTATTCCGCCGCGCGGGGCGGAATGAGCGAGGCCGAGAAAGGCAAAGCGCTGCCCGAGGGCTACCTGACGCTCCTGTCAGATCGCCGGCCGCTCATATTCGCGATATCGGTGGTTCTGTTTCACTTCGCCAATGCCGCCATGCTGCCGCTTGTTGGTCAGAAGCTTGCTCTGGGTACTGACGTCAGGGATGGCCTTGCATTTACGTCGGCGTGCATCATCGCCGCCCAGTTCTTCATGATCCTGACAGCACTGCTATGCGGTGCGAAAGCCGATATATGGGGCCGGAAGCTCCTGTTCCTTATGGCCTTCGCGATCTTACCAATTCGCGGAGTTCTCTACACGCTATGGGACGATCCTTACTTTCTCGTGGCGGTGCAGTCTTTAGACGGCCTTGCAAATGGTATTTTCGGGGTCATCTTTTTGCTGATCCTCGCGGATGTCACCCGTGGGACTGGGCGGTTCAACTTTGCTCAGGGTGTGCTGACGGCGCTGATTGGCGTTGGGGCGACTCTCAGCAATCTCATCGCGGGGTGGATTGTGGAGTGGGCAGGTTACTCCGCCGGGTTCCTCTTCCTGGCCGGAGTCGCCGTGGCTGGCGCCGTTCTATTTGGCATTTTGATGCCCGAAACCGCGCCGTCCAAGCAACGCGGAAGCATAGCGGCCGACGGCCCCAATTCCGGCTCTGGGGGTAGTGAGAATCCTCTCGGCACTTGACAGACGCAAAGCACTACGGTCTGGCGGGACTTTTCTGGACCGCAGGAGCGTCCGCAGGGCTTGTATTGGCAGCGATACCGAACAGGCGCCAGCGGCCACCGACAGGCTCGTAGAGAAGATCGAAATTCAGGCGTTCCGGCGCCGTTTCGAAATAGCCCGTGATGCGCAGTCGGCTATTTGCGTCGATCGCGGGAGGCCTCAATAGTTTTGGCTGCAACAAGATGATCGGGGAAAAGTCGAACCGCTTGTTTCGCAAGTCCTCAAAAATCTCAGAGAGACGACCGCTATTGTTAGCGGCTTGAAAGTTCGGGGAGGCGAGTTCACGCAAGACGCCGTAATTGCCTGTGTAGTTTGCGTGGTTCAGGGCGATGAGTGTCGAGATGATAAGCGTCGCGATCTGATTGTCGGAAGGAATGGCGGGGCCAGCCGTCGTGCGTGGCTGAACAGATGGACCGGCTTGTCCACTTCCCGACGTTTGGGCGTGGACGCGGCCGTGTGGGCCTGCGCTCAGGAGGGCGATGACCAGCAAGACCGAAAGCACACCGGCCAAACGCATGGCGCACTGTCCTAAAGCGGCGGCTGATCTTGAAAAGGAACTCATGGGGTAAACACGGTAGCGCTTGCGCTTCGCTCTGTCCCGTGCTCCGGCGAGAGAATCTGGCTGGACTCAGGATCGAAAAACGAAGTCCGTCCCGCGGCTAGCGGAACGGACCTCAAATTCAGACAAGATTGTTGAATGCTCTTAGTTGACGTGGCCCCACGTCCACTGGCCACCGATGCGGCCACCCCAGCCGTCGTCGCCAACGTCGTTGAAGCCAACGCCGAAGCCGCCGGACAATGCGAAGCGATCGCCCTCTGTAATGAAGTCATGGCCTACGACGCCAAGGGCAGTGAAGCCTATACCGCTCGCGCCATCAAAGAGGGCGTAGTGACCCGCGATACCAAACTGCTCGTTGCCGACGAGGTCTGGATTGTCCATTGCCATCGCCAAGGCGACACCGGAGCGGTTCTTGCTGATGCCTTCCCGGTTCTGCTCGACCTGGCGGAATGTCCGGCCACCGTCTGTCGCGAGGTTACCATTGGCATCGGACGTCACGATCTCAAGCGGACCGGACTGCCGGTTCTTGCTCTTCTGCGACGTAATACCCGGA
>JASJEH010000053.1 GCA_030064755.1 Methyloceanibacter sp. | reverse complement strand
GTCTCTTCACCCGCGCCCTGAACTCTTCTCGGAAAAGCGTCTCGAACTCAGACAGGAGCAGACCCTGGGCACGGTCCTCTTGACTGGACGTCATTACAACCGGCATCTCAAAGACCTTGGCCATCTTGGCCAGCGCAAGTGTGTTCCGCTTCGCGGTCTCTTGAGGGATGTTCTTTATTAGCTGCATCGTCCCGACCTGGTGGTCGATGAGCAACAGCGCAGAGTTGTCGGGTGTGAAAACTGATGGCATGCGAAACGACCTGACACTCCGGGCTGCTGATACCCAAGTTGCTGTAGCTTGCTGACGTTGGAAGCAACGTAGCGAAGCAGAAAAGTCTGATATTCCGGAAACAGCACCAAGATTCCGGATTCCTGCGATGCGAACCAATTTCGTTGCTGCTTTGCTGGAATCTGAATTGACATCAAACACAACAACATCGACTGATCAGCTATGCATCAGCTAAAAAACTGCGGCGTGTGCGATCACGAACACAGTTGTAAACTCGAAGGTTTGTGCCGTGAGTAAGGGCCGCAAGACTGGACTCGACGTCACCCCAGAACTTGAGGCACCTCAAACAGGCCTTGCGAGTGAGGCGGGCAAACTCCGTCTGCAGCTGGTACGTACCGCGCCGTTCGAGATCTACTTCAAGCCAAGTGTGGACATCTTAACGCTATCCCTTTGCAGGACTGAGGTTGAACGTGCTTTCAACAGCGACAAGATTATCCCGGACTCGAATCGCCCGGGAATGATCAACTTCCATCCGTCGGGTACGGAGATCTTCGTGCGCTCGCACTATCGCTCCGGCGACATGGTCGTGTTCGAACTCCCAAAGGAGCTGCGAGCCCAAGTTGGCGAACAGTTTCAATCCGATGTGTTAGATGCTTCACACGTTTCGGTGCCCACCCGAGGGACGGTCTTTCTCGCGCAACTCGCCCGCCGCTACCTTCTTGCTGGAATGCCTGGTGGGCGACTCGTTGCGGAATCTTGGCGATGCTTGCGCTTAGCGAGCTTGCCACGGTGTATAGGTCAAACAATGAACCCATCTCCAGCAGGCTGAACGAAAAACAGCTCAAACGCGTACTAGATTACATTGAGAACCATCTCTCGCAGCCTATTGGCCTGATGGACTGTGCTGCCGTGTGCGGGCTCACGGTTTTTCAGTTCGGACGCGCGTTCAAAGCAAGCCTCGGGCTTATACCCCACCAATATGTCGTCGAGCGGCGGATCGTACGAGCATGTGAGCAACTTGAGCTCACCAGCCTGTCCATTGCTGAGATAGCCTCCAGCTGGGGCTTTTCATCTCAGTCGCATATGACGGACACATTTCGACGGCTGCTTAACACAACACCCGCAAGATACAGGGAACAAGTTCGTTCCTAACGCTTAAGTGAAGTGTTTCCGCGCGCGCAGCAAGCTTGTCCGCACCGCATAACCAATGCCGTGGGCGTCAGTTAATCAGACCGCAGTTATCCAGAATCGCTAGGCGAATTCCGGAATATCGCAGGATCTTTGTCAGGCATCATCTACCAACACTAAGACCCTGTTGGAGAGCATCATTGGCTCATTTCGGAAAGGCACAGAAGCGGGGAGGTCCTCGATGTTCTGGCAGGACCACGAGTCCGCAGTGAACGAGTCAAGCAAATCAAGCAGCAAAGTATACGTGCTGAGCCTTTGTATGGGCTCTTTCCTGTTTCTGCTGATGATCGCGCATCCGGTCTGGGCTGGGCAAGGGGGAAGCCCCCAGGGCCACACCGATCCTTTCGCATCTATCATCCTAGCATTAACGGGAATTTTGATTGCCGCGGCTCTGGGCCGGGGACTTGCGATGAAGCTGAACCAGCCCGCCGTCCTTGGCGAGCTCGTTATTGGTGTAGTAATCGGTAATGTGGGTTATTGGCTGGCTGAGCCGGTCTTTGTACTGATTATGTATCAGACGGATATGGGTGCGCTTGTCAAGCAAGCGTGGACAACAGGTGCATCTCTTCCAGAGACCTTCTCCAGGGTATTCGATACCGAGGGCCTCGTATCGAATTCTCCCATCGCGCGCCTCGGTGACGCGCTGAGCGGGCCGCAGGCATTCATGCTCGTCAACATTGGCGCCGCATTCTGGATGTTCTCAAATCTGGGTGTACTTCTATTGCTGTTCCTCGTGGGGCTTGAATCGAGTCCGGAAGAAATGGCACGCGTAGGAGGTCAATCAGCCGCCGTCGCGGTTGTTGGAGTCGTATTACCCTTTACGCTTGGTTTCCTCGTCGCACTACTGTTCCTGCCAGAAGCGTCGACAGTTCAACATGCTTTTGTTGGTGCCACTCTGTGTGCAACCAGCGTCGGAATCACGGCACGTTTATTCACGGATATGAAGCGGGTGGACATGCCTGAGGCGAAGGTGATCCTTGGTGCCGCGGTTATCGACGACATTCTGGGCCTCGTCGTTTTGGCAGTGGTTATTGGTTTGGTGCAGACAGGCAGAATCATTTTAAGCGATCTCGCTATCACGTTCTTCAATGCGGCTGCATTCTTGGCGGTAGTGCTCTTTTTTGGGCAGAGATGTGTTCGTGCGGCTGTTCCCGTCTTTAGGTTTCTTGACGAAAGCAATATCAAGCTCATCTACCCGCTTTGCTTGTGTTTCTTCTTAGCCTGGGCCGCAAACATTGCTGGGCTCGCCGCAATTGTTGGAGCTTTTGCGGCGGGGCTCATTCTATCTGACAGGATGTTTGGCTCCGAGACACCGGGCTCTTCAGTTACACAAGCAATGCGGCCTCTGGGGGCTGTGTTCTCACCGATATTCTTCGTCGTGATGGGTATGCAGGTGAACCTCGAGACGTTCGCGAGTGTCGAGGCACTCGGCTTAGCTGTCGCGCTGACGCTAGTTGGAGTCGCCGGAAAGTTTGTCGCGGGTTATGCCGTGAGATCCGGAATAGATCGCGCAACCATCGGCCTTGGCATGGTACCGCGAGGCGAAGTGGGCTTGATATTTGCTAGTGTCGGGAAGGGCCTGGGCGTGCTCGACGAAGCGACGTTCTCTGCTGTCGTTATGACAGTCGTTCTTACGACATTTATAGCCCCTTTGGCTCTGCGTTACCGACTTCGGCGTAGCGCTGTGTCATAGCATGCCAAGCGCGACAAAGCGCATCATTGGGACGAGAGTGAGTAGCTTATGTCCATAGTAGCTGCAGGACGCGCGCGAGCATACCGAGTGCTTGAGACGGCCGACGATCGAAGTCGGTTTGGACGTTACGTGAATTGGTTTCTTGTTTCGCTGATCTGCCTGAATCTCGTCGTGATCATTCTCGAGTCCATCGAGTGGATCGGCGTGCGTCTGGCGATAGCATTCTTCACATTCGAGGTGCTGTCTGTTGCCGTTTTTTCAGTTGAGTACCTTATGCGTCTATGGTGCTCAGTGGAACGACCTGACGGTCGCTTCAGACACCCCGTCACCGGAAGACTGCGCTATGCGTTGACCCCTCTGGCGCTCGTGGACTTGATCGCCGTGTTTCCGTTCTATATCTCAATGTTCTTTGGAACGGACTTGTTGTTCCTACGCGCGCTAAGGCTTCTGCGCGTACTCAAACTCACGAGGTATTCCAGCGCTTGGGCGACACTTCAGCGGGTTACAATTGCGGAGGCTCGCCCGATGGCTGCGGCGGTCTTCGTCCTTGGCGTTCTTACGTTAGTGGCGGCGTGTTTGACCTATCTCGTTGAGCACGCAGCCCAACCCGAAGCATTTGCTAGTATTCCACATTCGATGTGGTGGGCTGTGATCACTATGACGACGGTCGGTTACGGGGACGTTGTACCTGTGACATTCTGGGGCAAAGTGTTTGGTGCACTGATCGGTATCATGGGAATTGGACTCGTGGCCTTGCCGGCGGGCTTTCTGGCCTCGGCGTTCGCCTCTGAGGTGCATCGGCGGCCCAATAAACGCGAGGCCTCGGAACGACAACTTGGGGAGCACAGCGTTTCGAAGTGTCCTCATTGTGGCCGTGAGTTGCCAGCAAAAGGCGAGTCCGCGAGCGGGCCCTTGTAGAAAACTGTCCTCGGATGGCCGAAGGTGCCGACGGTTCTCAAAGAACGTATGCCCAAATAGCCAGGAGCCCCTCGGGTCCAATAGACAGAGAGCTGGGTGGCTCTTCGTCGTCCTCTAACGCATGGAAAACGAGGTCCGCGAGCCCATGGAGAAAGGAAGTGCAATTGTCGTTGGGGCCGGGAGTGGCACTGGCGCTGAAGTGGCCAAGCGCTTCGCAGAAGATGGATACGCCGTCGCCGTTGTACGCCGTAACGCCGACGCTCTCGCCTCGTTGGTTGCCAAGATTGAACAGAGCGGCGGGAATGCAAAAGCACTTGGGGCAGATGCTTCAGACGAGGCCGCAGTTGCTAGGTTGTTCGAAGAGGTCGAGCGAACCCTGGGGCCGGTAGAGGTCGTCGTCTTCAACGCAGCTAGCATTACGAGGGCTTCTATCCTTGAGACGACAGTTGACGATTTCGATCTGAATTGGCGTTCGTCCGCATTGGGAGGATTCCTGATTGGACGCGAGGCAGCGAGACGTATGGAAACGAGAGGACGCGGCACTATCCTTTTCACGGGCGCAACTGCTTCCATCAAGGCGAGCGCCGGTTTCGCTGCATTCGCATCCGGCAAACACGGGCTGCGAGCCGTCGCTCAAAGCATGGCCAGGGAGCTAGGACCTAAGGGGATACACGTCGCACACATCATTTTGGACGGGATCATTGATGTCCCTCGTGTGCATCAGATGATGCCTGATCGTGCAACGGGCATAGGTACCGATGGCCTAATCAACGCAAAGAGCATCGCGGGAGCCTACCTTTGGGTCCACAATCAGCCACGAGATTCCTGGACATTCGAGCTGGATCTCAGGCCTTCTTCCGAGCCCTGGTAACTTGGATCGAGGAGGTCGCATCTTTGGGTTGAAAGCCGAGCTCCGCGATAAGCATGGGATCGAGCGTGCCCCATGTCAGCTTTGCCCCCGAAAACGGGCATTCTCCGTGGCGCACGAAATGACCGCTTAGTGCCAAAAGCGGACATTACCCGTCTCAACAGGCCCCTCACTGTGTCCCTTTGGTTACATCTGGTTGAAAAGTATTCATCCGCACACAAACTGGGTTGGGTAGGGGTTGCAGGTCTCTGTAGCAACTTGGAATGATTGTAGGTGGATTGGGGGAATAGCGCGTCTGCCTTGGGGGGCACATGAGGGCTCGTTGCGTGCGCCAGAAGCTATTTCTGTCGAGCGCGGCTCTCTTGGGCGCGCTCACCGGCTATGGGCGTGGGGGCTATGCCGGGGAATGCACGCCGCAGAATGTCTCCGATCCCGACATTGTCTGCACCGGGGTTGCTAATCCTGCGTTAGACACGGAACAGACCCTTGGGGACGGTACCGGGTTCGTCGGTGCGCGCACGGTCGAACTATTTGGGATCGACACCAGCGTGGCCGGCGGCAATGCGATCAGCATTGACAGCAACGGCGGCGCAACTTTTGTCGACACCTACGCTTCGACCGAGATAACCGGCACCCAAGATGGTCTTCAGGTGGCGAACGATGGTGGTGCCGTTAATATTGTCGTGACCGGCGATGTCACCGGCACGGACAATAACGGCATCTCTGCGAGTAACTCTTCCAATAGCACCTATCTCACCTTGACCACAAACGCTGGCTCCGAGGTTCGCGGCGGCAACCAGGGTATCCGTGCCGATCACGATGGCGACGGCTCTCTCACCATCAATGTCTCGGGCTATGTCTACGGCGGCACCCTCGAGGGCATCAATGCCGACAACTCTTCCAACGGTACGGATCTCAGCGTGACCACGAACGTCGGCTCGGAAGTTATCGGCACCACCGAAGGAATCGAGGTCGACAACAGCAGCGTGGGCTCCACTACCGTCAGCATTTACGGCAATGTCACCGGCGGTTTCGAGGGTATCGAAATCGATAACCAGGCCATCAGCACCAATATGAGCGTGACTACGGGCGCCGCTTCCGAGGTCCGCGGCAACTTCGAAGGGATCAATGCGGACCATGACGGCCCGGGGTCTCTCATCGTCGACGTGTCCGGCTATGTCTACGGCGCCACTCGCGAAGGCATCGTTGCAAATAACTCTTACAATGGCAGTTATCTCAGCGTGACCACGGGCACGGGCTCGGACGTTAGCGGCGCCACCGAAGGGATCGACGTCGATAACAATGGCGATGGGTTTCTCACGATCGACGTTTCCGGCAATGTGACCGGCACGGAGACCGTTAGCGACGGTATTGTGGCCAACAACTCCGACAGCGGCACCTATCTTTCCGTGACGACCGCTGCCGGCACGACCGTCAGCGGCAACAGATACGGCATTCTTGCCAGCAACGCCGGCAGCAGGCCGCTGAGCGTCACGGTCAGCGGCGATGTCGAGGGCGGCAACGGGAATGGCGTGGACGATAGCTACGACGCCATTGGCGCACGCTCCGAGGGCAGCGCGATCGATATCACGGTCGGGGCTGAAAGTACCGTAACAACGACAGCCCTCGGCGCCGACAGTTTCGCGGTCGACAGTGGCGGCGGCGCCACGACGCTCGCGGTGGCGGGCACGCTCAACGGCGGCGAAGGCGGCGCCGTGCAGTTCGATGAGGACGCCTTCGCCGACCGATTGGAGCTTCACACGACGGCCATTATCAACGGCAATGTCTTCGCCGGAGACGGTACGGACACACTCGCCTTCGCCGGCACCGGAGGCGGCGCGTTCAACCTCGACAACATCGACTCCGGCGGCGGCACCCAGCAGTATCAAGGCTTCGAGCTGTTCCAGGTCGAAAGCGGTATCTGGAATTTCTCTGGCGCCACGAGCGAAGCGTTTTCCGTTGACGGCGGGACGCTGACCGGCAACGGCACGTTCGGCGGGCTCACCGTGAACGGCGGCGCTACCATCGCGCCTGGCGACTCGATCGGTACCATTATTGTGAACGGCCCCTTCGCCCTGAACGCGGGCGCTATTTTCGAGGCGGAGGTGAACGCTGCCGGCGAAAACGATCAGGTGATTGTCAACGGCACGGTGAACCTCACAGGCGCGACGCTCCAAGTGCTGGCGGAAAACGGCAATTACGACCCGTCCACCGACTACACGATCATCGACAATGACGGGAACGACGCGGTCGCGGGCGAGTTCGGCACCGTCACCAGCAATTTCGTGTTTCTTGACCCGTCCGTCGATTACGAGGGCGGCGACGGCAACGACGTGGTGCTGACGCTGACGCGCAACGCCACGCTCTTCCAGGACGTAGCGCAGACAAAAAACCAGACTTCCGTCGCTGGCGCGCTCGATCAATTCCCGACGGACAACCCCTTGTTCCTCACCGTACTCAACCAGACCGCGACCGGCGCGCGCCAAGCCTTCGATGCGCTGTCCGGCGAGATCCACGCGAGTGTCGCCGGGACGCTCGCCGACGATAGCCGCTATACACGCGAGGCGGTCTTGGGCCGGCTGATGCAAGCCAGTCACGCGGGAGAAGACCCGCTGGCCGCAAACGGTCCAGAAGTTGCGGCGCTCTATAGCGGCAAGTCGCTGGCCCCGCTCCCGCCGGGACGCGCACCGCTCGCCTTCTGGACGCAAGGCTTCGGCGCCTGGGCGGACTTCGACAGCGACGGCAACGCGGCGTCGGCGTCACGTGATCTCGGCGGCTTCCTCTCGGGCATCGATGCGGACATCGGCGGGGGCTGGCGCGCAGGCGTCGCCACCGGCGCCTCCTTCTCCAATGTCGAGGTGAATGCACGCGCGAGCGCAGCAGATGTCGAGACCTACCACCTTGGCGGTTATCTCGGTGGCATGGTGGGCGGATTCGCTCTGCGCGGCGGCGGGCTCTATGCCTGGAACAGCATCGACACGAGCCGCGCTGTCGTCTTCCCCGGCTTCTTCGAGCGGCAGAACGCCAGCTACGACGCCGACACCGGACAGCTCTTCGGTGAGATCGCATACCCGACGCAAATGCGCGGCATTGCAGTGGAGCCGTTCGGCGGCATTGCGCTTGTTTCTTTAGACACGGACACGTTCCGCGAACGCGGCGGACCGCTTGCGTCCTTGCGTGGCGTGGATGCGGACCAAGATGTCGGCTACACGACACTGGGCCTGCGCGCCGCGACCACGATGCAGTGGGGCGGAACGCAGGTGACCCCGCATATCTCGGCCGCCTGGCAGCACGCCTTTGACGACGTGACCCCAGGTGCGTCTCTCGCCTTTGCCACCACCGGCATTGGTTTTGCCGTTGACGGCGTGCCGCTCGCCGAAGACGCAGCGCTGCTCGATGCAGGCCTCGACTTCGCGCTCGGTGAGAACGGAACGGCAGGCGTGTCCTACTCAGGACAGTTCGGCGAAGGGGTCACCGATAACGCCGCCAAGGGGCGCATCACCTGGCTGTTCTAGGCTGCCTCGCATGTTCGCTTTGGGTCATTAGCGGCCTTGGCGAGCAGTCGACGGCACGTCCGATTTAGATCGCTAACCGGATATCGCTGATCGCCCCGTTGAGGTCAGCTAAGTGCCAAAAGCGGAAATGCAGTGTTTACGGCATTCCCATAAATCACTTTTCCTTAGAATAGGGTATTGCCCCTACAGATGGGCACGGTTGTTACTCTTAGGTTCTCCGTCAGCACATAACGACGTCGCCCGGCGGCGTAGGCTGAAGGAGAAACACACATGACAACGACAGCCAAGTACAAGAACACGCGCGTCTTGCCGCACACCGTGGCCGGCCACGAAGGAACTCTTCTAAGCCTGCGGTCATTCTTACGCCAGGTTGGGTGGGCCGGTGTTGCGTTGGCATTACTCACCGCCCCGTCTATGCCGGCTTCCGCCTCCATGACCGAGCCGAATCTCGTCTGCGGGTCGTACAATCCGACGAAAAAATCGATCACGCTGCAGATCAGCAATCGCTGCACGAGCGCCGGCAATCGCTACCAGGGCCACGATATCGAAGTGGATGTTGTCGAGGCGAGCGCATCGATCACCGTGCGTGGCAACTTCAAATACGACCCTCCCGACCACCCCGTCATCACGCGCGACTGCATGGGCACGCAAAGGCTCGTCATTGAGGTGCCTGATGTCGAGGCGCGCCGCTATAGCATTTTCGCTGATAGCGCATTGAGCGGTACGTTTGACTTCACGAAGTCCACTGAGAAACAGTGCCTCAGGCGGGACGCCCGAGTTCACTCCATCTTCTTACCCAACATCGCAGCCTCGGTCGGCAAGAAGAAGCTGATCGATGAACTCCTGCCAGCGCGAGAAGGCTCAACGATCCAGCAGATCATCGAACCGCTGCTTCGCCCACTCTCGATCTCGGGCGAAGGCCGCGGGTCGCTCGAACTATCGATTGCTAAGGATCACGGTGGGCAAAAACCGCAACCAAAACGCGCTGTCGCGGTCATCGAGGCCCACGGGCTCGGAGACGACCCGGTCTCTGCCCTGCGCTACACGCTGGGTTTCGTTGCGACCGAAACGGGCTGGGAGGCAGTGCGCCTCCAGCACGAACAAATGTGCGTGCGCGGCAGAAAAACTGGCCAGTGGACCCATGGACGCTGCAGCTGACACGAGGGGTCCGCACGGCCCCTCAAAACAGTCATCCTCAGCCTCCTCGTAGAGGTTGTGCAAGTGCCAGCGGGAGACATTCTCTCAACTGCGATAGCTGCCAGCCCAGCACCGGAAGTGCGTGAAACTCGAGTGTGGATGGTCATAAACTGCAGAAGCCCTACCCGAAGGCAGTCTCATTAAACAGGAGAGAACTATGGACCTGAAAAGGGCATTGGAAGCCTTTGACGCGGCCTATAATGAGGCGTTCGATCGAGGCGACGCGGCAGGTTGCGCCTCGTTCTTCACCGACGATGTTCTCTTGATGGCACCAGGCGAGCCTATGCTGCGCGGCAAGGAGGCATTTGAAGAAGTGTACCGCAGCCGCATGAGCAAGACTGGCGGAGGCAAGCACAGCAATAGCTTGATCGAATATGGTGAAGAGGGGGATCTTGCCTATCAGGTTGGGACATTCGCCATTTCAGGTGCGAACCCAACCGAGCAGGGCAAGTTTCTCAATATCTTGAAACGTCAAGCGGACGGCACCTGGAAGGTTGCGATAAGCATGTTCAATAGCGATCGACCGTAGTTTTCGAAGGCTCGGTGATCTCCCTTTGTTTGCTCGATCTCTGACCGAAGGTGGCTGCTTTGGGTCAATGGCAGCCCTTGCACGTCAGAATGGGCACGTCTCGTTTATGCCGCTAACCTGACATGCCCCTTCACACCATCAAGGTCGGCTAAGTGCCAATAGCGGAAGTGCCAGCGGCATAGATTGGGCCACATTTACGGCGCGTACGCCGGCCCGATCTGAGGCGCCGCGACCGGCTTGGCCATGCCGAAAAAGATCGTCACACCCTGACCGCCGCAACGGGTCGACCGCGCCTCGTCGGTCGACGCCGCGAAACACATGTCGAGATCCTGCCAATTGTTGATAGTCCAGACGTCGCCCGCGGGGCCGATGGCAATATCGGTCAACATCTGCATCCCACCGCCTACGTAGCCGCCGGGGGGCGAAATGGGATCGCCGGTCGACAAGCCGGGCGGACAGTTTTCGGTGCGCACGCCGCATAGCTGCGTGATCGGGCTATTTGGCGAGACGAAGTTCGAAATCCACACATTGTCATTGCCGTCGACGGCGGCAGCCCACGGGCCGGGCAAGTGATCGCCTTCGAAGGGCGAGCCGGGATACGCAGAACCGTCGGGCTTGAGCAGCGTGACGCTGCCCTTGCGAAGCTCGCTCATCCCGCGCGTCAGGACTTCCTCAGGGTCTTCTGCGCCGCTTTCGTACGCGGCAAGAATTTCTGCCATCTTGAGCCCACCGCCCGCCGAATTGCCAAGGCGATTGGTCACCCAGACATTTCCCTGGCTGTCAATTGCAAGCCCCGCGCCGCTCCAACCCGTCTTGAACGTCTCAGCCTTGCTCGGGTTACTGGCTGGAAAGCGCGTGACATGATCACCGATGCCACTGGTAACCCAGATGCGCTCCTGTTGATCGATGCCCAAAAAGAACGGTCCCATCATCGACTTGCATGGTTGGACTTTGTCGCCCTCGCATACAATGCGGCCCTTGCTGAAATCGCCATCGGGAAAATGCACGAGCTGGTTCATTGAGATGCCGAGGGCCCAGACATCGCCGCCGGGCGTGACAATGATACCCTGCATCAACCCCAAACGGCCGCCGAATGTTACGCCTTCAGGCGGAGTCAATGGCTCGCCGTTTTTGCCGAAGACGGCGATCGACTGGCCGCCGTAACTTGTCAGCCAGGCTCTGTCGTCGGCGTCGATGGCCACGCCGAACGTACCGCCTTCCATGCCGCCGCCGGTGAAGCCCGTGATCGCGGGCGAAAGTGGGCTTCCGTCTGGCGCGAACTTCGCAGCATTGCCTTGCCACAGGGAGGCCTGCGCCTGCCATCCGACTGTGAAATTGCTGCCGGACCAAAAATTGCCCTCACTGTCGAACATGCCCTTGCCGCCCGCGCGCAAGCCTCCGCCGGTGAACTTCAACGGCAGTACCCAGGCGCTTGGCGCAAAGTTCAGGTAAGGCTGGTAGGGCACAGCGCGCAGGTTCTTACCTTCCGGCACGGGATAGAACTGGTCCAGAAGTGCAAAAAGCCGACTAGGCTCGTACCAGGGCGCACGGGCAATCGACTGGGTCGCGGCCAGCGTGTCCGACGGCGTCCTTTTGTTGGGTCCGGTCGCCGCCGCAAACAGCTCGTCGCAAGC
>JASJEH010000052.1 GCA_030064755.1 Methyloceanibacter sp. | reverse complement strand
TCGTCGGTGGCTATCTCACCTTTTGGATTCTTTTCAGCGCCTTGGCTGTGGTGCTTCAGTTCGTATTGGAGCGTTCGGGGCTGATGACGATGATGATGAGTTCGCGCAGCGCCGTCCTGTCGGGTGCACTCCTTATTGCAGCCGGGGCGTATCAACTGACCCCACTCAAGACCGCCTGCCTCAAGCATTGCCGCAACCCTGCGGTCTATCTTGCCGAGCATTGGCGTGCGGGCCCGCTGGGCGCCTGGCGGATGGGATTGGCGCATGGCGCGTTTTGTGTGGGCTGCTGCGTCGCGCTGATGCTGCTGCTGTTCGTGGGTGGCGTGATGAACCTGGTTTGGATCGCCGGCCTATCCCTCTTCGTCGCGGTGGAGAAGCTTGCACCGTTTGGGGCGGGACTAGCAAAGGCTGTCGCCATCCTACTGATTGGCGGCGGGGTGGCTCTCATCATCGCAGGCTGAGACAGAGAAACGGCCTGACACCGGGGAACCCGGCGCAGGCCGCAAAACCGTCTCAGATACCGTTTCGCTTAGCGCGAATAGAATTCGATGACGAGGTTCGGTTCCATCATCACCGGATAGGGCACGTCCGACAGGCCCGGCACACGCGTGAACGTAGCCACCATCTTGCCGTGATCCACATCGACATAGTCCGGCACGTCGCGCTCGGCGCTCTGAACAGCCTCCAGTACCATGCCCAGTTCTTTCGACTTGTCGCGCACCTCGATCACATCCCCTTCCTTCAAGCGGTAGGAGGGGATCGTCACGCGGCGGCCGTTCACCTTCACATGACCATGTGAGATAAACTGGCGGGCCGCAAAGACCGTCGGCACAAACTTGGCCCGGTACACGATCGCGTCGAGACGGCGCTCCAGCAGCCCGATCAGGCGCTCGGAGGTGTCGCCCTTCTGACGGGACGCCTCGTGATAGATGGACTTGAATTGCTTCTCGGTGATATTGCCGTAATAGCCCTTCAGCTTCTGCTTGGCGCGAAGCTGCTGCCCATAATCCGATAGCTTGCCGCGCCGGCGCTGGCCGTGTTCGCCAGGTCCGTATTCGCGCTTGTTCTGAGGGCTCTTAGGCCGTCCCCAGATATTCTCGCCAAGCCGGCGATCGATCTTATGCTTGGCGTGAATGCGTTTCGTCATTCGTCAAGACTCCAAAGCCAAATCAGGCTTTCCACGGGCGGTCCATGTGCCCGCGTCTGCCGCAAAAACCCATTGATGGTGGTTGATCGGGGGCTACCAAATCCGTCTGGCAGACCGAACTCAGCCCTTAACGGCCGATCCGAGCCGTTCTGTTACACGGAATGCCTGGAAAATGTCAATTCCGCCGTTGCGGTTCCGCACCGCAATCCTGCAATTATTGGGCTCCGGCGGAGGCCACATAGGCGTTGATCGCGGCCTCAACCTGCTGCTTGCGCTCCGGCGGGCACTCTGGCGCCGGGGGGAGTACCAGCCTCTGCGGGCCTTCGTCCCCCTCCTCCACAGTCTTGTTTTGCCAGCCCGGTGGCGCGGAATCGGGATCTATCGGCACCGCGGCATTGCCGGCGAAGAACGATGTCGCGAACAGGTGCAGCGACTCGATCATCACGACTTGTTCGCGTGTCCAGTCGCCCCTCGCCTGCTCCTGCGCCAACATCGTCTGATAGTTCGCCTTACCCAGATCCGGGAGGCCACAGACATCCGCATAGGCCGAGCGCGTTGCGGCCTGGATAACCCGTCGCGCGGTTTCCATCGGGATCAAGAATTTCGAGGGGTCGGACTTATCGAGTTCCACCATTTTCCCGTCGGGCCCTTTGATCCGGTCCGGAATCACAGTGGAGGCGTAGATTGACATTGTGCGCACACCGCGATCGCTCATTCCGCCACTCCTGCTGGGAGCGGGCTGCTTGCTGCGCTGAGTGAGTTCATCCGCGGCGAGAGTCGTCATGCCGGACTGGCCGTCCGTGGTCTGCGCAGCTGCTTCGAACGGCACGCCAGTTAACGGCAAGAGAACCGCACCAACCACACCAACAAACTTTACCCAGCCACTTCTCATCAGACGCCCTCTTTCTTTTGGCGGAAGCTACCATTGTTGACGCTCATCGCAACAGGAGAAACAGGGCGGAACTGTGACCGCAACGCAGCGCTCTAACCCTTTGAACCCGTTGCTCTGCGAGTAAACGCGGAGACAATCCCGCGCCAGGTACGGACATCCTGCTCCGTGCATTCCATGCGATGAAACATATTCCGAATTGAACGGACCATGGCTGGCCGCTTCTCTGGAGGCCGCAAGAATCCTGCTGAGTCCAGCGCCCCCTCTAGATGATCGAACAGTCCGAAAAGCGCAGCGCGGCTGGCAGGCACTGTGCCGGGCGTAGCCAGTCCTTCCCGGACCGGCCCATCAAAAGCCGTCACGCGGCCCAGTGCTTCTGGGTTGCCACTCTTCAGCCATTCATAAGAGAACAGCAGCACAGCCTGCGGCAGGCTGAGCGAAGCGAAGCTCGGATCGACAGGCGCCGTCAGAATGGCGTCCGCCAAGACAATCGCATCGTTGTTGAGGCCGTTTCGTTCGCCGCCGAACATGACAGCGCATCGCACGCCCGCTACCGTTCGAGTCCGCAACGTGGACGCCGCTGTCTCGGGGCTGAAGACCGGTTTGACCATCTCGCGAGGGCGCGCCGTAGTGGCAACGACGTAGTTGCAGTCGGCCAATGCCGCCTCGAGCGTATCGAACACCCGCGCCTCCGCCACAATCGGTTCAGCAACCGCAGCCGCGGCCAGGGCCTTGTTGTTCGGCCAGCCATCGCGTGGCGCCACAAGCCGCAAATCGCGCAGCCCGAAATTGCCCATGGCACGGGCGGAGAAACCAATATTCTCGCCGAGCTGCGGCTCAACAAGAACTATGGACGGCCCCATTTGGCCGCTGCGGTCATTCGTCTGCTTTCCGGCTGCGTCGCTTGTTTCCATCATGGCCGGACGATGCTACAGGGAGGCTCGGCTCGCAATGGGTGCCACTGCATTGCTTTCGAGCCTGGAAAACACCCCATTACGACACCCCGTACTTTGGAGATTGCTGCGTGGACAAAATCAAGGTTGAGAACCCGATCGCCGATTTGAATGGCGACGAAATGACCCGCGTTATTTGGGGCATGATCAAAGACAAGCTGATCGAGCCCTATCTCGATATTGAGCTTGTCCCGTTCGACCTCGGCATCGAGCACCGCGATGCGACGGACGATCAAGTCACGATCGATGCAGCCAACGCCATCAAGGAATTCGGGGTCGGCGTCAAATGCGCCACCATTACGCCGGACGAGGCCCGCGTTGAAGAGTTCGGATTGAAGCGGATGTACCGCTCCCCCAACGGCACGATCCGCAATATTTTGGGTGGCGTGATCTTCCGTGAACCGATCATCTGCCGAAATGTGCCGCGCCTAGTCCCAGGCTGGACCAAGCCCATCGTGATCGGTCGTCATGCCTATGGCGACATCTACCGCGCGCAGGATTTCCTCATTCCCGGCAAAGGCAAGCTTTCCATCAAGTTCGAGGGCGAAGACGGCGAGGTCATCGAGCGCGAAGTCCACGACTTCGAGGGCTCGGGTGTGGCCCTCGGCATGTTCAACCTCGACGGTTCCATCCGTGACTTCGCCCGCGCATCGATGAACTATGGCCTCAATCGCAACATGCCTGTCTACCTGTCGACCAAGAACACAATCCTCAAAGCTTATGACGGGCGCTTCAAGGATTTGTTCGCTGAGGTCTTCGAAACCGAGTTCAAAGAGGCTTTTGATGAGGCCGGTCTTACCTACGAACACCGGCTGATCGACGACATGGTAGCCGCCGCGCTGAAATGGTCCGGCGGCTATGTCTGGGCCTGTAAGAATTACGATGGTGATGTACAGTCAGACACGGTAGCGCAAGGCTTCGGGTCTCTCGGGCTAATGACGTCGGTGCTGATGACACCAGATGGAAAAACGGTCCTGGCTGAAGCGGCACATGGCACGGTCACCCGCCATTTCCGTCAGCATCAGGAAGGCCGAGCGACTTCGACTAATTCGACAGCCTCAATCTTCGCCTGGGCCGGCGCCCTCAAACACCGCGCCAAGCTCGACAATAATGAGGCCCTTGCCCGCTTTGCCCGGACCATTGAGACGGTCTCTATTGACACAATCGAAGCCGGCTTCATGACCAAGGACCTGGCTTTGCTGGTGGGTGAGGAGCAGGCATGGCTATCGACCGAGGGGTTCATCGACAAAATCGCCGAGAACATGGGTGCGGCCATGGCGGGGGACGTTGAGGCTGCTTAGGCTTGCTCCGGCCCGCCTGGAGTCTGGCGCCGCAGCCTTACTCTAAGCGCTGCTCCCCAGTTGGTCCGCGATCGCCTCAAGCGCCGCATCGGCTTTTGACCCATCGGGTCCGCCCGCCTGGGCCATGTCGGGACGGCCGCCGCCCCCCTTGCCGCCAAGGACACCCGCACCGACACGCACAAGATCGACAGCACTGAGCGATGTCGTCAGATCTTCTGTAACTCCGACCACGATACCTGCTTTACCGTCCTCGCTCACGCCGACCACGGCGACAATGCCCGACCCGACCTGCTGCTTTGCCTCGTCGACAAGACCGCGGAGATCCTTGGGCGCCACACCATGGACTACGCGCGCCAGAAACTTGGTGCCGCCGACATCTCGAACTGGGGAGCCCGCTGCGCCGCCGCCCTCAGGCCGCAGAGCCAATTCGCGCTTGGCATCGGCCAACTGCCGCTCAAGCTTGCGACGCTCTTCAACAACCGCTGCCAACCTCTCAAGCATCTCGTCGGGCGGTACCTTAAGGAGCTCCGCTGCGTCGCGAACGCGGGTGTCCTGTGTCGCGAGATAGCGCCGCGCCGCCTCCCCGGTCAACGCCTCGACGCGGCGCACACCGGACGCCACGGCGCTTTCGCCTACGATCTTCAGAAGGCCTATATCGCCTGTCCGCCCAACATGGGTCCCGCCGCACAGTTCGATCGAATAGGCCTGGCCCGCCTTCTCGCTCCCGGGGGTCACGCCCATGGAGACGACGCGGACCTCCTCGCCGTATTTTTCGCCGAACAGCGCGAGCGCGCCGCGGGCGATAGCCGCGTCCGGCGTCATGAGATGGGTCTCGACGGCACTGTTCTGCAGGATCATGGCATTCGTCATGTCTTCGACGGCCTTGATCTCATCCGCGCTCATGGGCTTCGGATGGGAGAAGTCGAATCTGAGACGGCCGGGTTCAACCAGCGACCCTTTTTGCGCCACGTGTGTTCCTAGAACTTGCCGCAAGGCCTCATGCACGAGATGGGTTGCCGAGTGGTGCGCACGCGTTGATGTGCGGCGACCTTGGTCAACGGACAAAGAGACCGTCTGTCCACGCAATAGCTTGCCCGTCTCCACAACGCCCTCATGGAGGAACAAACCGTGCAGCTTCTTCTGCGTGTCCGAAACCGAAAACACGGCGTTGTCGGCAATCGAAAGCGTTCCTTGATCTCCGACCTGACCGCCGGACTCCGCATAGAACGGGGTCTGGTTGACGATCACGATACCTGTATCGCCCTCCTCGAGTTTCTCGACCCGCTCGCCGTTCTTCACAAGCGCAACGATCTCGCCCGAGGCAGCTTCCGTCTCGTATCCAAGGAACTCGGTCGCGCCAAGTTCCTCCTTGAGCTCGTACCACAAGCTGTCCGTGGCCGCCTCGCCCGATCCGGACCAAGACTTCCGCGCCTCGGCGCGCTGCCGCTCCATCGCGGCTTGAAAACCTGTTTCGTCCACGCCGATGCTCTTAGCCTTTAGCGCGTCTTCCGTCAGATCGTAAGGGAAACCATAGGTGTCGTAGAGTTTGAAAGCGATCTCACCGGGCAACGTATCCCCGGCTGACAATCCCTCGACCGCCTCGTCGAGAAGGCGCAGGCCGCGCTCCAGAGTTTCCCGGAAGCGGGTCTCCTCAAGCTTCAACGTTTCGTCGATCAGTGCCTCACCGCGCTGCAACTCGGGGAAGGCCCGCCCCATCTCGCTGACGAGCGTGGGGACAAGACGGTGCAGCAAAGGATCCTTCGCACCCAGCATATGCGCGTGGCGCATGGCGCGACGCATAATGCGCCGAAGGACATAGCCCCGACCCTCGTTGGATGGAAGCACACCATCGGCAATCAAAAACGAAGATGCCCGCAGGTGATCGGCAATAATGCGGTGGCTCGGCGCATCCGACCCTTGCGCGGGAACGCCCGTCAGATCCACCGACGCCGCGATCAGAGTCTTGAAGAGATCGATCTCGTAGTTGTCGTGGGTCCCCTGCATCACGGCCGCGATCCGTTCGAGGCCCATACCCGTGTCGATGGACGGATGCGGCAGCGCTACTCGTTCGCCGTCAGCACCCTGGTCGAACTGCATGAATACGAGGTTCCAGATTTCAACGAATCGGTCCCCGTCCTCCTCGGGTGTCCCCGGCGGGCCACCGGAGAGATGGGGCCCATGATCGAAGAAGATCTCTGAGCAGGGACCGCAGGGCCCCGTATCGCCCATGGACCAGAAATTATCCGCCCCCGCGATGCGTAGGATCTTATCTTCGCCGAATCCGGAGATCTTCCTCCAAAGTTCAGCCGCCTCTTCGTCGTCGACGTAGACGGTCACGAGGAGTTTTTCCTCAGGCAGCGCAAGCGTTTCGGTCAGAAACGACCAAGCCAACGCGATCGCCCGCTCCTTAAAATAGTCTCCGAATGAGAAATTGCCGAGCATCTCGAAGAACGTGTGATGCCGCGCGGTAAAGCCCACATTGTCCAGATCGTTATGCTTGCCGCCTGCACGGACGCACTTCTGCGACGACGCGGCCCTCAGAGACCGAGGCTTCTCCTGACCCGTAAACACATCCTTGAAGGGCACCATGCCCGCATTGGTGAACATCAGTGTCGGATCGTGTCGGGGCACCAGCGGGGCCGACGGCTCGACCACATGATCGTTGTCGGCAAAAAACTGGAGGAACGCGGAGCGCAAATCATTAACCCGCGACGGGACCTCATGGGCCGTGGCACGCGCCCTCGCCGCCCTCTCAGCCGTCGATACTTTGGCCTCAGCGCTCTTGGCCGGTGCTGACTTGACCGGTGGTCTCGTTGATTTTCCCGCGCTCACTTCAGCAGCACCCAACTTGACAGCAGCTGCACCGAGGGACCGAAGAGACACGCCGCGATGTCGCGCATCTCCATCTGCCGCGTCCCCTTGGACACCGAGACCAGCCCTTGAATGCCAGCATGTCCGCCACGAACTGCGACCCAATCAGACAACCGGACCCTAACCTATTCGGTGGCCCCGACCGCCGCCACCAAACCCCAAGTCGACCCGATCAGACGGGGCGGTAACGGTTGCAGACATAAAGTTTCGCTCCGCGCCTGTCCAGCAATCACAACGAAACGGGGCGCCCCAAGTCAATGGGACGCCCGCTTCCACGCCATACTCCAATTAGCCCCAAGCTCAAACTAGCCGAAAGGGGACCCCGATAGGGACGTGCGCCCGCGGTGCGACAGCCGCCAAGGCCGACTTTGCCCGGTTAACACGCCAGGCCAAACTCGCAAAGCTAACCGCGTTTGCTCTTGCGACCAGTGCCGGAAATGGACGTGACGGTCTCCGCCTCAGCCGGCGACGCGTCAGCGTCATCGTCCTTAAGCGGTTCGCCATCCAAAATCTGATCGGCCAGAAGCCCAGCGCTTTGCCGGATGGCACGTTCGATCCGGTCGGCCATATCCGGATGCTCTTTCAAGAAGTTCTTGGCATTCTCACGGCCTTGACCGATGCGCTCGCTGTCGTACGAAAACCAGGAGCCGGATTTCTCGACGATCCCTGCCTTCACGCCGAGATCTATCAACTCGCCCATCTTCGAGACGCCCTCGCCATACATGATATCGAACTCGACCTGCTTGAACGGCGGCGCCACCTTGTTCTTGACGACCTTGATCCGGGTTTGGTTGCCGACAACCTCGTCCCGCTCCTTGATGGCGCCAATCCGGCGAATATCGAGTCGTACCGAGGAATAAAACTTCAGGGCGTTACCGCCACTCGTGGTCTCGGGCGAACCAAACATCACACCAATCTTCATGCGGATCTGGTTGATGAAGATAACCATGCAGCGGGACTTGGAGATGGAGCCCGTCAGTTTTCGCAAGGCCTGGCTCATAAGACGCGCCTGAAGGCCCGGCAGAGAATCGCCCATCTCGCCCTCAAGCTCGGCCTTCGGCGTCAGCGCCGCGACCGAGTCCACGACCAAAACGTCGATGGCGCCGGAGCGGACAAGTGTGTCCGCGATCTCAAGCGCCTGTTCGCCCGTATCGGGCTGGGAGATCAGGACGTTCTCGAGATCGACCCCAAGCTTGCGGGCATAGACCGTGTCGAGCGCGTGCTCCGCATCGACAAAGGCGCAGACCCCACCCTTCTTCTGAGCTTCCGCCACAACATGAAGCGCGAGAGTCGTCTTACCGGACGATTCCGGCCCATAAATCTCGATCACCCGGCCCCGCGGCAAGCCACCAATGCCGAGTGCAATATCGAGCCCGAGGGAACCCGTCGGAATAGCCTCGACCTCCACGGCGGTCTCATTCTGGCCGAGCCGCATAATCGAGCCCTTACCGCAAGACCGCTCGATCTGGGAGATCGCAGCTTCCAACGCCTTCTCTCTGTCCATATCCCCTCCTGCCTCAACAAGGCGCAGCGCGGCGTTCGACATTGACGAATCTCCTTATTTCACAGCCTTAGGGCTTGCGTAAATGGCGGTGCTCGGCCCAAAAGGCCCTCGTCCACACCCGGTTGGCATTAGGTGAGCCGAGCTTCTTGTAGGAAGACCAATGTACACTCTTTGTTCTATGTTCGCAAGATGTTCTCCCGCGCGTGTGGCTGTGCGTCGTAGTTGCTGGGGATGGTCCTCGCCCATTCGGGAAAAGCACTTCGGGGCGGTCTGTGAATCACTATGATTGGGCACCCTTAACCGGGCACGCCCGGGGATGGGCCCTAAGAGCATGGAGCTTTCTGCATGAGCGGCGACGTCAAGCAAGGCGCCCTTCAGGACAAGACCTTCGTCCTGCTGCTTGTCCTGGTGTCGCTGGCCTTTGCCTGGATCCTCCTGCCCTTCTATAGCGCCGTACTGTGGGCTGTGATTCTCGCCCTCGTCTTCGCACCAGTGCAGCGATGGTTTAATGGCCAGCTTCCAGGAAAGCGGAACACCGCGGCATTCCTGACGCTGCTCTGCATTGTCGGGATTGTGTTGATCCCCGTGGCGCTCACAGGCGCCTCGATCGTCAGCGAAGCGACGACGATCTACACGAATCTCGAGTCTGGCGATCTCGATCTCGGTGCGTTTCTCCAGCGCTTTCTCAACGCACTACCGAGCTGGGCCACGGACTTCCTCGCGCGTTTTGGCGTGACGGATGTGGCCGATATTCAGTCGCGCATCATCTCGCTTCTCGCCGAAGGCAGCCAGTTCTTTGCGACTCAAGCCGTCCTTGTCGGACAAGGCACGGCCAACGTGCTGCTGAGCGTGTCGATCATGCTGTACCTGCTCTATTTCTTTCTGCGCGACGGCGGCAAGCTCGCGCAGAAAATCATCCAGGCGGTTCCACTTGCCGACGATTACAAGGGTGCGCTGTTCCAGAAAATCGCCGTCGTCGTGCGTGCCATGGTCAAGGGCACGATCTTGGTCGCGATCGTACAGGGCCTTCTTGGCGGGCTCATCTTCTGGGCGCTCGGGATCCATGCTCCCGTGCTGTGGGGCGTCGTTATGGCCTTCCTGTCGCTGCTGCCAGCTGTAGGCGCGTCGATCGTCTGGTTTCCCGTCGCGGTCTATCTGATTGCCACGGGCGACATCGGCAAAGGACTGGTACTCATGGCATTCGGCGCGGGCGTCATCGGGCTCGTGGATAATCTGATGCGCCCCTATCTGGTTGGGAAGGACACGGCGTTGCCGGACTATGTTGTCTTGATCTCGACCCTCGGCGGCATTGCTCTACTTGGCCTCAATGGGCTTGTGGTCGGTCCATTGATCGCGGCCCTCTTTATCGCCGTATGGGACATCGCCGCCCGCGCCGAAGCGGACGAAGACATACCCGAGCCAGACCCCGCGCCACGAAACGACAGCACCGCGGCGGACAAGTCCAAGGCCTCCTGAGTAGCGATTCGGCCTGCAAATAAAGGGCAAAATACACACAGGCACTTTCGTAAAAGTGCAGACAAAGCCGTGCGAATCGGCCATCCCTCAAAGGGTATGAAGAGCCGGAACTGGCTCGGACGGCGAAAAGGGCTTGTTGCAACCGGCTTTTCGAGCGCCGTCCTACTTTTAGGAGCGCTACTCAATGCTGACAAAAACCGCACTCATCCAGACCATTGCCGATCAACTCGATATGACGAAGAAGGACGTCAAGGACGTTCTCGAAACGCTCGCCACGGTTGGCTACAAGGAAATGAAGAAGAACGGCGAGTTCATGCTGCCTGGCTTTGCCAAGTTCGTCGTGACAAAGAAACCGGCCGTGCGGGCGCGCAAGGGCATCAATCCCTTCACCGGCGAAGAGACGATGTTCAAGGCAAAGCCCGCCCGCAAGGTGATCAAGGCGCGCCCTGTTAAAGCTGCCAAGGACGCGGTCTAGAACCGCTCGTCCGAGTACTGATTTGAGGGGAGTTGGGCGCGCCGTCCTTTTCGGGCGGCGCGCCTTTCTTGTTATTGCCCTACCGCGCTGGCGCGCTACTTGAGGAGGAGCGGCCTGCTTGCGCACGAGCGCGGCTAGGATAGCCGAGCGCGCCGCACACACCTTCGTCATTGCCGGATACACGGGTCTGGCTTCGCCAGCCCGAGTACAGGCTTGTTCCGGCAATCCATTGGGACCTTGCCTCCACTGCAGACTCCCTAATGGATGCTCACCCGGGTCCGGCTCTGCCGGCCCGGGCGCAGGCTCAAGTCAAGCCCGAGCATGACGACCCAGAGAACAAGCGTCGTGGCCCTACCGCCTAGCGGCTACTTAATTTTGAATCCAATCGCTGCTCGGCCGATAGCGCAAAAGACAAGCGCTCAAGTAGCCGCTAGGCGATAGCGCTCGAAGAGGGCGCGCTAGTTGAACCGCCAAGTGAGACGGCCTTTGACGGCGTTGTCGGAGACGCTGTCCGCGTATTGGCCCTGGTAGGATACACCTGCAGAGAGACGATCGGTGAGCGCGAGGTCGAGCCCTGCATCGAGCAGCGCGGAATTCTCCGCGAGCGGGACGCCCCTTACATCGAAACCCGCGCCTGTCGTAGCGAAGGCGAGCGATGCGTCCGGAGTCACGTCATTGAAGGCATGCAACCACGCCGCCTCAACATGCGGGGTCACGGCCATGTCACCCCACATCATTGTTTTGGCGGCGCGAAGGCCCACGGTCGTGTAGCCGACATCCTGAGAGACCTCCGTGCCGCGCAGGCTCGCGTCAGACCCGCCCCTCTCGCGGAAGCCCCCGCTCTCGACGGAGACAAAGGCGAGACCCGCAAACGGTTCGAGCTCGACGCCCCCCAATTGCGCGGGGTAGGCGACTTCGCCGAAGAGCTGACCCGTGTCCGCGTCATAGTCCGCGTTCTGACGTTCATAGAAGCCCGGGAAGACAACGGCGCGGGATGTCTCCACGTCGCTCCAGGCCCACATGCCGCCGCCACGCAGCGCGACATCGCCGACCATACCGCCCACATAGCCGCCGAGATGATAGGTCTGCGTGTTCGCACTACTATAGCGGTCATCCACACTCACATCGGAGAAGGATGCGCCCGTCGCAAGGCCGACGCGCCAACC
>JASJEH010000051.1 GCA_030064755.1 Methyloceanibacter sp. | reverse complement strand
CCAAAGGAAAAGGTGAGTGCCCTAGCGCCTCAGCACCTGTTCTTGAGGAAGCCGCGGTTCATGAAACGCGGGTTGCGCATGAAGGGTGGCACGGGCCCGCGCTTGCAGTTCTTTGCGGCTGCGCGCTTCTTCTGTTTCTGAACGCTGACAGTCTCGCTGGCCTTCTTTTTTGCCAACGTTGGGCCGGCCGTTAAACCGACGGCGCCGCACAATCCGATGGCAATCATCACTACTAGCCGGTGCCGTCCGTTCATGTGGACTTCCTCTTAGTCGTTTCGTCGAACTTACTCCAAGCCGGAACGTGCTGGAACGCTCGTGGCAATGTGACATTGTCCGGCGCGGCCGCAAACACTGGCGCAATTTCGTTCACGCTCCTGGTGATGTTCTGTCACGATTGAGGGTGCCCGGCTCCGCTTCGTGTGGGTATCGCGTAGGCGCTACCTTCTCCAAGGATTGGGTGCGCCCCGCGTTGCGGGGCGCGACCGGAGCTAGCGAATGCAAGCATTGTATCTGTTGCGCCATTTGGCAGCGCGCGTCTCTTGGTAACGCTTGCGATAGTAGTTGCAATTCCGCGTCATGGCCGCGGCGCCCGCGCCGACACCCGTGCCGACCCAAAGGGCGCGTGTTCCCCAACGGGCGCCACGATAAACGCCGCGCCCCGCGCCCCGCACGCCACGATAGACGCCCCGCGTCGCGACATTTAAGCCGTTGCCGACACGTTTCCCAACGCCAGGTCGCGCATCAGCCGGTGACTGGAAAGTCATCGTCCCGGCGAATGCAACCAAAACGAAAACTGCAATTGCTGTAATAATCTTCATGGCTCGGTTTCCTCCCTGTCCTAGCCTGCACAGAGCCTAGCACAATGTGCCGGAGGCTTCTGCTCTGTGCACATACTTGCCGACTAGGCGAAAGTGCCAAAGTTACCGCAAGCGCGAAGAGACAGAGCAGCGCTGCCCCCGGCCTCCTCCAGGTTAAGGATAACAACGCTTTGGCCTGGATCGGAAATTTATCCGCATGCTGTACTTGGCGGAGTTAAAGGGAGAAAGACATGTCCGGAAAACTGGCATTATGCGTTTCGGCCATCGCGTTCGCCTTGGTGACGTTCTCGTCGTCCCAAGCCTCCGCCGGTGGCCGGTATCACAACTACGGCTACGCGACCACGACAGCCTGTTGCTGTTGCTGCGTCACGTACTCGTACTGCAACGGTTATGTGCGCGGGGGTCGTTATGGTCGAGCCTATGCAGGCTATGGCGGTCGCGGCTATGCCTATCCGCGCTACCGTTATCCCTATGCAAGGGGATATGCGCGCGGCTATGCACGGCGTCAAGCGATCCGCAACTGGTAAGGCGAATCGGCGCCGTTGTTGCGCCGAACCAACCACTTGGAGGCTGTGCGGATGCAGCCTCCGCCGACCTGGTAATCAACCCGGGTGAGAGCGCAGCGCTCAACGAAAAACCGACCTAAGTTTCGCTCGACAGCTTGTAGCTGAGCGCGCCAGAGGGGCACTGCTTGATCTGTTCAATGATCCTCTCAGTCGGAGCGCCGTCTACGTTGATCCACGGCTTCTTGTCCAAGTCGAAGACCGTTGGAAGGCCTTTGACGCACGCGCCGGCATGGATGCAGACGTCGGGGTCGAAGAAGACCGTGATCGTTTCGTTCTTATAACTGTGCTTCGCCATTGAAAGCCTCGCGTCGTTTGGAGTTTGGTCCGCAGCCCGGAGGCCGTCGTCCGGGCTCAGTGTCAATGTGTGCCTAGCGCCGTCCCCTGGGATACTCGAAAGGTCTGACGCAAAAGGGCTCCACCTGGGCCGAAGCGCTTTTGTCGGCCATGACGGCTCTACGTTTGGGCGCCCGGACCTTCTGGCCCGACGCCTTTGTCCGGGCATCTTCGCGCACGCCATCGCGCGCATGCGCTTGGCCGGCGGGAGGTAACAAGAAGACGGCACAACCAACGAGGATCGCAGTCGCCCCTCCAAGGCTCCGATTAAGCACTGGATGCCTCCAATAGTTGCTTTTCCGTCCACAGAGCATAGCAGTCTACGCCCCCGGTATCACGGTCGACACTAGGAAAACGGGGGCAAGTGGCATGCGGATCAGCCAACGGCCCAAAAAAGGACGAGGCCTAGCTGCACGTCAGAGCAATACCGGGCCCTGGCGATTCCTGAGGTCACGGCGCAGCGGTCAACAAGTCGGCTTGTCGGGCCGCGTATTCGTGCAGAGATGGATAAGGTGCGCCTTGCCGGTTCTCACCATCTTCAGCACGCAATTCCTGATCTGAGACTTGCTGGGGACATCCCCGGCACTGACATCGAAGGGCGCGAAAGCTCGGGCGCCGTCGCGATCATCGGGCAGGAGCACAGAGGCACCCGGGTCGATGGCAAGTACATCCGCCTTGGCCGAAGCGGCCATCAAGAGGGGTGCGGACAGGGCGGCAATTATCGTCACAACGACTGCCGCGCGTGTGAGTAGAGTCATCGGTCTTCTCCTCGTCAGGATCGCTTGGCATTGGCGCCGTCGCGTCTGGGTTGGTGCGTTTGTTGATGAGGAGAGGCTAGCCGTCCGCCCACATCGTCTCGATGGGGTAGATCCCCTATTCGAGTAGTCTTGAAGCTGTCCCCTCAGGCGGCAGGCTGGTCACCTTCGGCAATGAGGGGTCGCGGCCAAGAGGCTTCGCGCTTGCATTCGCAAAGGACGCATGTCCTATTCCGGCTGCTGATTGCACGCGACCGCAACGGCAAAACGCCTGACGTGTTGGGGTGAGAATTGAGAGAAGCACTTGCGCGGTGGAACGTTCGGGCACGCATGGCGTCGCCGCGCTGGATCAAGACCGCCTATCGTGTCACGCGCTCATTGAAGGCAAGGACCCGGTCGCAGAGTCTCCCGCCGCATCTGGTGGATTCGTGCCATTGTTGTGCCAACCGGCACGAGATGCTCGACCATCTGCCGAAGAATGCCACTGTGATGGAAGTGGGAACGCAGCGTGGCGACTACGCGCGTGCGATCGTGGCACGGACTGAGCCTGCTGAACTTCATCTCGTCGACATCGACTACGCTTTATTCAACGACCAGGGCCTCACAGCTGATGCCGTAACCCGTCACTGCGGGCTGAGCCATGAAGTCGTCGCCTCCTTCCCGGATGCCCATTTCGATTGGATCTATATCGACGCGGATCATGCTTATGAGTCCGTGCTGCGGGATGCGCAAGCTGCCGCCCCGAAGGTTAAACCCGGCGGGTTCATGGCTTTCAACGACTTCGCGCATATCGACACGGGGCTCGGCCGCTACGGGGTTCACCGCGCCGTCACAGAGTTTGCAGTTGCGGAGCAATGGCCGCTCGTGCTGTTCGCCTTCAGTCCAGATGCGCTCTACGACGTTGTGCTGCGAAAGCCTGATACTTAGGCGTGCCGATCAGCGTGGGATCGGCAGGTCTTTCGTCCACTCTTGGGGAAGCCAATCGATCGGGTCCGGCAGTTCAACCACCCCGGCTAGCCGCAAGATCACAACGACAAGCCAATACGCGACGAGCAGTGAAACAAGGATCAAGGGAATACCGATGGCATAGGCCACCACCTTCCCGACCAAGTCACCGAACTCTTCCATCGTCATGACGACATCTCCCTGAAGCAGCGGAAGAGGAACACCAGCATTTGCGCAGCTTGCCTTGATGCCAGGTGCCACCCCAGTGTCACAGCGAAGTACCTCGATACCAGCTCCGCGTAAGCCCAGTGTAACAGTCCAGACCAGTGCTATGCGCCCCGCGTCGCGTACTAACGGTAAAGAGTGTCGAAAACCTGGTGCCGCCGGACAGGATCGAACTGTCGACCTCGTCATTACCAATGACGCGCTCTACCACTGAGCTACGGCGGCGTCCCAATGACCTGCGGATGTCCGCGATCTCACGTCCGATCGCGTCGCTCCCAAATAGGCCGGTGGGTCTGTCACGGGCAGGCCGGTCCCTGTCGTCTGATTCACTTTGCCGTGTCTGATCCACTGTGAATCGATAGGACGCCCCCTCCCGGTGCGGCGCGCAAACTGCCATAGCGGGCCTGGTGACGCAAGGAGTCCAGGCACCCTTACCGGCAATGGAACAATGGGGTAAAAGGCGCATGCGCAAAGGGCGCACGAGGGTCAGAGCGGCGAGCGAAGAGATGGCCGACGAAGACAAGCCCGCGACGGGATCAGCACCCATGAAGACTGGCGATGCAAGGCAGGAGCGGCTGGCCCAGGCGCTGCGGTCCAACTTGTTGAAACGCAAGGAGAACGCCCGCGCGAAGAGGACGATGCCGAAAGGCCCCGAAGAAGGGCGACAGGGGTGAGGCTAAAGGGCTAAACTGACCGCTTGCCGCATTGCCTATCGCGGCGGAACAGGGGAAACGAGGCGCGTCGAACGCAAGACGCGTCAGAGGGAGCAGCGCGTTATGGATCGTATCCGTATTGTGGGCGGCAAACGGCTTGAGGGCACCATTCGGATTAGCGGTGCGAAGAACGCCGCCCTGCCGCTGATGATTGCGAGCCTTCTCACCAACGAGACACTAACCCTCCATGGCATGCCGCGGCTGGCCGATGTCGCCCTCCTGTCGCGCATTCTCGGCAACCACGGTGTCGACGTGACCATCGCCGGCAAACGGGCGGGCCAGGATTCGAATGACGGACAAACCTACAAGCTGACAGCCGCGGAGATCGTCGACACGACGGCACCCTACGAGATGGTCGCGCGCATGCGCGCGAGCTTTTGGGTGCTGGCGCCGCTCCTCGCGCGCTGCGGCGAGGCCAAGGTCTCTCTGCCCGGCGGCTGCGCCATTGGCACGCGGCCCGTGGACCTTCATCTCGTGGCTCTCGAGGCGCTCGGCGCGGATATCGAGTTGGATGCAGGCTACGTCATCGCGAAGGCGCCGAAAGGCCTGAAGGGAAACCGGATTGAGCTGGCTAAGATTTCCGTGGGCGCGACCCACAACGCCCTGATGGCCGCCGTGCTGGCCGAGGGTGAGACGGAGATCGTAAACGCCGCCCGAGAGCCTGAGGTTGGGGATCTGGCGACCTGTCTCGTCGAAATGGGTGCAAAGATCGGGGGGATCGGTACCTCCACCTTGCAGATTCAAGGCGTCCCGTCGCTACACGGGGCCGAGCACCGTGTGCTGCCAGACCGGATCGAGACCGGGACATACGCCATGGCCGCGGCCATTACAGGCGGCGATATCTTTCTGGAGGGCGCGCGACCCGAACTACTCCAGGAGGCGCTCGTGGCGCTGCGCTCCACTGGCGTCGATGTTTATGAAGTGCCCGGCGGCATTCGGGTGGCGCGTAACGGGCATGGTCTGGAGGCCGTATCCGTGGAGACGCAGCCCTTCCCCGGCTTTCCCACCGACCTGCAGGCCCAACTGATGGCGCTGATGTGCACGGCGAAGGGGGTTTCAGAGGTTCGCGAGACCATTTTTGAGAACCGTTTTATGCATGTGCAGGAACTGGCCCGGCTTGGCGCGCGTATCGATCTTCGGGGCGATACCGCGCTGGTCCATGGGGTGAGCGGGCTCCGGGGCGCGCCCGTCATGGCGACGGACTTGCGCGCCTCCGTCTCCCTCATCATCGCTGGTCTCGCGGCGCATGGTGAGACAACGATCGGCCGCGTGTATCATCTGGACCGTGGTTTCGACCGTCTCGAGGACAAGTTGCGTCAGTGCGGCGCGCAAATCGACCGGATCGCCGGCTAAGCCTTGTTTCGGGAATGTCTTCCGGAGCAGGCCGAAAGCGTGGTAGGTCCAGATCAGTTATGCTCTAACCGGTGATTTCTGCTTATGACGATGCTTAAGCTGCTCGCTCTCGACGAGGAGGATCTGCAGGTTGTGTCCTCCCAGCTCCAGGACGCGGTCGTGAGAGTTGGCGACATGACCTACCTGCCCTCGCAGAAGCGGTTCGCGGCTGTCGTCAATCGCTTCGATTGGCAGAGCGCCGGCGGCGATAGCGAGCGCTATCGGCGCTTGCGGACGGCCCTCCGGTTTGATCGCGTTCTCGGTGCACGCCATAAGGATCTCGCGCCACAAAACAAAGAGCGCGTTCTGTCCTTGCTCGCCGTCGCGTTCGAACCTGGCGAATCGCCAGGCGGCAAGGTCTTGCTGTATTTCTCGGGCGACGTCACCGTGGAGCTCGATGTCGAGTGCATCGAAGCCGAGATGCGGGATCTAGGCCCCGCTTGGCGGACGCGGCACAAGCCGGAACACCCAGGCGAAGACGGTGCTGCCCCGTCCGAGGCTTCCAGTCCAGATGGCTCCCAAGCCGCGGACGCTTGAGGTCATATGGTTCAGACCCTGGATACGCGTGAGCAAGGCTTCGCGACGCGTTTCGAGGCCTTGCTGGGCATGAAACGCGAGTCCTCCGCAGATGTGAACGATGCCGTCGCTGCGATCATCGCCGATGTCCGGACGCGGGGCGACGAAGCGTTGGTCGACTACACGAAAGAATTCGACCGGCTCGATCTTCGCGAGGCGGGTCTGGCTGTCTCGGAAGCCGACACCGCGGTAGCGCTTGCCGCGGTGGACGAAGAGACGGTCGACGCGTTGAAGCTTGCTCATGCGCGCATTCTGGATCATCACAGCCGGCAACTCCCCGCCAGTGAGACCTATATCGACGAGACCGGCGTTGAGCTCGGACAGCGCTGGACGCCCGTGTCCTCAGCGGGTCTTTACGTTCCCGGCGGCACCGCGAGCTATCCGAGTTCGGTTCTGATGAACGCCGTGCCGGCGAAGGTCGCGGGCGTGGAGCGTCTGGTCATGGTCGTCCCGTCGCCGCGCGGCGAACTCAATCCGCTGGTGCTCGTTGCGGCGGCGCTATCTGGCGTGGATGAAATCTATCGGGTCGGCGGCGCTCAAGCTATTGCCGCACTCGCCTTCGGGACGGAAACGATCCGCCCTGTCTCAACGATCGTAGGCCCCGGCAATGCCTATGTGGCGGCCGCCAAGCGGCAAGTCTTTGGTCAAGTCGGAATAGATATGGTGGCCGGGCCGTCAGAGGTCGTGGTCATTGCCGACAAGGAGAACGACCCGGCCTGGATCGCCAGCGACTTGTTGGCTCAGGCCGAGCACGACACGGCGGCGCAGTCGATCCTAATAACGGACGATGCGGGATTTGCAGAGGACGTTCAAGCCGCCGTGGACGCGCAGTTGCAGACGCTACCGCGTGCCGAGACTGCGCGCGCAAGCTGGGACGACTTTGGCGCGGTGATACTGGTCGAGAGCCTTGACGAGGCGCCAGCGCTATCGGACCGGCTGGCTCCGGAGCACCTTGAGATCGCTACGGAAAACGCGGATGCACTGGCTGAAAAGGTTCGGCATGCAGGCGCGATATTTATCGGCCGGTACACGCCGGAAGTCATCGGCGACTACGTGGCCGGAACCAACCATGTCCTGCCGACCGCACGCAGTGCCCGGTTTGCTTCCGGCCTCGGCGTGCTCGACTTTATGAAACGCACATCGCTGCTGAAGCTCGACGCGGAATGCCTCAAGACACTCGGACCCGCGGCCATGACGCTCGCGCGGGCCGAAGGGCTCGACGCCCACCGCCGCTCCGTCGGCATCAGGTTGAATCTTCCGGATTGATCATGACCGAGACGGATGACGAACTGACCTTCCCTGAAACGGCGCGGCTGCTGGCCGTTACGCTGGACGAAGCCTCGCTCGGCCGAGACAGCGTCGAAGTCGAGCATGAGCGTGAAGTTGCCATCTTCGACCTCCTCGAGAAGAACAATTTTCTCCTCGCAGCGGAAAGGCATGATGGGCCCTACACGCTTCACTTGTCGCTTGCCGACAACCGGCTCGTCTTCGCGATATCCGATGAAAGCGGTGTGTTGCTGCAGCAGATCATGCTCTCGTTGTCGCCGTTCCGCCGCATCGTGAAGGATTACTTTCTGATCTGCGACAGCTACTACGCCGCCATCAAGACTCAGCCCGCCTCAAAGATCGAGGCGATCGATATGGGCCGCCGCGGCCTGCATGACGAGGGTAGCCACCTCTTGATGGAACGGCTGAAGGGCAAGGTCACGGTGGACATTGCCACCGCGCGGCGACTGTTCACGCTCCTTTGCGCCCTTCACTGGAAGGGGTGACCCCTTGAGCGCCGACGGCGACTTGCCTGGCGCCGTTCTCTTCACGTGTGCCAGCAACGCCATTCGCTCACCGATGGCCGCAGCGATGCTACGCCATCTTGCCGGGCGAAAAGTCTATGTGGAGTCGGCAGGTGTCCGCCCCGGCAA
Organism: Methyloceanibacter sp.; assembly: GCA_030064755.1. Taxonomy (GTDB): domain Bacteria; phylum Pseudomonadota; class Alphaproteobacteria; order Rhizobiales; family Methyloligellaceae; genus Methyloceanibacter. The sequence goes on along the minus strand of JASJEH010000051.1, from coordinate 3,669 downwards.
GCCCGATCCCTTCGCGATCGCGGTCATGGACGAGATCGGCATCGACATTGCAGATCATATCCCCAGGGCCATCGACGATTTGCACGACATGGGCTTTGACCGAATCGTCGCCCTGGCTCCTGAGGCCCAACACAAGGCGCTAGAGCTGGCGCAAGGCTACGCAATCGACGTGACCTACTGGCCGACGCCCGACCCGACGCTCACCACAGGCTCGCGAGAAATGATCCTCGATGCTTATCGCGGCGTTCGCGACCGCCTCTTTGACAAGATCAAGGCGGAGTTCCCTATTCAGGCTGCTGGCGGGGTCTAGGCCGCCGCGCCAGATTCTTTGTCGCGTCCGGGAACGGCTTTGAGTGTCCAGCCGTTTTTCTCTCGTCCCCGCGTATGAATGGGATGAGAGTAACGATTGGACCGGACGATGAACGAAGTCTCGAGAGCAAACGGCACGAACCCGCATCGCGGCCAGCCGCAGCGCATAGAGCTATCCACAGACCAAGCGGTCGAGAGCGCGGCGCTCGCGGGTGCTGCCGCGATACAGAAGCTCGTCGCGGAGCGCAATGAACTGCGCACGCGCCTCGCGTCGCAGGAGCAAGAAACGGCGGCCTATCGGGCGCTGAACAACGAACTGCGCCGACGCCTATTGCTCGTGCACCAGACCTATGTGGAGATGGCCAAGGGCGTCGTCGGCGATCTTGAGCGCTTTGACGCGGCGCTCCGGGACTCGGCGCAGGAGGCGCACGCCACGATCGAGGCCCAGATGCGCTGGGAGGAGGCGGCAATTCCGGCCTCGGCCCCAACGCAGAGCAGCGCCACGGGGGTCAACGGTGCGCAAGCCAATGACGCGCACGCCAGTGGAGCCCAGACGAAGGGCGCGGCGCAACTCAAGCCCTAGACCTGGATCTCGGCCTCTTTACAGGGCGGCCAACAGCCGTTGAGAAGCGGCCAACCCTTGATGTGCAGCTAGCCCTTGGCTTCCAGGAACTTCTTCAACTGGTCGAAGTCCATGACCGGGACCAGATCGTGGACATTCAAATCGGTCCATGGTTCGAAGAGCGAAGCAATCGCTTCCGGCTTGTCCGACTCGACCAGGATGAAAGACTCCTGCTGCATCAGCGAGATCCAAACGCCCTTCAGCTTAATCCCCGGAACCTCAGGGACCCCGTTCTCCATAAACCGTCCGAGGCTCTCGTCTCGGTCCTCCGGCTGCATCGTGACGTGGCACATGAACAGCATGCTGTCCTCCTTGAGGCTACGTGGGCTAGGCGACCAGACCGCGACGGGCGTCGAAGGGCTTCTTTCCTAAACGCCCTCTTGAGTGCCCATCGGGCGTCGGCTGCTGCCGCGTCTCGTGCCCTGATTGAATACGACGCGACCTGACCAAACTAAGGTTTTCGACAAACGATCGCGGCGGGTCGTTGTTGCTCTGTCGGCTCATTGTCTTGTCCTTGGCGGGCCTCAGACTTGCCGATCCGGATGAAGCCGCCTCCAATTCTTGCCACGGAATCGGTCCTGCCGAACACCCATTTTTCCCAGTTTTCCGGGAAAACCATAAGGAGAATGGGGCGCGTGGCCGGGACTGAAAACAGAACATACCAACAAGTATCTTTTTTTCGAGTGTTGCCTCAGTGCACTAGCCAAGACTCGGACAGAAGCACACCATTATCGGGTAAATAGACCACCACTCACGCAGAAATTGTTGTCTCCAAAGGAGAGTGACATGACGCAGTCGGTTCGGTGTGGGGCGTGTGCGAGTGCCAACCAAGGCAGCGGCACAAATGGAAAAGTGAATACCGGAGGCCGGTCCGGCCTCCTGGCACCTCGTGAAATCAGATGCAGTTTGGGCCGCCGCCGCGCACTGTTGCTCGGTACGGCTCTCGCTTCCCTGGCGGTATTCGCCCCGGCTTTGGCCCCGCCTCCAGCCGCCGCTCAGGCGACCTGCGTGTTGGACGACCCGTTCGGCACCTCCCTCAACATTTCCCAAGACGGCCAATTGATTGCGCGGAGCGGGGTCGCCGACCTCATTTGCGTCAATCCAGTCGACCGGGTGCATGACGCCGATCCCGTTATTCATCTCAGCACGACCGGCTATGCCATTGACCTGCACAACACGGGCTCGCTGACGGCAAAAGCCGACGCGGGCATCTATGCCCGAACGAGCGGCTTGGGAGGGTCCATCAAGATCTGGAACAGCGGCGACATTGCTGCGCTCGAGGCAACAGAGGACTTCTCAGGAATCTACGCGATTGCAGCTGAAGGACTCCTTGGGAACGCGAATGTACTGATCGAAAATTCCGGCCGCATCATGATCAGCAACGCTGTGGCCCCGTCGGACCGTTTCGTTGGAATCGACGCGCGCGCTCGAGGCGGCGATATCACGATCGCGAATTCAGGGGTTGTTGAGGTAACCACTCGCGGATTCGCATTCGGTCTTTACGGCAAGTTGGAGCGCGCGGGTGACGCCCTGGACATAACCAATACGGGTTCCGTTGCGGCGAATGGAGAATCCAGCTCGTTTGGTATTGCCGCCGTCGCCGCAGAAAATGGCCAGACATTTCGCGTCACCAATGAGGCGACAGTCTCAGCGTTATCCCAAACTTCCCGCGCCGTCGGAATACTGGCGACCACCCTTTCATCGGGCACGGACGCGTCGTTTCATATCGAGAACAAGGGGCAATTGACGGCTGAATGCACCAATTGTCCTGCTTACGGAGTTCGAGTTTCACCCATTAAAGCGAACTCCGATGTGTCGATGGTCAATAGCGGTCTGATCATGGCGGCTAGTCAGTCCGACCATACGTTCGGCATCGATGTCATCTCAACAGGGGGCGGCACCAACATCGACATCGAAAACAGTGGCGACATCGAGGCCAGCACCTTTGGCGGAGTAGCCCATGGCATCCGGGTTCGCGCCGATGGGGGGAATACCTATGCGTCGATCAACAATAGTGGACTCATTAGCGCCATAAGTCAGGATAGGAGTGCGTACGGCATCGGAGCCAAAGGATATGCGACCGGCCAGCGCTTTGGTGTCCACAACACTGGGGACATCCAAGTCAGTACCTCGGGCGGCGATGCCCAAGGCATCCTACTTGTCGCCGGTGGCGCGAACTCTGGGTTGACGACTATCAATAACGGCGTGATCGGCGTGAACAGTCGTTCTGGAACCGCGCTTGGCATTGACGCCACGGGAACTAAGAACGACGTCGTTATCGATATTCTGAACACCGGCAACATCACGGTCCACAGCGACGCCGCCAGAGTTCACGGCATCCGAGCCATTTCGTTCGGATCCAATAGCGTAATCGGGATCCGCAATACCGGTATCATCAGCGTCGAGACGGCATCGGCTGACCACGAGTCATTCGGTATTCGAGCCGCGGCTCTCGGCTCAAGCAGCCCAATCTTTATTGCGAACACGGGCACGATTGTCACCACTGGCAAGAACAGCATCGGCGTCTATGCCTCCAGCGCTGACGCTGGCGGTGTGGCCATAACGAACATAGGCTCGATTAGTGCGTCGTCGTACCGAGCGATCGATGTCAAAGGCCGGAGCGCGGCGCATATCTTCAATTCAGGTCGCATCACGGGCTTCGTGAACCTGACGGAGCAGAACGATCTGTTCGAGAACAGGTCTGGTGGTGTTTTCGAGACAAAGAACACCACGCACTT
>JASJEH010000050.1 GCA_030064755.1 Methyloceanibacter sp. | reverse complement strand
ATTATTGCAGCCTTTATTGGCGCCGTGATTCTCCTGGTCGTTGTAAAGCTGATCCGGAAGATCTTGTCTTAAAATTATATAATTAATTCAGCAGGTTAAATAATAGAACGTCGCGCCACTGATCCGTGGGGCGACGTTCTTCCGTATACACCGGCGTGTCTGCGGCAAATCTGGCGTTGCTGCAATGCAACATTAGCCATTTGAATGAAACACTTTGCCGCAGTTTTTTGCAGAGACGACACGTTTTCGTCACAAGCTGAACCTCCCTTCGTCAGAATTATCCAGCAAAAACCCCGGCCTTAGCGGGTCTTTCCCGCACAGTGTTAACAACTGTGAGGAATATCTATGAGGGGTCGAGGCCTCTTCAGCATCGGAAGCTCTTTGCTTGTCTTGGTAATGCTTGGACTAGCTACGCCAGCTCACGCTGGTGACGTGGTGCAAAAAAACAAACATTCTGTTGCGTCGCACAACACAATTGCCGGCCTTACTGAGGCTGCGCAGGCGGTTGCCATGCAGAGCAAAGAACTCGACAACGTCAGCGCGTCAGGTGGCGACAAGGCCGTCAGCGGAGTTTCGTCTGCGGCACTGAAGGTCGCCTCTTTGGGGACGCAGGAGGATCTCATCTGGGATGCTGAAGCGGCGCGCGAGCTGCGCTGTCTTGCCGAGGGGATCTACTTCGAAGCGCGGGGTGAACCTTGGCGTGGTCAAATGGCCGTGGGCCGGGTGATCTTGAACCGGGTCGCGAGCAAGCGGTATCCCAACACAGTTTGTGGCGTTGTCTACCAGAACAGGCATCTACATAATCGCTGCCAGTTCTCTTTCGCTTGCGATGGAAAAGCGGACGAGATCCGGAACGAAGACGTCTGGTACAGCGTGCGGGGCTTCGCGGCTTGGCTGCTGGCCAACAATTCGGACGAGCGCCAACAAAGTGATTACAACGTTCTGGCCTCGCTTGAGACAGCAACCCACTACCACGCGGACTACGTTTTGCCGTATTGGGCCAAGCATTTCGAACTAACAGCGCGCATCGGCCGACATATTTTCTACTCGGACCCGAGCGCCTAGGCCTCTATAGCGTGGGGCGGCCGAGCTGGCCGTCCCCCTTGAATTTCAACATCTGCGCCATATTTCTAAGTCGTTAGCGTCTTCCCTTGGCTGACATGGGAGAAACCTATGCGATGGCTGATGATCGTGCTTGCACCTCTGGTCCTTGCGGGCTGTGTGACGGAGCAGGGCCCCGCTTTGCCGATGACGCTCGCACCCGCTGAGACAGCTCAGGCAACCTGTCTGACCTATGGCGACGCGCCGGCGTATGGCGAATGCACCCCGAGTGGCGGAACGCCAGCCCGATAGAAGCGCTCCGGTTCCAGCACCGAAGTCAACTCTCCTGACATCCTGCCGTTACGTGACACTGCGACTAAGCTAGGTTGGCTGCAGCTCTTGCCGCTGATCCGCCTCGCATGCGGCATGTCAGTGCTTGCTGGCCAGCCCATGAGCCGCTACCACAGGCGGCCATGTTGGAATCAAGTGGCAGAGGATGCCATTGCGCCCGCAGCGTCGGCAGTGGGGCTGGCTTCCAAGCGACAGGTCGGCCGTTTGGGCATCCACGAAGTATCGGGCTGAGAAGAAGTCATTCATGACACGCCGAGCAATGTTCAGCAGCCGGCTTGAGCGCCGCAGGCAAGTTCGACGTTTTGCGAGGCTCGTGGCGCTAACGGTGTTCGTTATCGGGTTGGGCCTGGTTGGCGTATTTGCCGTCCAAGGGTTCGACTTCCTGGGTATTGCGGAGGCGAACCGCTTGCCCCTGGGTGTAGCGGTGCTCGGCGCAATTGGTGCTGTCTTTGTCTTGTCACTCTTGGCGTATGCCGCTGTCCGTGCGTTCAGCCGGATCGACTAGCGCTCGTCCCTTGGCGTGTTGAGACAAGTGACGAACCCCCTTCAAGCGATCTAAAGTGACCTCCCGCTGAAGAGCGCGGGACTAGGGAGGGACTACAAATGGATCTTTCAGGCCTACTCGTGCAGGCCATCTCAGGTGCTGTCGGTGGCAGCGCCGCGGGTGCGGCTGCAAAAAACTATTCGCTCGGCGCGGTCGGGAATGCGATCGCCGGCGCCGTCGGTGGCGGAATATTGGGTCAGTTGATGGGCAGCTTTGCCGGTCAGATGATCGAAGGCTGGGTGGGTGACATTGTCGGGGGCGGCGTTGGCGGCATCGTGCTGACGCTGATTGCTGGCGTCATCCGCAATATGACATCGAAGTGAACCTTTGAGAGATCGGTTCAACGCTCGGTCAGATCGCTGGGCCGATCTCATTCTCACTCCACCACAGCTTGCCCTAAGCGCCTACAGCCATATCGAACGGATACGTCGCATTGACCGGCAATGGCGTGTGCGGCAGACCCCGTGTCGCATGGGTCCAGAAACTTGCACCGCATCGTGCCCGGCTGGCGGGCCATCCCGAGGTAGAAATGGTCGAGTCCGAAGCCATAGCGGATCTGAAATGGGTTCCGGAAGGCGAGGGCGCTGCGCGCAACGCCAACAAAGCCGTCGTAAAAGCCCTACGGCGACTCATTCGCGACGAGAATAAGAAGACCGTACGGAAGGCCCTCGAGAGCTGGTCGCCCGAGGACATCATGGAGCTCTTGGTCAGGCTGCCGTTCAAGGCGGCGCGCAGGTTGATCGACATCTTGCCGGACCAGATCTCGTCGCGGGTTCTCTCGGAGCTTCGGCCGCAGTATCGCGCCGCGATAACGAGGGACGAGACCGTCGAACGGTTGCGGGATTTGATCCTGCGTATGCCGCCCGAGAAAGCCTTCGATACGTTCCAGGATCTGCCGGACGACGTGCAGGATCGCCTGGCACCCGACCTAGAGTCTGTCGAGCGCATTGCGGCCTCTCTTGCGTACAAAAAAGAGAGCGCAGGCGAGATCATGCAAAAGCGCCATGTTGCGTTGGCCCCCGATCGTACCGCCGCGGAAGCCGTGGCTGCGTTGCAAAGCGCGTCCGACATGATCGGATCGGTCGATACGGTCTTTGTGATCGATGCGGACAACCGTCCGATCGGCGCATTTAAGCCGCGTGCGCTGTTGCTCGTGCCGCCAGAAACGCCGCTCTCCGACATCATGTCCAAAGAGTTTCCAGTCGTCTCGTCCACCACGGACCAGGAGGATGCCGCCCTCGCGACATCCGGTGCTGACTTCAAGAGCCTGCCGGTCGTCGATAACGAAGGCAAACTCGTGGGGCAGATCACCACCAAGATGCTGGCGCGTGTCGTCGCCGAAGAAGCGGCCGAAGACATGCTCAAGATGGGCGGTGTCAACGAGGATGCCCGGCCAACTGATTCCGTTCCCCAAATTGTGCGCAACCGTCTCCCGTGGCTCTTGGCCGGCCTGGTAGGCGCAACGATCGCCGCGATCATTATCGGTTCGTTCGAGGAAGAACTTCAGAAGGCGGCGATACTTGCGGCCTTTATCCCGGTTGTCATGTCGATGGCGGGGAATGCAGGTCTGCAGGCCTCCGTTGTTTCGGTACAGGCCTTGGCGATGGGCTCGAACTGGCCCGGCGACGGGTTGATTTACCGCTTCGGCCGCGAGCTTCTTGGCGCACTACTGAACGGCGCTATCGCAGGTAGCATCCTTACGTGCCTCATCTTTGCTGGCTCACTCGTCTTCGATGTGGAGGACCCTGTCAGGCTTGCCCTGGCGACATCCATGTCGCTCCTGACCGTGACAACGATCGCCGCGATCGTCGGCTCCTTCGTTCCGCTGGCGCTCGACCGTTTGGGCATTGATCCGGCGGCAGCCACGGGCGTCTTCATCACGACAAGCAATGATGTTGTTGGGGTTCTCGTCTACTTCCTGATGGCGAGTGCCTTCTACTTCTGAGGCGGCGCGGGACGGTACCAGATAGTTCGACAGCGGAACGTATGGGGCTTTACAGTTGAAGCGAAACGGCTAGTAAAGGTCTGCGTTCGGAACGGGAGTTGGGGGGAGACGATGCCTCGCTTGATTGGTCTCTTTTTGCTGCTTCTAGGCAGCCTTGCATGGTTGAACCCGCCACAGCCGTCATTCGCGCAGGATGCAGGAGCGGCGTCGGCCCAAGCCGATGTGATCTTCCCCAGTCAGCTTACCGATCCCCAAATCAAGTTGGGGGATCTCGAGCTTCTTACAGTCCCTTTGACCGTTGATCAGCTCAAGGCCCTGGCGGGCAAGTGGCTCGATATTGTCAAGAGCAAGACCGAGCAGGTTGTGGATACGCAGATTGCGGTCTCGAAAGCCACTGGCGAAACCGCGGACGCACAGCGAGAAAAACTCACCAAACTCTACGCCGAGCGAAACGATCTATTCGATCGCTACAGCGCGGTTCTCAACGCCTGGGAGAAAAAGGGCGGCGATACCAAAGAGATCACCGTCTATCGGGACTATCAAAATGCCATCTTCCTCGAAGAGACGCGCAAGGCGGATACCAAGACCCTCATGGCCTGGGCAATGGATTGGCTCATGGCCGAGGATGGCGGTATCGCGCTCGCCAAGAACGTGGCGATCGTCATCGTTTCCTTCCTGGCGCTGCTCTTTGTCGCCAGGATGGTGCGCAAACTCGTCCGGCGTTGGATTGGTCATGTTCCGAACATCTCCGACCTGCTTCAAGCCTTCATCGTTGGCATCGTCTATTGGATTGTGCTGGCCATCGGCTTGATGCTCGTGCTGTCGGGACTTGGGGTCGACATCACACCGCTCTTCGCATTGTTCGGTGGTGCATCCATCATCGCGGCTCTCGCGATGCAGGACTCTCTCAGCAATCTCGCTTCCGGACTCATGATCATGATCTACCGCCCGTTCGACGTGGGTGACTATGTCGACGTGGGTGGCGTTGCCGGCACGGTGAAGAGCACGAACATTTTCGCAACGACCGTCACGACGCCAGACAACCAAGTCATTGTGATCCCCAACAAGAATGTTTGGGGCAATATCATTACCAATGTTACCGCCAGTGAGACGCGTCGTGTCGATTTGGTTTTTGGGATCGGCTACGACGACTCGATCCCCGAGGCATTGAAAGTACTTCAACAGGCAGTTGACGCTCATCCGCTGGTGTTGAAAGACCCCGAGCCGACAATCCGCGTCAATGAGCTCGCCGACAGCTCCGTCAATCTGATTTGCAGGCCTTGGGTCAAGACGTCTGACTATTGGACCGTCTACTGGGATCTCCAGCGCTACGTGAAAGAGCTGTTCGACTCGGTCGGCATTTCGATCCCATACCCACAGCAAGACGTGCACTTCATTCCGGCGGACCCGAGTAAGGCGCTGCCGACCCCCGCCATCAAGAAGACGCCTTCGACCGGTAGACCCTCCATTTCCGCGGGTGACGAGGGTCACAACGACGATGGCAAATAGTAAGCAGGAGCCTTGCACATGATCGATCGCTTGAAATCAATTGCCGTGTCCGGAAGGTCCCTGGCAATCGCTCTGGTACTCTCTGTTCCACTGGCCACAGTGGCATCTGCGCAGGTCACGGTCGACGTGGGCAAGATCACGTGCAACCAGTTCGCACTGTACAAGGTCTCCGACCCGGACACGATCGCCGTTTGGCTCCATGGCTACTACAGCGGCAAGCGCGGCAATACGGTCGTCGAAGTCGAAACGCTTAAAGCCAATGTCAGAAAGCTCCGCGACTACTGCTTGCAGAATCCCGATACGAATCTGCTCAAGGCGGTCGAGACTCTGTTGAGTCCATAAGCGCGGTTGCAACGAAGCGAACACGCACTATTCGCTGAGGGCAGGGGGGCATGCCTTGAAAGCAGAATCGACGACGGGCGCTGAAGCGCAGACGGTCCCTTGGTGGACTCCACCAGGCGAAACAGACATGACGTCATTCATGGCGTTGATCTTGTTGTTCCTGCTGGTCTTTGCCGTCTTCCATGTTTACGCGCGGTTCGACCGCTTCGCCGAAGAGCACAATGAGGGGACGCCGCTCAAGACGACGATCCCGACACTACTCATGATTGCCTTCGCGTATGAGATCTTCCCCCCGCTGAGTCACTTCAGCATTCTGCTTCCGTTGGCGCTCATCGCAACAGCGCTGGCGCGCGACCTGATGCTGTGGTTCGAACCGAGGAAAGAGCACATCCTCAAAGGCGAACTGGAGGGCGCGATGCTCGACGAACTGCATCGGGAGCATCTCGGCGAGCACGATCACACCGGCAGGCGCGTACCGGACGAACCGCAAGAGAAGCCGGCGCCGAAACCAGTGCGGAAGGCAAAGGCTCGTCCTGCCAAGACCCAGCCGGCCAATACCCAGCCAGCCAAGGCTCAGCCAACCAAGGCTCAGCCCAAGAAGTCGGTCCCGGCAGACAAGACGGAGAACAAGTCAGACAGTGTGCCTGAAGACAGCGATGGGCCAGCGCAAGGAGGGCCGAAAGCGTGATCGAGCTGACCGTGACCTCCATCCCCTTTGTTCTGCGTATCATGTATCTGCGCTGGAAAGGTATTCCGATCACGCTCTACAACGTCCACGTGGCATTGTTCGCTTGGCTTGCGTTAGCGTTCATCGTCTTCTTCACGGTGTTCTATTACTACCCGAAGTCCTACACGGGTTTCGTGCCGTTCCGGACCGTTCCCGTTGTCAGCGAGAATGGCGGCACGGTTACAAGCATTGAGGTCGACAACGGGTCCCGTGTGAAACCCGGACAAGTGCTGTTCACCGTGGACAAGACAACCGAAGACGCGGCCGTGAAGACGGCTGAACTCAAACTTGCCGAGATCGACAAGTCGTTTGCCTCTGCCGAAGCCGAGGTACATTCGGCGGAGGCCTCGCTGGAAAAAGAGAACGCACAGCTGCAGCAGGCAATTGAGGTTTTTGAGGACCAGGCCGAGTTGAAGCGGCGCGATTCGCCTGCCTTCAACGAGAGGCGTTTCCAAGCTGCCGTGGCCGACAGGGACTCTGGGGAGGCAAGAGTGGCTCAAGCCCAAGCGCTGCTCGACGAGGCCAACCTGCAGCTGAAAGAGGTGCTGCCCGCGCAGCGCGAAAGCGCACAGGCGCAACTCGAGCAGGCGAAGGTCGAACTCGCCAAGACCACCGTTCGGTCTCAGGTCGATGGTGTTGTTGATCAGCTCACGCTACATGTCGGAGCGCGGGCGTCGCAGATCGCTTCGAACCCAGCAATGCTCATTATTCCCGATCGCGATGAAGCTCATCCGAAGAGGGTTGTGGCCGGCTTTTCGCAGGTCGCGCGCTCGGTCCTCTATGTCGGGATGCCGGCCGAGGTTGCTTGCGATACCAACTTCAATGTGGCGATGGTCGATGCGGTTCTTCCCGCGCGGATCATGGCAATCCAGCCCGAAATTGCTGCGGGTCAGCTCGCGCCCACTGGCCGGTTGATTGAGCCTTCGGAGTTCTCTAAGCGCGGCGAGGTCGTTACGGCGATCGAGATGGTCTATCCCGAGCATCAGGAGCTTCTAGTCAACGGCAGCGGCTGCATCGTCCAGACATATGACCGTAATCTGCCCCATGGCGTTCTCGGTCATATCCTTGGCGGGCTGGGGATCATCAAGGCCTGGGGCTTGCGTATCAAAGTCTGGATCGCGTTGGTGACGGGTATCGGTCTTGCGGGCGGGGGCGCGCACTAAGGTGCCGCTGTTCAGCACCAGCTGGCTTCATCCTGTTTGGGCTGCCGCAGCAACTCTAGCACGTTGGCCTCAAGAAGCCTGTAGCCCACATTGCCGAAAAGCTTCTGCCGTCCTTCGTTCATGACAAATGTAGGGCTGCCCGCAACGCCGTTGTCGGCGGCAAGGCCATAGTCAATGGCGAGAGCTGCCAGGGCCTCCGAGGAGCGAAGCTTTTGGTCGATCAGATTGGTATCGATGTCTAATTGCGTTGCGACCTCGCACTGCACCTCCCAATCGCTAATGTCCATGGCATCGGCGAAGAAGGCATGGCGAATCTTGCGAGCGGCCTGGGTACTCAGTCTTTCGAGATAGGGGCGCTGGTATGCGTCGTCGGTACGCTCAATGAGCTCCACCGCCTTTAGGAACTGGTGGGGGCTCGCCGAGGTGCGAGGTTTCCCACCAAGCCAAATTGCGTCGTTGACGGTGATGTGGGGAAAACGCTCGGCGACGTCCTTGAGATGTTTGTTGAACGATTCGAATCCGCCTTTTCCTTTGATCTTGCCCCACGCATCGGGAAACACCGAACAGTAGCGGGGGACAATCTCGATTTGATTGCCGAACTGGACCGCGAGTTCGTCAAGCCGCCGTTCTGCCACATAGGCCCATATGCAGAGCACGTCTGAGTAGTAAGAAATCTCCACATTTGACATTGATGCCCTCTCAAACCGCCCGCCGATTGAGCCTTCAGCGCGCGCAGTCGGCCTTGCGCGCGCGCATTGTCACCCCATATGCGGCCGAGCGGGTCACGCGATCGTGCGGACCCTCATATGAACGCATCATGCTATGATGTGAATGGCGAAAGCGCCATTGAGGGAGAGATCGCTATGCACGGGAACGCAAAAAGACGGGCAGGGGGCAATCCATGGCGTTGGGTCGCTGGCGCGGTATTTGCGGCAGTCCTCAGCACACTGACGAGCCCGGCATTTGCGTCCATTCTTATCAAGGTGGACAAGCCGAGCCAGACGATGACCGTATCCGTAGATGGTGAGATGCGCTATCGCTGGCCTATTTCTACGGGCGCGACCGGCTATTCGACTCCGACCGGCAACTACACCGCATTCCGTCTGGAGAGAATGCATTACTCCGTGGAATGGGACGGTGCGGGCATGCCTCATTCCATCTTCTTTACAACACGCGGCCATGCGATTCACGGCTCCAACAATCCTGGTATGGGCACGCCACGCTCTCGTGGCTGTGTGCGGCTTTCGCTGCAGAATGCCGAGACCCTCTTCAACCTCGTGGAAAGCCGCGGCGTGACCACCGCCAAAGTTGTTGTCGCCGGAGCTGACCCGGCGGGTAATTGGGCTCCCACTTCGGCGCCATCCTCAGCCCAGACAGCGAGCGGAAGCAGGTCTGCCAGACCCGCACAGTACCGCGAGCGCCGCGGGCCGTTCCGGGGACTGTTCCGACGCCGGCAGCGCTAGTGACGGGCCCATGTGATCCGTAGCCCGGCCCATGACAGACAGCGCCCAGCCTATCAACAAGGCGGAAGCCAAGGTCTTTGTGATCTCGGTGATTGCGCTCTCGGCGACGGTCGCTAACGCGACCTTTTGGTTCGGTGTGTTCGGCCGAATCTTCTTCACGCACATTCTTTACATCTGGATAGCGGCCACGGCGGCGCTGTTGGCGAGCTTCTTCATTCCGCGCTTGGAGACGCCGCTTCTGAGGCTGCCTTGGCAGGGGCGTTTCCTCCTGGCACTGCCAACGGTCTGGCTTGTGCTTGCCGCAACGATCGATGTGGAGAGCTATCAGCCAGATGGCCCAGCCACGTGGGCTCTGTGGGTCCTCGCGCTCGTGAGTGCGTTGGTGACGTTTCCCTATCTGCTCTACGTGATCATTCTAGCGCTGGTTCCCGATATCGAACGGCTGACCCACACCAAGTTACGCTGGGCGCTGATTGGGATTCTCGCCGTCATGGCCGTCGCGGGCTATGGGCTCGGCAGCCATCACGACCTGTTTCTCACGTGTGAAAACTTCAAGACGGGCGGTCACGACATTCCGGAGAACTGTCGCGCCGCAGGCGGTCGGGCGTCGTTGTAGGTGCGGCTTGCCCTATCGGCTGTTGGCCCGCTCGGGACATCTTTTGCACATCTTCTTCTTCGGGCATTTCGAGCACGGCTTTTTCTTATGGCCGTGCTTTGTGCCCGACTTCTTACCCATCGGCTAGCCTTTCGCGATCAACTGCTCGCGTCGGGCCATCAGGGCATCGAGCTTCTCCTGCTGATCTGCGATGCGGTCGGCATTACGCGCCTCGTCCGCAGCACCGGAAAAGGCAGCGGCCTGTTCCATCAACTCGCGCATATTGTCCTCGACAATCTGAATGCGGCGTTCCACTTCCTCAAGGCTCAAATCTTCAATGCTCATCGTCTCTCCTGGTTCAACATGTCCGGGTGCGAAACCCATTAACACAAGTCTAGCGAATTCGGAGCGAAGACGGTGTTGATTCAGCGCAACAATCCGAGGCAGTGACGCAAGAGGCGCCGCCGGGATCCACGATCTCGCGTCTGACTTTGACGGATGGCCTCAACGTTGTAATATTATAACATTACGTACGCGATACGGCCTTCGTCCGTTGAGCGCTAGATTAAACCAGAGCAGCGGCTTGCGAAGGCTGCGATAATAGTGACCGAGATGGACTCTCTTAAGACTTACGACGATTGGAAGCATTGCATCACCGCACTGTGCGGCATCCCGCTCACACTGCCGTATGTCGAACAACGGCTTACAGCGCTCCGCGACCCGGCCGACTTCAGTACGCAGAAATTCATTACGACCTGGGGAGAGGACCATCTCGCCCGCGTTATCGGCTGGTTCGAACAGGCGGAGCGTGAATTACAATGAAACGCCAGACGTATCACGCTGCTGCCTTGTCGGTGACGCTCCCGGCAGCATGCCTTCTCGTTTGCGGCCCCGCGCTCGCAAGTGAGCCTGTCGTGTCCCGATCGGCGAAGGCGCTTGAGGCGCTGTGCATCTCGACCCAATTCGACCGGCGCAGCCTGGATGCGAAAGTGCAGTCCTTCTCGCACCGGGAGCTCCCCAAACCGTCGTTGCGCAAACTGTCAGTATACAACGAAGTGGGTTATGCCCTGATCGTTGACCACGCACCCGTGACGGTGACCTTCGGCCGTAGGAAGTCGGATGACGAAGTCAGCCGGAATTGTACGGTCACAATCAAGGATCTCGATTTCGCCGAAGCGAACGACTTGCTCCAAGGCAATTACAACGCCGAAGAGTTAGACCGGTTCGCAAACGGCGTATCGCAAATCGCGGTCTATCGTGCCGCTTTCCCAGGCTATCCGGACAAAATGTACTTGAGTGTTCAGACGGGGAGTGGCCTCACCGCACTCTCACTGTTCGAACCGCCGGCCGGCGAAGCCCGCTGAGTTCTCTTTGCGCTACCGCCTAGCGGCTGCTTGAGCGAGTCTCGGTCCGCGCTACCGCCTAGCGGCTGCTCGAGCGCAAGTATCGATGCCATGCCGCGCTTCAACCCTAGAGACCGCGCGCCCAAGCAGGCCTAAGTGGGGCCGCGTCAGGCGCTGCGATGGCGGCGCGCAATTCTTGCAGCAGCCGTGGCTTATCCGCGCCCAAAGTCCCTTTCAGGATCAGCCAGTTCGAGGCGTGATCGCTGCGGAAAACAGTCCGCTTCAGCTCCAGCTGGGACAGGAGCTGCTCCATTTCCTGCATCAATCCCAGCACGCTGAGCGGCTCGAAGTCCGGAAAGCTCTCGCGAAAGCGCGCCTCGCCTTGCGGAAAGCTCACAACGAGCGTGGCGAGAAACTCAGGCTGCGTAACGTTCATCAGCGCCGCCGAGTTTGCCGCATGCTGACGTGACAGCGCTTCACCGCCGAGCCCGTTGAGGATCATCACCGAGCGCGTGATCCCCGCCTCTTGTAACTTGTCGAGTGCCTCGCGCGTCGTCTCGAAGTTCTCCCCCTTGTTGACGCGCGCCAGCACCTCGTCGTCGCCCGATTCCGCACCCACATACACGATGGACAGGCCGAGCTCTTTGAGCTCCCGAAGTTCCGCCACCGATTTCTTACGCAAATTGCGCGGCAGGCAATAGCTCGACACCCGCCGGACGCTGGGCAGATCCTTGCGGATCGCCTCAAGGACGGTCACCAAGCGGCGGGTCGACAGCGTCAACGCATCGCCATCGGCCAGGAAGATGCGCTCGACGCCACCGCCCAGCTGTTCCGCGCAACTGCGGATGTTCTCCAGCACTTCCTCTTCAGCCCGCGGACGAAAGCCCTT
>JASJEH010000055.1 GCA_030064755.1 Methyloceanibacter sp. | reverse complement strand
CTCGCAAGGTTCGTCTTCAGAGCCTCAAAGTTTTCTGTGTGCGCTTGCAGGTACTGAACGTCGTAAAGCTCTTCCTCGACGATGACATGCATAATGGCGTTAAGCAGCGCCACGTCGCTTCCGGATTTGAAGCGCAGCATATGCGATGCGTAATTGCTGAGTGACTGTCCGCGCGGGTCGATGACGATCAGTTTCGCACCACGCCGTGCCGCTTGCTTGAAGAACGTCGCCGCCACGGGGTGGTTCTCCGTCGGATTGGCGCCGATAATTACAATGACGTCGGCGTGCTCGACTTCGTTGAAGGTCGCCGTCACTGCGCCCGAGCCAATACCTTCGATCAAGGCCGCGACGGAAGACGCGTGGCATAGACGCGTGCAGTGATCGACATTGTTCGAGCGGAAGCGCGTGCGAATCAGCTTCTGAAAGAGGTAAGCCTCTTCGTTCGAGCATTTCGCGGAACCGAACCCCGCGATCGCGTCGCCGCCATTTGCGTCGGCAACGCGTGTCAAGCCGGATGCGGCGGCGTCGAGTGCCTCTTCCCAGCTCGCCTCACGGAAATGGGTGTAGGGGTCCGACGGGTCGACATTGACTCCTTTGGGCATGTCCGGTTTGCGGATAAGCGGCTTCGTAAGCCTTTGCGGGTTGCTGATATAGTCAAAGCCGAACCGACCCTTCACGCAGAGCCTGTTCTCGTTCGAATAGCCATTTCGCCCCTGAACGAAGGCAATCTTCTCGTCTTTGATCTGATAGCTGATCTGACAGCCCACGCCACAATAGGGACAAACTGAATGGACTTCGCGGTCGACTTCGCGTGTCCCATGCTGCGTGATTGGATCGACGATCGATTTCGGCATGAGCGCACCGGTCGGACAGGCCTGAACGCATTCGCCGCACGCCACGCATGTGGAATCACCCATCGGGTCGTCGAAATCGAACACCGGCTTTGCATCAATTCCACGAAGGGCCATGCCGATGACGTCGTTCACCTGAACATCGCGGCATGCGCGGACGCACAGGCCACAATCAATGCACGCGTCGAGATTCACCGCCATGGCGGGGTGCGACAGGTCGGGCTCGATGATGCCATGGGCGGGGAAACGCGACGTGTCGATGTCTTGCGCCTCGGCCCAGTGCCAGAACGGCGAGACGCGGTCGGGCGATTCCTCACGGGGCGGCTGGTCGGCGAGCAAGAGCTCCATCACCATGCGCCGCGCCTTGGTGGCGCGATCGTTCGCGGTATTGACGACCATGTCTTGCGTAGGCTTGCGGATACAAGAGGCGGCCAGCGTACGCTCCCCCTCGATCTCGACCATGCAGGCACGGCAATTTCCGTCGGCGGCGTACCCGGGCTGGGGAAGCCAGCACAAGTGAGGGATCTCGATACCGTAGCGCTTCGCGACCTCCCAGATAGTCTCATCTGGGCTTGCACCGACTACTTTTCCATCAAGCGTGAACTTTAGTTGATCTGTCATCGCCTCATCCACTAGCGGCCAATTGGTGTGCCTTCGTCTTCGGAGAAGAATTTAATCGCTGTTGCAAACGCATTCGGAGCGGCTTGACCCAGCCCGCAAATCGACGCGTCGCGCATCGTCTGTTCAAGTTCGCCCAGGAGCTCCTTGTCCCAAGTATCCTGTTCGAGCAGGGCCACGGCCTTTTCACATCCCACGCGGCACGGCGTGCACTGTCCGCAAGACTCGGTCTTGAAGAACTGGAGCAAGTTGATTGCGATATCGGCGATACGGTCCTGTTGCGAGAAAACGACAATGGCGTGACTACCGACAAATGCGCCGTACTCGTCGAGTTTGCCAAAATCGAGCGGCGCATCGCCGAGGCTCGCGGGCAGGATGCCGCCGGATGCGCCTCCTGGCAGGTAGGCCTTAAATGTATGCCCATCTTCCATACCACCAGCGCGCTCGATGAGTTCGTTCACAGTGACGCCGGCCGGTGCGATGATGACTCCCGGCTCCTTGACGCGACCGGACACGGACCAAGACCGAAAGCCCTTGCTACCGTTGGCGCCCTGATCCGCGAACCACTTAGCGCCCCTCTTTATGATTTCTGGCACCCAGTAGAGCGTTTCCACATTGTGGTTGAGGGTAGGGCGATTGAAGAGGCCAACCTCTGCGATATAAGGCGGCCGATTGCGCGGGTATCCGCGCTTGCCTTCGATGGATTCGATCATCGCCGACTCTTCGCCGCAGATATACGCACCGGCACCCCGGCGCAGCTCGATCTTTCCTTTGTCGATAATGCCAGCCGCTTCGAGTGCCGCTATCTCCTTGGCCAAAATATGTAGCACAGCAGGGTACTCGTCGCGCATATACAGATAGATGCGCTCAGCCCCCACGGCCCAGGCAGCAATCAACGCACCTTCGAACATCTGATGCGGGTTTCGCTCAAGGTAGTAGCGATCCTTGAAGGTGCCCGGCTCGCCTTCGTCCCCGTTGATCGTCATTAGTCGTGGGGCCGCGAAAGAGCGAACGATCTGCCACTTTTTGCCCGCAGGGAACCCGGCACCACCCAGCCCACGCAATCCAGCGCCTGACATCTCTTCGATGATGGCTTCGATACTGTGTTTGCCGCCTTGGCATTCCTCCAGCACAGCGTATCCGCCTTCGGCACGATATACGGTCAGGTCCTTGTAGTCTGGAATCACCGCGTCGTGCTTGCCGGTATCGAGTGCGGCATTGACACTCTCTGGCGTCGCGTGGTCGACGAAATAGTGTCCTACCTCACACACTGGCGCGGTGTCGCAACGCCCCATGCACGGAGCCTTCACGACACGAACCTGCGATGGGTCGACACCAGCTGCCAAAGCATCGTGGAGAGCGTTAGCACCCTTGATCGCGCAGGTGATGGATTCACAGACGCGAATGGTCGTCTTCGGCGGTGGCTGTTCGCCTTCCTTCAGCACGTCGAAGTGGGCATAGAAAGTCGCCACCTCGTAGGCTGCGGCTTGCGGCATCTTGAGCTCGTCACATAGCGCGCGCAGATGCGGAGCGGAGATGCACTTGTAGCGGTCTTGAATCAGGTGGAGGTATTCGATCAGCAGGTCGTGCCGCCGAGGTCGATCTCCAAGCAGCTCTTTAACCTGTTCGAGCGCCGCAAGGTCGAGTTGTCGTCCCTTCGGAAACGCGCGTGCGCGTTTGCGGCCACCTTTGTTCTTTTGAGGGCGCGGCGACCCCCCATTGACGGGGCTATGCTGCTCCACGCTACTGTTTCCTCTTCCGACGATTGCCCAGTTGCCCTTGCGGGTTTGAATAGTTCTTAGCTTGGTGATACCAGCCACCAATAGGAGTGGGCAAGCAACGTTCGACAACGCGTTCCACTTTTAAAGAACGATTGGGAAATCCGAATGGTCAATCGAGAAAACTGATCGAACGGTAACGCGCGGTTCAATTGTATGTCTGACTTCAGCGACGCTTTTCATACGGCCCTCGGCCTCATCGTGACGCTCAATCACGATCTAGTCGAAATTCTTCTCTTGTCCCTGCGGGTCAGCTTGACGGCGGTGGCGATCGCCAGCGTTCTCGGCTTTGTGATTGGGGGCGCGCTTGCCGTCTACCGCTTCCCGGGGCGTGGCGTCGTGTCGGCGGTACTCAGCGCGTTGATGGGTCTGCCGCCGGTGGTCGCGGGCCTCTTTGTGTATCTTCTCTTGTCGAATGCCGGGCCGCTGGGTGTCCTTCAGCTGCTCTACACGCCGACTGCGATGATCATTGCGCAGGTCGTTCTCGTAACCCCGATCATTGGCGCGCTGACCCGTCAGGCTTGCGAGGATCTGCTTGAGGAGTATGACGAACAGCTCCGCTCCTTGGGAGCGTCTCCAACCGCTATTGTCGTCACGTTGCTCTGGGACGGTCGCTATCGTCTGATCACAGCCGTTCTCGCCGGATTCGGGCGCGCGATTGCCGAGGTAGGCGCGGTCATGATTGTGGGCGGAAACATCGATCACGTGACTCGCACGATGACGACCGCAATCGCGTTGGAAACCTCCAAGGGCAACATCGCGCTTGCTCTTGCATTGGGTATCATCCTTCTTACGATCGCATTCGCCGTCAACGGCGCCCTTATCTCCGTCCAGCGCCTTGCGAAGCGTCTCGCCTATGCTTGATCCTGTCAGCAAACACCAAAGCTTCGGCGATCGCGCGGTCAGCCTTCCTCTTCCGATCAGGCTCGAAGGCCTCACCTATGAGAGTGCTGGCAAGCGTGTCATTGACGACATTGATTTGGAAATCGATTGCCAGCGCCTAACGGTGATTATGGGACCAAACGGAGCGGGAAAGAGCGTTCTGCTCAGATTGCTGCATGGGCTGATCGCTCCGACGGCGGGCAAGATTACTTGGGCGGGCCGTCCCCTTGACGGTTTCCTGGCGAAGCGCCAAGCGATGGTCTTTCAGCGGCCTGTCCTACTTCGCCGCTCTGCGGCAGCAAACGTTTCCCATGCCTTGGGCTTGCGCCACATCACAGATCCAGAGCGTACCAAGCTGGTCGCTGAAGCTCTCAAGCTCGCGGGTCTCGAAGAGCATGCGGCCACGCCGGCCCGCATCCTATCGGGCGGTGAACAGCAACGGCTCTGTCTGGCGCGCGCACTAAGCCTCGAGCCCGACGTCCTGTTTCTTGACGAACCGACCTCGAGCCTCGACCCGGCGTCTGCGCTCATGATCGAAGAGCTGCTGCTTGACGCACAACGGCGCGGCATCAAGGTGATCCTCGTGACCCATGACGTTGGCCAGGCGCGACGCCTCGCCAAAGACGTGGTGTTCCTGAACCACGGCCGCGCCATCGAACATCAAGACTCCGAGAGCTTCTTTACGAGTCCGCATAGCGAGAGCGCACGCGCCTTCTTGCGTGGTGGGCTCGTGCTCTAAATTGAAGGAGGTTCACCTGACCGCATCCTTGAACAGACTCCGGTTTCTCGGCCTGGTTTTCCTCTGCCTCCTTGCAACAACATGCTTGCTTGCAACATCGCACCTGGCTCTCGCGGCAGACGACGATTTCATCCTCGTCCAGTCCACAACGTCCACGCAGAACTCCGGTCTGTTCGATTACATTCTGCCGAAGTTCACCGAGAAAACTGGCATCGAGGTTCGTGTGGTTGCGGTCGGCACGGGTCAAGCGCTGAAGAATGCGAGGAATGGCGATGGCGATGTCGTGCTCGTCCATTCAAAGGGCGACGAGGAGAAGTTTGTCGCCGAAGGCTGGGGCGTCAAACGGTATGATGTCATGTACAACGACTTTGTCATCGTCGGTCCGGCTTCGGATCCTGCGGGCATCAGGGGACTGACGGATGCGAGCCGAGCTCTTGAGAGGATCGCGGAGGCGAAGGCGCTATTCGCCTCGCGCGGAGACGGCTCGGGAACGCACAAGGCTGAGCGCCGGCTTTGGAAGCGCGTCGCGACCGATCCTACCCGCGCAAGCGGCGAGTGGTACCTGGAAACGGGTTCGGGCATGGGAGCGACACTCAACACGGCAGTCGGGAAACAGGCCTATTCGCTTGCGGATCGCGGCACGTGGCTGAGCTTTGCGAACAAGGGTGACTTTGAGGTTCTCGTGGAGGGAGACCGCCAACTCTTCAATCAGTACGGCGTGATCCTGGTAAACCCAGCAACTCACCCCAGAGTCAAAGCCGACAAGGGCAAGGTGTTTATCGACTGGCTGACGGGCGCCGAGGGGCAAGAGGCGATTGGAGGCTTCAAGATCGACGGGCAGCAGCTCTTCGTGCCCAATGCCCGCAACTTGGACTAGCCGCGGGACCTCTATCCATTATGACAATGTCACAGGGCTGATATAAACAATTCAGCCTACCGACACGTGTTGGAGCTTTGAAAGGCTGTAGCTTGGAGGATCGCAATGTCCGAAGTCGTCGCAAAAACGCCTCTGCAATATCTCGACAAAGCAACCAGTGCGATGCACGACCTCGGTCTCATGCCAGAGAAGGGCGGCGAAGAGCCGATCGCTGGCTTGCTTGAGAAGATCACGGATCTCGATCCTGACCGCATTGCAGTGATCACACGCACACTCGACCAGATGAGTGTCTTCAACGAAATTGTTCGTGAGCAGATTAGTCAAGTTAAGGTCGGCGAACGCTACGACGACATCACGCAGGGCTTCAACTCGATACGCGACGATGCAAAGCGAATGGTTGACCAGATTTCGGACGACAAGCTCGATGTTTTTGAGCGGGCGACAAACGTTTGGATGAAAATCTCACGCGGAGACATCGCGGGCCGCTTTGACAAGCTCAAGGAAATCTACCTTGACGTATCGAGCGACACAAAGGATCAGATTCAGCGCGAGCATGTGATCATGGAGGCTTATCGGGACTTTCGTGGTGCGCTGAAGCAAGCAGAGGTTTCGGCACTCGAAGTTCTCAAAAAAGCCGAGGCCGAGTTGAGCCAGGCTAAGGACAAGCTCAACGAGGCATCAAAGTCGGTCGAGAGCTATCAGGGAGAAGATGCCGCCGAACGTGCAAAGCTAGAGCTTTCCCGCGACGAGCTGTTGCGCCGGATGCAAAACTCCGAAGGCCGCTACCAAATCGCTAAGGATCTCGCCGATAATCTTACGATTGGTTACAACACGTCCGAGGTCATCATGGCGCGGCTTATGCAGGCGACGTCTGCCAAAGAGCGCGTGTACCAGCAGTCGGTCTCTTTCTTCACCACGAACGACTCGGTCTTGACCGCCCTCAAGGCATCCTTCACAGGGATGTTCGGTCTTCATGAGGCCACCGAAACGCTCAATGAGATGAAGGAAGGCGTGTCGAAGTCGATTGAAGTTCTCTCTGAGATCGGCGGCAAGGTGCAGGAAGAAGCACTGAAAGCCGGTTATGGTCCGACCATTCGCGCCGATGCTGTCAAGAAGCTGGTGGATTCGGTGGTCAATTATCAGGAGAAGTCCACCGAGATCATCGCCGAGATGCGCAAGCTTGCGACGCAGAATTCGGAGGAGATTAGAGAGGCTGTTGAAGACGGCAAACGTCGCGTTGCAAAGCTGGCTGAGCGGGGCAACGCGCTCGTGCTCGAAGAGCAGCGGCAAGCAGAAGCAGTGCCCGGTTAGCGGTGCTACGTTCGGCACAGATGGCGACCGAAGATGAGTGAAGAGCGCACCGGAGCATCAGCGGCGGCACCTAAGCTTGATGATCTGATGCTGGCGATGGATGTCGTCGACACACTCCGTCACGAACAAAGTCTCGTCGAACGCGAGCTTGACCAAGCCAGTCGCGATGACGTTCTGAAGAAGCGGCTTCGTGAGATTTATGAGGGCCAGGGTTTAGAGGTTAGTGAGCGGATTCTCGATGAGGGAATTGAGGCTCTCAAGGAAAGTCGGTTTACCTACCAGCGCAAAGGGTCGGCGCTGAAGCGTAAAGTCGCGATGCTCTGGGTACAGCGACGTCTCGTAGGGAGCATATTCGCCGCCCTCGCACTCGTCGGCGTAGTGTTTCTTGGCAATTGGTGGTGGCAGTCTTCATCGGCGCGGCAAGAGGCGGAGGCTTCTCGTATAGAGCTCACCGAAACACTCCCCAGTGAACTGAATTCCGTGGCGACTGCAGCCCGCACGGAAGCGCGTACAGAGGACGCTAAGAACGAAATAGAGGCTCTTCAGGCGGAAGCCGCGAACGCCCTATCGCGTTCGGACCGTGCTCGTGCGCGACGGGCAGTTGCTGACCTCAAGAGCTTGCGGGACGACCTTTCGCTGACCTACAACTTGGTTATCGTTCAGCGCGGCCAGTCAGCCGTGGAGACGACCCCTGACGTCAATCCAAATGCGCGGAACTACTACCTCCTCGTCGAGGCGATCGCGCCAGACGGGTCAAAGTTGTCGCGAGAGATTACCAATGAGGAGACTGGCGAGAGGGAAACGGTTGATATGTGGGGCGTTCGCGTACCGCACCAGACTTATCTGAGCGTTCGCGACGACAAGCTCGATGACGGTATCATCCAAGATCGCATCCTCGGCGTGAAGCAGCGAGGCGCTCTGAAGCCAGTCTACTCCATGCCAGTTTCGGGCGGATCAATAACCAACTGGTAGCTCATTCGCATGATCTCGTCTCGTGACGCCTTATCGTCCCTCGAACAGGCCCTCCGCGGACTTCGCCGCGACGAGGACAATCTGTCAGGCGTACTGCGCAACGCGTCCGAAGAGCTTTCTGTACTGAGGACCGGGCAGGCCGAAACCTTCCGAGCGCTCGCACGCGTGCGTCTAAACGCCCTTAAGCAAGGCAATGTCGTCGATCAGATAGATGCAGCAGAAGCCAAAGCGCTCGACCTAATGCGGCAGTGGCAAGAGCGGGTGGATCAAGCAATGGCTGATCGAAAGACGCTCGAGGGTCAGATCGCCGAAGTCGAAGACGAACGTCTGGCGAAAGTCGATGAGGTCGATTCTGCCATGGAGGCTATTGAAGACCTCAAGGAAGCCGCAGAACCCGAAATCGAGGCGAATGACGCTTGGAAAGCGCAGCGCAGCAAACTAGCAAGCGCGACCGCCATCGCACAGGCGGCCAACGACAAGGCCGCGACCGCGGAGGCGGATCTCGACGACAAAGGCAAGCCATACAAAGCCGATCCACTCTTCATGTATTTGTGGAATGCCAAGTACGGAACGTCTGGCTACAAGGCAGGCGGCCTCACGCGCTTCTTCGACAGGAGAATTGCGCGGCTGATCGGTTTCGAAAAAGCACGCCAGGACTATTACATGCTCACGGAGATTCCGAAGCGATTTCGACAGCATGCCGAGCATGTGGCTGAAAAGGCCGAATCCGAGGATGCCGCTCTCGAGGAGATCGAACGTGGATTGCTGAAGGCTCGTGGTATCACCGAGCTTGAGACCCGATTGGAGACGCTACATGGAGCGCTGACCGATGCGGAGGGCCGGCTTGACCGGCTTCGCTCTGCGTTCGAGCAACGCGCTCAAAAGGACAAGGTCCTCCTCGATCCTCAACGCGACCCGACCCATCGCGATGCCGTGGAAATGCTCGCGAAGGCCATAGAGCGCGAAGACCTGGATCAACTATGGCGTGACGCGAAGCAGACCCCGACGGCGAAGGATGAAAGCCTAGTTGGCCAGCTCAACGAGAATCTCGATCGTATTCGAAACGTTGAAAGCCAAGTCACTGAGACGCGGCAGGCAATCGTCAAACTTGCCGAACGGCGTGCCGAGTTGGAGCGCTCGCGCGACCGCTTCTACCGCTCGGGCTTCGACAATCCGATCGGAGGTTTTAGCAACGGAGATGAGATCGGCGAGGTGATTGGGGGGATTCTAAAGGGTGCGCTGGAGAGCGGGGCGCTCGACGATCTTTTCAACGTTGGCTATCGGCAGCGGCGGCGCCCGCGCCGCGGTAACATCGGCGGTGGCTTTCGCCTACCTTCCGGCGGGAAATGGACCGCCGGCGGTACGATCGGCGGCGGGCGCGGCGGTCGGTCAAGACCAGGCGGTTTTCGCACGACCGGCGGGTTCTAGCTGACCCCTCAGACATCTGCTGCCGGTACTTACTAGGCTTCAGGTGAGACCTTGGCGCGGATGTCGCCCGTCCGCGCGGCGACGGCGGCGGTGCACGACGACGGCGTCACGCACTCTTCACAGCCTGCGCAACGCCGGGGCAGGGGTGAAGGCCAAGTCCCTGCGAGGCGCCGGGACATTTCAGTCACGCTTTCCTGTTGAGGAACATGGCGACCAAACCTGATGGGATGCTGCCTATCAAGAATACAACGATGCCAAATCCAGCGAGCACTGAAAGCACTCCAGCACCGCTCCACCCCCAAATGGATGCACTGGCCAACAAGCCCGCTGCGGCCAGCGCCAGGAGTAGCCACATGATCAGCGTGGCTTTGTAGTTCCGACGACCCATACGCCAGCCTGTCAGAGCGCCTACTAGCGTAAGGGCTGCCGCTACCAGAAGCGCACCCGGTGACATAGAAATTCTCACCTAGGCAGAGTAGCGCCTTACGCGCCCCAATGGAACGCGCTGGCTCCCACTTGTGGCCGGACAGCTTGGCCGGACGCGATTAGACCGGCTCCTCGGCGTCGGCAGGTTCTCAGAGGAGGTTTCGATGCTTGGGTCGTCCATGAACAGATGTCGCACCAATGAGAGGCTCGGTCGGTAAACACGATCAAGGATCGACACTCTTTCGATTGGTAAAGCCCGGGTGGCCTCCTCACGTCCATCAGGTAGGTCATCTCGCCCTGCGATGATGCTAACCATGAGATTAGAAGGAACACACGAATGCTGTGGAAGTCGATCGCTTGTGCTGCTGTTGTCGGCATCACGCTGGCGGGGCCAGCCAACGCTTCGCAAGAGACAACAGACTCCAAAACAGGAAGCGAGAGCGCCATCTCCTACCAGTCATTTCTCTCGTCTGTTAAAACAGGCGCCGCGACTGACACAGGCGCCGGTCAAGAAGATTGGACCTCAGTCCTTGCCGCTGATGGCGCGCTTACGGCACCACCGGCCAAGCGGAACTTGGCAGAGGTGCTGAGCCACTACCTCCTCCCCGGGCAGACCTTTGCAAGCGCTGGGGCCATTGAACTGCTTGATGTCGAAGCTGCGGGCTGGCAGCAGCTCATGATCAATGGCGGAAACAATCTCTTCTCAGCTGGTGACGCTCAGATCGTACCTGGGAGCTTGCCTATTGAAGATGGCGTGGTAGGCAGCATGCGCGGTGACGCACCTCCGTCTTCTTCTTAGGCCAAGCTGCTTTGAACGAGCATATAGCGTCTACACACCAGTAGCTGGCGTGTAGACGCGTTAGCTCTCCCTCAGCGCAACAGTTGGGCTTCAACGCTGTTCAGCGCCTATCGGCGGCCCTGAGCACTATAGGACGCTTTGTCGTCAGCCGGCTCCACCGTTGTTGGGGTAAAGCCAGCCTCGATCTGGTCGCGTAACTTGCGATGCGCCGTCTCATCGAGTTTGTGACCTGCGATCAAGCTTATGGCTGCAACCTTGAAAACGATCGGGACACCGCCATAGAGCAGCGCAAGCATCCAGCCGCCTTCCTCAGCGCCGCCAGCCCAATCGAGCAGTGGGAACGCAATGCCCACTGCTAGGGCCAGCGAAAGCTTCGTTGCCATTCCCCAGAGTGCGAAGTAGAGCGCCGTTCTGGCCCTCATCGTCCGAGCGGTCTCCGCGTCGACCGCATCCGCCTGCATCGAAGGGGGCAGGGCGAGGTCGGCGCCCAAAGCCAGGCCCGTCCCTACGCATAACGCCGCATACCAGCCGAGATCTTCGGGCCCCAAAAATGGCGCCAACGCAAACCAGAAGCAGGCCCAGATCATGGCGCCGCTCCACGCACGGTGCTTTCCCCAACGACGTGCAGTCCATACCCAGAAGGGCAGCGCCGCGACCGAGACTCCAAAATAGATGAGCAAAAACACACTGGATTGATCCGCAGCGTCCAGCCGATGTGTGACAAACAATAAGAAAAGCGTGGCCGGTAACCCATTGGCGACGCCATTCAGCAGCCACGCCAGCAAGAGGCGCCGGAAGGGTCCGTTTTCCCATAACAGCGTGACGCCAGCTCGCCAGCCGTCTTGCGATTTGGAATTGGGGA
>JASJEH010000014.1 GCA_030064755.1 Methyloceanibacter sp. | reverse complement strand
GGTTGCACGGCATAGGACCCAGCTTTGGCTCTCTCACCCGCCCTCCCTCAAGCAGGCCGGTAGGTCGGTAGCGCAAACAAAGACTTGCTTAAGCAGCGCGCTAGCGCGATCGGGCACGTTCCATTCCGGAGGCACGGGTTCTTCCTTGCGCGCCGTGGGTTTGTCTGCTCACGTCAGGTTTCTTGTAGCTTCCTAGCCCTCTTTTGAAAGTGTACAACGCAATGCGAGACCTGCGCATCTGCTTCGTCGGTGACAGCTATATCAACGGGTCCGGAGACGAGCATTGTCTCGGGTGGGTTGGAAGATTGTGCGAGCGCCGCTTCACCCGAAACTTTCGGCTGACCTTCTACGACCTTGGAGTTCGCGGTGTGACCACTGACGAGATCCGCAGCCGCTGGAAGCACGAGTGCCGATCGCGTCTTCCGAAGGGGGCGGACAATCGTGTCGTTCTCCAGTTTGGTATCAACGACGTCGCCGAGATTGTCGGTGCGGGCCGGCGTGTCGAAGAAGAGAAGTCGGTTGAGAACGCAGAAGCGATTGCGAGTGAGGCGGCAAATGCCTATCCGACCCTTTGGGTCGGACTGCCGCCAGCCAATGTCGCGTGCTCTCCCATGCACCCCGACGAGAGCATGGCGATCACATTCTCGCAAGATACGGCCATCTCGCTAAACCGGCGCTTTATCGCCTTGGCTGCGAAACTGGGGGTACCGTATCTCGATATCCAGACTCCGCTCCTCGCCAACCCGTCTTACATGCAGAGCCTTACGCGTGGCGATCGAATGCACTGCGACGGCTCCGGCTACGCCATCCTGGCCGACCTCGTGGACAACTGGGATGCTTGGTCGGCATGGTTTGAGGTGTGAGGCGCCCCGTCACCTGAGCAGTTGGAGAGGGGCCAGAGAACGACCCGTTCAATCGCGCGAGACGGTGACCCGCAGAAACGTCGCTGGAATTGACGTCGTACCCGGCGTGTCGGCTTTGTTGTGACTGTTGAATAGGTCTTCGAGCTCCTTCTGGAGCGCGTCCGCCCGACCGTCCTTCGCGGCGGCTTCGAAGGCATTCATCGTTGGGCCATAGTAGTGCCTGAACGTGCTCAGGACCTCCGAGGGCGGTACGTCGGCGTTGAACGTGAAGGTCTCTTTCGCGAACTTGATGTTGCCTTCGGGTATGCCGGCAGCGGTGAAGCGCGCGTTCACTTCGTCCTCAACACCCCACGTTACCGGACTGACGAAGCCTTCGGGCGGTGGCGGTGTATACGCAGCACTGACCTTCAGCACTTGAGCGATAAGCGTGGGGTCACCTGGTATCCAATTCCCCATGATGATGCGCCCACCTGGGCGCGTGACGCGCACCATTTCCTTGGCGACATCATAGGGCCTTGGGGCGAACATCGCCCCGAAAATGCTCACGACGAGGTCGAAGCTCTCATCCTCCAAACCGTTCAGATCTGAAGCGTCGCCCTCTTGGAATCTGCAATTGGAGAGTCCAGCCTCGTGAGCGCGTTTGTTCCCAGCTTCAACGAGGTTGCTCGCAATATCGACGCCCAAAACGTCCGCCCCGCGCTTTGCCTCCGGCAAGGCCGTTGTCCCATCGCCGCAGCCGAGGTCCAAGACCTTGAGCCCATCAGTGATGCCGAAGGTTTCAACAAGCGCGTCGCCGCTCTGTCGCATCGTCGCGGCGACACGCGTGAAGTCGCCCTTTTCCCAAAGCGCCTTATTCGGGTTCATGAGCAATCCCTCCCTCGGTTGATCCCCGATCATGCGCTTGGCCCGTCGCACGCGCAAGACGAGGCTGACGCGCAAGACCAGGCTTTGAGATCGAGCCTCACACCGCGCCATACGTATGAGGTTCTTGTGCGGCCCACACGCAGAATCGCGGGAACAAGCCTTGATTTTAGGCGCTCAGCCGACCATTCTCCGCGGCAATCCAGAGATGCGGAAGGAGCCATATGGCGAAGGAAGAGATGCTCGAATTTCCGGGGGTGGTCACTGAACTCCTCCCGAACGCCACTTTCAGGGTGAAACTCGAGAACGAACACGAGATTATCGCCCACACGGCGGGACGTATGCGCAAGAACCGGATCAGGGTGCTTGCTGGTGACAAAGTTTTGGTCGAGATGACCCCCTATGATCTCACTAAAGGTCGGATCACTTACCGGTTTAAGTAGCCTGCTCGGGCTGAAGCGGAGCACGCCGGCGCAAACCGAGTCCGCGCCCGCTGCTATACCAGGCAAGACACGAGCCCCGCAGCGTCCGACGCGCCGTCGCGCGCAAAAGCCTGGCTCCAGCTTCCGGCCCAAGCTCGTGCTCGCTTCCGCGTCCCCGCGCCGGCTGCAGCTGCTAGAGCAGGCAGGGCTTGCACCTGACGCTTTGCGGCCGTCCTCGGTCGACGAGACTGTTTCCAAGGGCGAGGTGCCGCGTCAGATCGTGCGCAGGCTTGCGAAGGCTAAGGCCGAAGCCGCGCTGAAGCTCGTCAAGAACGAGCCCGAACTCGCCAAGAGTTTCCTCATCGCCGCCGACACGGTCGTGGCTGTGGGCCGGCGCGTGCTTGGCAAGGCCGAGCTCGAAAACGAGGCTGCCGATATGTTGCGGTTGCTGCGCGGCCGCGCGCATCGCGTCTACACCGCCGTGACGATGGTGACGCCAGAAGGCCGCTGGCGCGAACGCGTGGTCGAGACGCGCGTGCGCTTCCGCAATATCACGGATCAAGAGATCGGCGCCTATCTTGCCAGCGGCGAATGGCGCGGCAAGGCGGGCGGTTATGCCATTCAGGGCATCGCTGGCGCCTTCGTGGTGAAGCTTGTTGGCTCCTACACCAATGTCGTCGGCTTGCCGCTGACGGAGACGGTGAGCCTTCTGGCGGGCGAGGGGTATCCCGTCGCGCTGCTCTGGCTGGCCAAGGCCGAGGTCGACGCCGAGTGAGCGGTGCAGGCAATGTGAGCAAAGTGCCCAAGGCCGTTTCGCGCTGCCCGATTTGCCGAAAACCGACCGTCAAAGCTCATCGTCCCTTCTGCTCTAAACGCTGCGCGGAGATTGATCTCGGCCGCTGGTTGAAGGGAGGCTATGTCGTTCCCGGAGACCCAGCCGCCGAGGACCTGCCGGGCATTTCGCCGGACGGGGAGCAGGACTGAGCTAAGCGGAAAAGTACAAAGAACGACCGCGAAGTCCGGTCTCGACAGAGCCGGATCGATTGCCTATAAGCCAGAGCCCTTTGAATTGGCCGTACGCGGTTAGGTATTGCGCGACATTCTCGCTCGATGGTCCGTCACACCCGGCCGCACGATAGGCACGCCCAGGTAGCTCAGTTGGTAGAGCAGCGGACTGAAAATCCGCGTGTCGGTGGTTCGAATCCGCCCCTGGGCACCATCCTCTTATTGTGTTCCCCTAGCATATCATCCCGGCGATCAGAGCGGTCGTTCTGAGCCATATAGTTTTGTTTGACCGCGTTCGGGACCAGGGGGTGTCGATGGGGGGACGTGCAAGCGAACAGGTGGCTGGCCCCAACGATCAGCGCTCGAGCTTAAGGTTGCGTGTCCTTGTTTTGGGCGGCACCGGCTTGATCGGTTCGGCGGTGTCGGCGCGCCTTGCAGCTGAAGGCCACGACGTCGTGCGGCTGGTGCGCTCAGTACCGGCTGGCCAGGGTTCAAACAGGACGATTGCCGCCGACATCTCAAAACTCACCAGACCCGAGGACTGGCATCCGTATCTTGATGGGGTCGATGCCATCGTCAATTGTGCCGGCGCACTTCAAGATGGCCCGCGAGACTCGGTCGCAGGCGTCCATCGGGATGGAATGGCGGCGCTCTTCCAGGCTTGCGTGCCACGGCAGATGCGTCGGATCATCCAGATCTCAGCCATTGGCGTTGATCGTCCCAACCCCACGGCGTTCTCGCGCACAAAGCTTGAGGGCGATAGGATCCTCGCCGGTTTGGATCTCGACTGGGTCATCCTGCGGCCCGTTGTGGTGATCGGCCGGGCCGCCTTTGGCGGTAGCGCTTTGCTGCGGGCACTTGCAGCCTTGCCTTTTGTACCCGTACCCCCGGACGCCAAAGCCTTCCAGACAGTCCAACTCGATGATCTCGCCGAAACGGTGTCCTTCTTTCTGAGGCCGGACGCACCCTCGAAACTGACACTGGAGGTGGCGCACTCAAACCTCGTGCAACTTGCCGACGCTGCCGCCGCGTTCCGGTCCTGGTTCGGCTGGCTGCCGGCGAAGGCCGTGCCGATGCCCAAGCTGATCGAGCGGTCTCTCTATGCCCTGGGAGATATCGCCAGCTGGCTTGGTTGGAGATCGCCTTTGCGCAGCACAGCGCGGCTGGAGATAGAGCGCGGTGCGGTCGGGGATCCCCGCGACTGGATCGAGACAACAGGTGCTCAGCCTCAGTCGCTGCAGGCCGCCCTTGCCGCGGAACCGCCAAGCGTCCAGGAGAAGTGGTTCGCCCGGCTCTACCTCTTGAAGCCTCTCGTAATTGTTGTGCTCGCGCTCTACTGGCTCGTCACCGGGCTTATCGCGCTCGGACCCGGCTGGGGACCTGCCGTGGCCCAGATGCGCGAGAGCGGTGCGGGTGCGTATGCCGCGCTGCCCGTCGCTCTCGGTGCATTGGCCGACATCCTCATAGGACTTGGAATTGCG
The DNA here is from genome assembly GCA_030064755.1 of Methyloceanibacter sp. Classification (GTDB taxonomy): domain Bacteria; phylum Pseudomonadota; class Alphaproteobacteria; order Rhizobiales; family Methyloligellaceae; genus Methyloceanibacter. The sequence continues at coordinate 10,637 of JASJEH010000014.1, read as the reverse complement.
TACCGGCCATCGGCGCGTCTTGCCTTGTGGGCGGCGATTGGTTTGTCCGTGATCTATCTCGTTCTCGGCACCATCTTGGCGCCCGCTCTGTGGGTGGACCCCCTAGGGCCCATGGTGAAAATCCTCCCAATCTTGGTCCTGACTTTCGTCGCCCTCGCAACACTCGAAGAACGCTGATGTTCACCTATCTCGTACTGAAGTACCTTCACGTCATTGGGGCCAGCGTGCTTTTGGGAACAGGTGTGGGCATCGCGTTCTTCATGCTCATGGCCCACCGGTCGAAAGACCCTGCGATGATCGCGGGTGTGGCGCGCATCGTGGTGATCGCCGACGTCGTCTTCACCGCGACGGCGGTTGTGTTGCAGCCTGTGACCGGTGTTCTGCTGGTCCAAGCGGTGGGCTACACGCTGTGGGAAGGATGGATCGTCCTGTCGATCGTTCTCTACGTTATGACAGTAGCGTTTTGGCTGCCGGTGGTTTGGATTCAGATGCGCATCCGAGACCTCGCCGTGGCCGCTGTCGCCAGGGGCGAGCCGCTGCCGCCAGACTATCAGATCCTGTTTCGCAGATGGTTTTTGCTGGGCATTCCCGCGTTCGTCTCTGTGATTGCCATTTTCTGGCTCATGATCGCGCGACCACAGTTTGGATCGTCCTGAGATCACCGTGTCGCGGCTGCCCGACAAGTGGTCGTCGCCTTGCAAATCGGTGACGGCGGTGGTGGCGATCCGCTCCGTCCCGGGGCCTCGCTAAGGTCATATTTCGCTGGCTTGGCTCCAGAAGGCACGGTCGTCCGTGAGCCCAGATGGAACTCTGGGCATGGGACCCTCGCTCGTGCTCTAATATGCCGATGGGGCGCACGATTCTCGGATCCGCGCCGGCCGCTGGGGCAAGGCGGCCAGATTATGGGGGAATTACCATGCCGGCGGTGCTGCCCATTTCGAGGCCTGGGAGACTCTGTGGCTAATGTCGGCTGGCTTTGGCCTTGAGAGGATCGGGCTTGTCGCCCTGCGCTTTCCGCGCACGACCCTCCTGCTAGTTCTCTTGATCACGCTGCCGCTGGCCTACTTCGCAACCAAGGTCGGCTTTTCCAGCGATATCCGCGAAATCTTCCGATCTGGCACCGAGGACTACGCCCGGTTCCAGCAGGTCGAGGAGCAGTATCCGGATAGCGGACAGGATGTGCTGTTGCTCATCAGGTCCGATAACCTTTTTACAGTCGAGAATCTTGAGCGGCTTCGGGATCTCCATCTGGAACTGAGTTTTGCACGCGGCGTCCGGGACGTCGTATCGATGTTCTCCGCGCGGCACCCACCCGACGAGGCCGGCGGCGCTGAACCCTTGTTCCCGCCGAAGATCACCCAGCAGGACTTATCAGCTGCCAAGGACGCGATTGTCGAGCACCCGCTTGCGGCCGAAAAGCTGCTGTCGCCCGATGGGAAGACAACGCTCTTCGTGATTGCGATGGAGCCGTACCCTGACATCGATGACTTGCGCGTCGTTGCCGCTGAGTTGCGGGATGTCACCGAGAGCATGCTCAAGGGCACTGACATGACGGTCCAGTACTCGGGTCTGTCCTTCCTGCGGCTTGAGATCGTCTCCTCACTAATGTCGGACCAGTTAACCTTCATCAGCGTCGGCTTCCTAATCGTCCTGCTCATTTCATGGCTCTTCTTTCACAGCATCACCTATGTCTGCGTCGCGGCGCTGCCCTCAGTCGTTGCGGTGATCTGGCTTGCCGGCATCACAGGACTGCGTGGCACGCAGGTTGACGTTATGAGCGGCGTCGTCCCGGCCCTTGTTATTGTGCTTGTCGTAGCGAGTTCGCTGCACCTCCTGTTCAAGGTTAGGCGCGAACTCAGCACGGGCGCCGAGGTTTACGACGCCGTCGACCGGGCAGTGCGCGATATCGGCCCCGCTTGTGTGTTGGCGTCTTTGACCACGGCGATCGCGTTGTTCTCGCTGACGCTTGTTCCACTCAAGATCGTCTCCGGCTTTGGTTTCACCGCAGCTATCGGAACGGCGATAGCGTATGTTGTGACCATTACGGTGGTGCCATCCTTGGCGTTTTTGCTTCTCAGCCGGGTGAAGAGAAAAAAGCCCGAAGGAAGCAAGATCAATTTTGCCTTCGGCACGGCGAGCCGCTGTTGTCACGGTGTAAGCTATTTCACGTTGGCCCATCCGCGGCTCGTCCTTGCGTGCGGTCTCATGCTCGCGCTCGTCGCTGGCCTTCTCTACGCCGAGATCAGTCCCCGGTACCAATACCGCGAGTATTTGCCGGAACGCAGTCCCGCGCATCTCGCCATGAACGCCATCGACGACCGGCTTGCAGGGACCGAGAACGTTTTCGTTCACATCCAGATGCCTCCCGGCAAGCGGATCGACACGCAGGCGAGTGCGGAGCTTGTCAAGCAGGTCGATGCGGTCATCGCGGAGCTGCCTCTCGTCCGCACCGTCACGTCCCTACACAATCTTCGGAGTTGGGCGGTTGCCGGTGAGATGACCGATGACAGGTTCTTCAGTCTTCTCCAGGAAGCGAGAACACCTCTCATCGAGAGAATCCTCTCTCTCGATGACAACTCCACGCTCGTTACAGGCTACTTTCCAGGGACGGACGCCGCGGAACTTCTGCCAGTCATCCAGCAGCTTGAAGGCAAACTCGATACATTGCGCGCCGATTATCCGGAGGTGACCTTCACCGCGACGAGCATTTCGGTTCTGTCCGCGAAGGCCAGTTACGAGATGATCGCCCAGCTGAACAAAAGCCTTCTTCTGGCGATTTGCCTGAACATTTTGCTTGTCGGAATAGTCTTCAGGTCCGTTCGGGCTGGTCTGTATTGTATTCTGCCCAATCTTCTCCCAATCGTTGTTGTGGGCGGATTTCTCTATCTCTCGGGACTTGGATTACAGTTCACCAGCGTCGTAGCCTTCACGATCGGATTTGGCATCGCCGTCGACAACACGATCCACATTCTCAACTATTACGGTTTGATGCGGTCCCTGGGCCGACCCGTGGTTCCTGCCCTCGACGAGACAATTACGACGATCGGGCCGGTATTGGCGGTCGGGACTGTGGTACTAATCTCCGGATTTGCGGCAACGCTGTTTAGTCAGTTGCCAAATCTGCGGCTTTTTGGCGAAGTCGCAATGATGTTGCTTGCCACAGCACTGTTAGCGAACTTAGTGATACTCCCGGCAACGATTGCAATCTTGGAGGGTGGTCCGCTAAAGAAGGTGGTCCGTTAACGAAGCTGGTCCGTTAAAGCTAGGGCAGCTCGCGGCGTCGATCGGGGGGCAGCATAGCTCGCCGTCATGCTTTGTGTGCATTCAGTGGAGGAATTTGATGCAAGCGTCGGTAAACCGTATTTCGCGCGTCTGTTCGAGGGTGGCAGGTCGAGGTTTTGCGCGCGTCACCGAACGCGCCCTTTTCGCGCTGGCGCTTGTTGCCCCCATCGCCGTGCTGGCCCCCACGACCGCGGCATCGGCGGCCATTCTTGCCGGAGAATGGAGCGGGGAAGGCACGGTCACACAGACGGAAGGTCCCACGGAGAAGGTCCGGTGCCGCGTCAGCTACAGGCAGGAAAGCGCCAAGGTTTATGGCGTGGAAGCGCAGTGTGCCTCGACCTCGAAGAAGATGAGGCAAACAGGCGAGCTGTTGGAAGTCCGCCCTGGTGTTTTTACCGGGAGTTTCAATCTGCCCCAGTACGATGTGAGTGGGCGCGTCCGCGTCGTCTTGGATGGCGAAACACAGACGGTAACCTTCAAGAGCCCCAGGGGCGAAGGTCAGGTCACCCTGACGCGGCGCTAGTGCCAACGCCGTCCTGACCGCTCCACAGGTCTGCGGAGAAACTGGCCGCAACTAACGTCTTTGCGCCGCTCTCTTGTTCCCCCGCCATTGCCGAGTCCAAGGAAGCACTTCGTTAAGGCCCTGCAGCCAAGATCGTCCGGTCGACAGCGCGGCTCGCGCTGGGAGAAGTCTGTACAAGGACCAACCTGATGAGCGGACAGAAAGACACCGGCCTTGTGGCCAAGATCAACGATGTTCTGGCCACACGTATTACCATGATTGTTGGCTCAATCTGGGCCTTTTATGCTTTCATTATTTTCGGTCTCACGCCTTTGATATGGCCCGACTACGAAACGCAGATTTTGTACTGGTCCAACTTTCTTCAGCTGATCTTTCTTCCAGTCATCACAGTTGGGACGGCTATCCTCAACCGCGACTCCGAGAGGCGGGCAAGTCAAGACCACCACACCATCCGCAGTGAATTCAGCCTCCTGAAGGACTCTCACCAATGCAACCACGATGCGCTGCGGGAGGTTGCAGGCGGTCTTGCCGAGCTTCTACGCCAGTCCAATCTAGAAGTAAGCGATGGGTTGCGTGAACTCGCTAACGGAGAAGTGGTGCGAGGCTCCCGACCGCGGAGGCCTTGATCCCGCATGGAGACGGCTCTCTTGTGCGATGGGCTATTAGTTGACCAGGGGCAGGGCACCTTTCGCCTTCAACTTTGCCTGCCAGATCTTCGTATCACCCAGAATGAACAGGACGTCGTTTTTCGGGCCACCAAACGTGAAGTTGAAACCACCGGGCGCTACAATCTCACCAAGCGCATCGCCATCCGGGGAGAATACCTGCACACCTGTCGCCGACGATGTATAGACCCGGCCCTTGGCATCGACCTTGATGCCGTCGGGGCAGCCTGGAGAAATTGTCGCAAAGAGCCGATCGCCGCGTAAGTGGCGCCCCTTGTGAATGTCGAAGGCGCGGATGTGGTGCGGTAGATTCACGAAGTACGTGCCCGGAGCCTGATTGGCGCCAGTATCTGTAACGTAGAGCACGCTCTCATCGGGCGAGAAGGCGAGGCCGTTGGGCTTGTTAAACGAATCCGCTACAACATCTGTCATGCCCGTCATGGGGTCGTGCCGGTAGACATACGCCCCGATCTTGGCGGAGGGTTTGAATCCTTGTAGCTCACCGTAGTTGGGATCGGTGAACCACACCGTGCCGTCCGACTTCTCCACAACGTCGTTCGGTGAGTTGAGCGGTAGGCCACGCCAGGCATCTACAACCGTCTCAAGTGCTCGGGTCTTGAGGTTCATCCGACTGATCCTGGCCTTCTCATCGAGCCGGCCCTGTTCGCATATCAAGAGCCGCCCCTTACGGTCGAGCGTCATGCCGTTTGCCATGTTTGATGGCTTTTGCACGACATCCAGCCGTCCGGCTTCGAAGGGGAACGTTTTCCCCTCAAGCGCGAGCCGCATGATTGCGATGTTCTTCGGTCCGGGTTCCGGCACGGTGGTGAAGTAAAGCGCGTGCTCCGCAGCCACGTAGACCGGCCCTTCATGTGCATTGGTTTCGATTAGAATGGACCGTTCGAAGCGCTTGCCGAGGACTTTCCGGAACCCATCGTGGAAAACGACGAAGTCGCTTTCACCTTGGTTTGCTCCGTCGTCAGGCATGTCAGACCTCCGTTTGAGCATCAGGCATGTTTCATTCAAATGCACCTACAACAACGACTCCACGACTTGCCCGACCGCGGCGCCCAGCGCCCGTTGCGCCTCGGGGTCGAGATGGACGCCGTCAACAGCACTGACCTTTACGACATCTGCTGCATTGAGATAGGCGGCGCCGAAGCGCTTAGCGACTGTCTCGTAGGCGGCGGCAAGTCCCCGGGATGTGCCTTGGCCGCCGGAATACATGAGCGACATTTCGGGGTTCAAAGATCCTAGGGGAGGCGGTGCCACCAGCATCGTTTTCGGCGCCACGCCGCCGGGCCCCGCCTCGCTCCCGTTGATGGCCCGGACCATAACGGTGGCGTTCATGCCAATTCGGCCTGCCGTGAGCCCGTAGCAGGGCGCGCTGTCATTTGTCCCCAACATGATCACGACTATGTCGATTGGCGCATGGCTCTCCAGAAGCGGTGGCAACATCGCCATCCCGTTGCGAAAGGGGCGCGCAAGATCGTCCGTGGCGATCGTTCGAGCATTCAGCCCTTCCTCAATCACCCGGACCCGCCCCTGCAGTGCGCTTTCAAGGGCGCGGGGCCAGCGATCCTCCGGCGCATACCGCGTTGCGTCTTTGGGGTTGTAGCCCCAGGTGATCGAGTCGCCAAAACACAGGATGGTTTTCGTCACGCAGTCTCTCCTTACTCCCTTCGTGCAGCGTTAAGCGGCACCAGGCGGTTACATCGTCATTGATTGCCAGGTACGACGCGCCAGATAGTATTCCCTACATCGTCTGCAACCAGCAGTGCGCCAGTCCGGTCTTCGGCCACGCCCACCGGGCGTCCATAGGCCTTACCGTCCGCGCTGAGAAAGCCCGTCAGGATGTCTTCTGGCTCGCCAGCCGGCTCGCCGTCCCGAAACGGCACGAAAATGACCCTATACCCGCTCGGCGGTCTGCGGTTCCAGGACCCGTGTTGACCGACAAAGGCGCCGCCGAGGAAGCGCTCCGGAAAGAGGCTGCCGCCATAGAATGCGAGCCCTAGCGAAGCTGTATGAGGCCCAAGCGCGTAGTCGGGCACGATAGCGGTTTTCACGAGATCGGGACGTTGCGGCTGAACGCGCTCGTCCACATGGTCGCCGAAATAGCTATAGGGCCAGCCGTAGAAGCCATTTTCTTGGACCGAGGTCATGTAGTCCGGGACCAGATCGCTCCCGAGTTCGTCCCGCTCGTTGACAGCCGTCCACAGCTTGCCGCTGTCTGGCTGAAACGCCATGCCGACGGGGTTGCGCAGACCCGTTGCGAACGGGCGCATATCGCCGCTCGCAAGGTCGATTTCGTGGATCGCGGCGCGCCCTTCTTCCGTATCGAAACCGCGCTCCCCGATATTGCTGTTGGAGCCCACTGAGGCGTAGAGCTTCGTCCCGTCGGAGTTTGCGATGATGTTCTTCACCCAGTGGATGTTGATCGGGCCTGCGGGAAGCTCGGCAATCGGCTCGCCATTGGCCGAGATCTCGGTATCGCCGGTCTTGTAGGGAAAACGAAGGATGCCGTCCGTATTCGCCACGTAGAAGCTATCGCCCACGAGCGCCATTCCGAAGGGTGAGTTGAGGCCCGTCAGAAACGCCGTGCGGGTCTCCGCCACGCCGTCGCCGTCTCCGTCGCGCAAGAGCGTGATCCTGTTGGGACTCTCGACGCCAGCGCCCGCCCACCACATGCCGAGCTTCATGAGCCTGCCCATGATCCCCTCGTCCAATCCGGGCTGGGGAGGGGCCGCCGACTCCGCGACGAGCACATCTCCATTAGGCAGGACGTAGAGCATGCGCGGGTGGTCAAGTCCCGAAGCAAAGGCATTCACGGCCAGCCCTTGCGCCGCTCTAGGCTTCGTCCCATCAGGCCAGCCCGTCGCTTCCGCGATGACGACAGTGGGCAACGTGGTGTGGACGGGCGGTGGCAACTCGGGATTAGGGCCCGTTCCAGCCGAAACAGGAAGGGTCGCTTCCTCGCCGCAGCCCGCCAGCGCCAGAAACGTCGCAATGGCGAGGATTCGCACGAACACAGAGCGATGCATCGATTTGGATCCTTGCGCTGATCGACTTTGGCTAATTCTGGGCGGTGATCGGACTACCACGGTCAATTTGGTGTGAAACCGGGACTAAGTGTTTCGAGTGTATGCGTTTTCGTTTGCTTCGCCATGACATTGCGGCCATTCGGCCTATGGGACCATGCCGTTCGGTGAAATAGTGTGATAAGTCTCAGGACGTGATCGTGTCTCGTAACCCCGCGGGCATTGTCAGTCATCCTCCTTGGACACGCAGAATGCAGCAGAGAAACGAAAGCGCCAAGCGCGAGGTAGCGGACTCGAAGGGCAGCGAGCCCTCCGATTCGGACTCGCCGGCCTCCAACCCGCCATCTGGACCAGCGCAACAGCCAGCCGCTTCGGGCGGGGGCAGCAGACTGTGGTTCATCCTGTTGGCTGTGCTGGCCTTTGCTGGCATGGCCTATTGGTACCTGTCCGGGCCACAGATGACGCAGCAGACAGCCGCGCCGGGCGGAGCGCCGCCCGCGCCGCCGGTCACGGTCTCCTCGCCGCTGATCGAAACGATACAAGAGTGGAACGACTTCACGGGCCAGTTTGAGGCAGAGGAATCCGTCGAAATCCGTGCGCGCGTGAGCGGCTACTTGGAGTCGGTTAATTTCGACAACGGTCAGTTAGTGAACAAAGGTGATCTTCTCTTTGTTATTGAACCGCGACCGTTCGAGATCGCCTTGGAGTCGGCAAAGGCGGATGTCGCTCAGGCGGAAGCTCAGCTCGAACTTGCAAAGGTGCAGCTCGAGCGCACCGCCGAGCTACGCAAGAAGGACTTTGCGTCGGCGCAAGCTTTCGATGAACGCGCGGCCGAGGTCAAAGACGCCACCGCCTCCTTAAACAAGGCTCGCGCGGACCTCGACCAGGCGCAACTCAATCTTGATTACACGCGGGTGCTGGCGCCGGTTTCGGGACGGGTAGGACGTCACGAGGTGAGCGTTGGCAATCTCATTGTCGGCGGAACCGGTGCTCCGGAAACAACGCTGCTGACAACGCTCGTGTCACTTGATCCGATCTGGCTGACATTCAATGTCAGCGAGGGTGATGCGATGATCTACAAGCGGCTCATTCAAAAGGGCGAGCTGCAGTCGGCGCGGACCTCCGACATTTCTGTGGAGGGCCAGCTGATTGACGAGACGGACTGGCCCCTCAAGGGCGCTATCGACTTTGTCGACAATCAGTACAGCCCAACGACTGGCACTATCCGTGTGCGGGCTTCGTTTCCCAACAAGGATCTTTTCATTTCGCCTGGTCAGTTCGGTCGTGTTCGCGTGCCGATGTCACAGGAAAAGCCCACCATGCTCGTGCCGGACGCGGCCGTTGTTACCGACCAGTCGACGAAACTGCTCTTCACCGTGGCCGACGATGGAACAGTCGTTCCAAAACCTGTCGAGCTCGGCGCGGTCACAGATGGTGGTCTGCGCATTGTCCGTGAGGGCATTACCGAGAACGACAAGATCATCATCAATGGGCTGTTGAGGGCGCGGCCTGGACAAAAAGTGACGCCGAAACCCGGCGAGATACAGCCTCTGGGTCAGCAGGCCGCGGCTCAACGATGAAGACGTCGCACTTCTTCATCGACCGGCCTATTTTTGCTGCTGTCATCTCGATCATCATCACGCTGGTCGGTGGCGTGGCCTATTTCAACCTGCCCGTAGCCCAGTATCCCGAGATTGCACCGCCTTCCATTCAGGTGACTGCGCAGTATCCGGGCGCTTCGGCAGAAATCGTCGCAAACACGGTCGCCACACCCATCGAGCAGGAGGTGAATGGCGTCGACGATATGATCTATATGACGTCGCAATCCACCGGCGACGGCTCAATGGCGCTGACGGTTACGTTCAAGCTGGGCACGGACCTCGATACGGCGCAGGTTCTTGTCCAGAACCGCGTGGCGATCGCGACACCGCGCCTTCCTGAAGAAGTGCGATCGCTCGGCGTGCAGGTCAGAAAACAGTCGCCAGACCTCATGATGGTCATTCATCTGAGCTCGCCCGACGACAGCCGCGACCTCCTTTACATTTCGAACTACGCGACGCTGCACGTTAAGGACGTCCTGTCGCGCATTGACGGTGTTGGCAATGTCACGATCTTCGGCGCGCGCGACTACTCGATGCGGGTTTGGCTCGATCCCGACAAGCTCGCCGCGCGTAACTTGACCGCTGGCGACGTTCTCACGGCGCTGCGCGGACAAAACGTACAGGTGGCTGCCGGGGTGATCAATCAGCCGCCTGTCCCACAGCCAGGCGCCTTTCAGCTCAATGTCGAAACGCAGGGGCGCCTGAAAACGCCGGAAGATTTCGGCAATATCATCGTGAAGTCGGAAAGCGAGGGGCGCGTGGTCCGTGTGCGCGATGTAGCGCGCGTGGAACTCGGGGCGGCGGACTACAATCGCAACGGTTACCTCGACGGGCGCGTGGCGATCCCAATGGGGATTTTTCAGCGCCCCGGTTCTAACGCGCTCGCGACAGCCACCGAAGTCGAAGAGACGATGGAAGAGCTCTCCAAGTCCTTCCCAAACGGCCTCCGTTACGACATCGTCTATAATCCAACCGTCTTCATCTCCGACTCCATCGAAGCTGTTCTAGAGACGATGCTCGAGGCCGTGATCCTCGTGGTGCTCGTGATTGTCATCTTCTTGCAGACCTGGCGCGCGTCGCTCATACCCATCGTTGCGATTCCAATCTCACTGATTGGGACATTCGCCGTTCTCTCCGCGCTCGGCTATTCGCTCAACAATCTGTCTCTCTTTGGCCTGGTGCTGGCGATCGGCATTGTGGTCGACGACGCGATCGTCGTGGTGGAGAATGTGGAGCGCAACATCCGCGCGGGCATGAGTCCGCGTGAGGCCGCCTATCGCACGATGGATGAAGTCGGTACGGCGCTTATTGCGATGACCTTGGTTGTCTGTGCCGTGTTTATTCCGACCGTGTTCCTTAGCGGCATTCTTGGTCAGTTCTTCCGCCAGTTCGCCGTGACGATCGCGACAGCCACACTGATTTCGCTCCTCGTTTCACTGACGCTCAGCCCGGCGCTCTGCGCCATACTCTTCAAGCCTCACAATGCCGACAAAAAGAGGGGGCTATTCGGACGTATCATCCATCGTGG
>JASJEH010000054.1 GCA_030064755.1 Methyloceanibacter sp. | reverse complement strand
AGAGCAGAGCGGAATTGCCGCAACAGAAACACCGGGAGGCACCATGGCTTCTGAAAAATCTAAATCCCCCTTCGAGATTCCCCCTGAGTTGCGTGAACTGACGGAGAACAATATTGAGCAGGCGCGTGCTGCTTATGGACAATTCATGGACTTCCTCACGCAAGGCATGAGCGCTTGGTCGGGTGCAACATCAGGCAGCGCATCGAGTGGATTTGAAGGGCTACAAAATCGAGCAGTCGAGTTCGCGAAGGAGAACGCAGAACGTTCTTTCACGTTGGCAAAAGACGTAGCCGGGGCAAAGGACATTCAGGAGATTCTGGCCCTTCAGAGCAAATTTGCGCAGAAGCAGATGCAGACATACACGCACCAGGTCCAAGAACTCAGTCAACTGATGTCCGAAGCGATGTCAAAGGCTACGCGCGGCAGGCAGTAAGGCTCTGCCCGTGGAATGCAGCGGCTGGTCGTACCTTCCACATCTGTCGAAATGGGCCATCAAAGTCCGCTTTGGGTCATGAGCTGACATGGGAACCTGACCGAGCGACGACTGCTTTGCACCCGAGAGCCGACATCTTCGGCCTCCGCATTGACCTCTGCAAAGTGCCAAAGCGGACTTCATCATCCTTGGCTCTTCGCAAGCCCGGACCTGTGAATGTTTGGAATTGCGCGCTACTGAAATGTTGGCTGCCGTGCTGCGTCCCCTTGGGGTCGAATACCGATGTGAAGCTCAGCGGTTAAGAAGCCGATTTGCTAGCAAGCTAACAAGCGACCGCCTCCTGAACTGGGTGCGAACGAGAATGCTGACCACTTTTCTCAAGTCCGCCCCAAATCGTGTCGCGGAGAGACGCCAAACTTCCGCGAATACTCCCTGCTAAACTGCGAGAGGTTTTCATAACCGACCGCAAAGCAAACCTCGGAAACTGAATTCGCACCTATCGTCAGGAGTCGCCGCGCGTCAATGAGCCGAAGCTCTTTCTGATACCGCATCGGAGACGTTCCCGTCACTGACTTAAAATGCTGATGGAACGTGGATACGCTCATACACGCTGTTTCGGCCAGGTCAGATACTGAGAGGGGTGAGCGGTAGTTCTCGCGGATCTTTCGGATCGCGCGGCTTATCCGGCTGGAGGCGCTACCCGGCGACATGAGCTGACGCAGCATTCCACCGTTACGCGCTATCAACAAATGATAATGGATCTCTCGAAAAATGATCGGCCGCAATACGCGACCTTCGATCTCGTTTCCGTCGAGTTGAGCGTAACGTCCAACCGCGTCGACAAGCGCTGGGCTCGCGATACTCCTATCGATCGCGTGCCTACTTCGATAGTCGAAGCCTACATCCTCAAGCTTCTCGTTGAGACTACGCAGTACCTCAAGGTCGATGGGAATGATTGCAGCGAGATAGGGCGCTGCCGGTGAGGCTTCTCTAATCTTGTAGACAACTGGCAGATCATGGCTGACGATCAGAGCATCACCCTGGCCAAGTCTGACCGCGCTTTCGCCCAGATAGATGTCCTTGCTGCCCTGCACGACCAGGCAAATAGTCGGGTCATAGACCATGGCCACGCGTTGCGTCGGCGCGGTATGGCGAACTGCGTAAAATCCCCGTCCACCATTCGACTTGTCCGGGTCGCGACTTGCCTGCTCACGTGCCGAACTATCGATCAGCGAGATAAGGTCCATGACATCCATCTGGCTGCTCTTCTACTCGTGGACATAAGAGGGCGGCCATACCAGCCCATTCAAGAATCTACGAATTCGGAGAAATGAGCAAAGAGTCTGGAGAATCAAGCAAGTCCTTCGGTGACCTCTAACAGCAAGCCATGTCAACAACCTACTTTCCTCGGCCCCTCGCAGAGTTGCTTATTCTCTGAACCCGCAATTGGCGATCCTCTTCGGAGGATTGAGCAAGAATCTCAGAGCCCAGTGCAAGTTCGGAAAGTTCGCCTCACTAAATGGATCTCTAGCTGACTGCTGACGGGGTAACCGGATCAGTCGTGGCCATTAAAGAGGATAGCAAGGATGACCGAAGAGAAGAGTAATTCTGAAGCGCAAGAGACACCGCAAAACCCCAGCCGCCGGTCGGCACTCTTGGGCGGCGCAGCTGGCGCACTTGTCGCTGCAGCGGCCGTTGTCGGAGGCACACAACCAACGAAGGCGCAGTCCGCCGGCGATATGCAGGGCAAGACAGCTTTCATTACCGGTGGCGCGCGTGGAATAGGACTTGCCAGTGCAGATGAATTGGCGCGCGCAGGTGCGAACATCGTGATCTATGACATTGCGCAAGATCTGCCTTCCGTGAACTACGCGCTTTCGACCGACCAAGACTTGGCGAAGGCCAAGGCCCAAATCGAAGGTCATGGTGTCATGTGCATGTCGATCAAAGGGGATGTACGAGACCGCGCTGCTCTGGCCAAAGCTGTCGCGCAAACCGTGTCTCAATTCGGGTCGCTGGACCACATGTGCGTGAATGCGGGCGTCACGCAGGTAGGAAGCGTCGATGAACTCGCTGACGATGCCGTACAAACGGTCATAGACATCAACTTGACGGGAGCCGTGCGCACCGTTCAGGCCGCAGTGCCGGTGATGCGGGACCAGAAGTCCGGCAGCATTGTCGTTATCTCGTCCATCCTCGGCCGTCGTGCGAACGAGTGGTACTCGGTCTATTCCGCTACCAAATGGGCTGTTATCGGTCTTGCCAAGGCAACGTCCCTAGCCGTGGCGCCACACGGGGTGACCTGCAACGTGATCTGCCCAACCCTCGTACGGACACCACTAGCGGAGTCTCTCATTCCAGCGTTTTCGCCGGAGAATCCGACTTGGGAGGCCGTGGAGGACATTATGCGCGAACTCAACCCATTGCCGGTAGCCGCATACAAACCGGAAGATGTTGCCCGCTTAGTCCGGTTTTTCGCCAGCGACGATGCCAGACTCATCTCGGGCGAGGTGTTCAATCTCGACGGGGGGGCATTGTCGAATGCGGTCGTCTAGGTCTCTGGATTGGATGCGGGGTCCGTTGTCCCGCGTCCAACACTAGATGTCGGTCCGATCGATGACACGATTCCATCCTGGCAATGCGGCGAGTGCACTGTCGTTAGCGGCGACGGGTGCACAAATCCGCCTGTTCAAAAGGCGTAGAGTGTGACGATGAAAACAATACTGATTACAGGCTCGTCTTCCGGAATTGGCCGGACGACAGCAAAGTTGTTTCAAGAACGAGGGTGGAATGTCGTCGCGACTATGCGCCATCCGGAGCAAGAGACAGAGTTGAATGAGCTCGACAATGTTCTCGTTAGCCGACTTGACGTTACTGATGGGGACTCAATCGCAACGGCGGTCGATGAGGCAGTCTCTCGCTTTGGCAAGATTGATGTCTTGCTGAACAATGCCGGTTATGGCGCCTATGGGCCGCTGGAGGCATTCCCGATGGACCGGATCGAACGGCAGTTTGATACCAACGTCATTGGGCTGCTGGCTGTAACAAAGGCGGTCCTTCCGCATTTACGTCAGAACCGCTGCGGCGTAATTGTGAACATCTCGTCGATCGGCGGCCAGATAACTTTCCCGCTTGGAACACTGTATCACGGCACAAAATTCGCCGTCGAAGGGCTCTCGGAGGCGCTTCATTACGAGCTCTCAGCCTTCGGAGTGCAGGTCAAAATCGTCCAGCCCGGAATGATCCGCACCGAATTCAGTGGGCGGTCCTTCGACTTTATGAACGATGCGAAGCTCATCGAATACCAGGAGACGGTTGAAAAGCTATTCGGATTATGGCGCTCTCTTGGCGCCAATGCCTCTGATCCAGACGTTGTCGCCGAGGTGATCTGGCGCGCCGCGACAGACGGAACGTACCGTCTACGCTACCGGGCCGGGGCCGATGCCAAAGCCTTTCTGGAAAAGCGCAAAGCTGAAGAGGACGAGACATTCATTGGCGATCTGAAGGCGCAGCTCGGCTAATAGGAAGGTCCCAGACCCACGAGCCTTAAACGATAAGACTGTCTTGTCCAGAAGGAGGCAATGAACTCGTCCGACGAAATCAATGCCTGGCTCATGAACGAGGGTCGCCTGATGGGGGAGCCACTTGCGATCATCGATGCCTATGCGCAGTGTATGCGCCGCGCGGGCGTGCCTCTGGCTCGCGCGAATATCTCCCAGATCTTGGCCAATCCTTTGCTGATCGCCTGGGGGGTTATTTGGCAGCCTGAGGGGACCACACGCTATGAGGTCCCACATTTGATGCTTGATTCCCCCGCCTATATCGGCAGCCCCTTCGAGTATGTGCTGACGCACGAGGAACCACTCCACAAATCGCTGCGGGATCTCGATCCCAATACCGAGCATGCCTCCTATCTCGAGCTGGCCGAAAACGGAGGCACCGATCTGTTCGCCAATGTACTCGAGTATGGTGACGGTTCGCGGCAGGGCTGCACGTATCTCACACATGCAGTGGCGGGCTTTCGGGCAGAGGACATCGCCCTGATCCATGGCACTCGGCACGGTCTCGCCGCGGCACTAGAGCCCGTCGCAATGCGCAGTAGTACCGATAGCCTTTTGAGGACCTATCTCGGTAATGGTCCAGCAACGGCGGTGATTGACGGTACGATCACCCGTGGCCAGCATACGGAAATCGATGCCGTCGTTATGTTTGTCGATATGCGCGGCTTTACCCGGATGTCGGATAGTCTCGTCGCGACACACTTCCTGAATGTCTTGAACCGCTACTTCGATCTTTTCGTCAACGCGATCGGAGCACACGGAGGTGATGTACTGAAGCTGCTCGGCGATGGGGTTCTTGCGATCTTCACTGTTGATGGCCGGGACGGGGCCACCGCAAATCGCCACGCCATTAATGCGGCCTTCGCGGCTCTGGACGAGCTCGAGGTCTGGAACCAAGAGCGTATTGCCGAGGAGTTGCCACCCATCTCGGTCGGAATCGGCTTGCACCGTGGCAAGGTCACTTATGGCAACATTGGCAGTCCAGATCGGCTGGACTTCACTGCGGTAGGGTCTGCGGTGAACATCGCCAGCCGCCTACAGGACCTCTGTAAGAGGCTCAAGGAGCCTTTACTGTTAACATCCACCGTTGCGTCTGCCCAAGGATACAGCTTCGATGACGTCGGAGAACACGCGCTCCTCGGCATTGCAGACCCGGTCAAAGTGCTCAAGCCAAGACGTTCGTTGGTCCATCCGTGACCACCTAAGGCGGCTGACCGTGTCGAGTGTTGGCTAGTTTTTCGCAACTTCGTGATGGCATAATGCTGACTCGTTCGTTGACCGAACCAACGACAACACCGTGGAGGGGTGCGCAGCTTTTGCTCCCTTACGTGTCTAAGGACGGTACCAGCAGTGGCGACAGATCAGGCCAGTGGCTTCGAGCTTCTTGAGCTTGGAGCGCGCTGTTCGCGCCGAGCACTCGACCAAGTCAGCAAACCGTCGCAGTGGCGGGAATTGGTTGCCGTCGTTCTCATCTGCATTGTTTGCAAGCATGAGCAGAACCATCTTGGCCCGGCTGTCGCCAACCCTAGTGCGAAGAGCCCAGGCCACGGCCGTAATGCTCATGACAGGACCACCCAGGTGCGGGACGGCGCCGAAGTGAACAGGCCTACAACACCCTTCGGGACTATTTCGGGACTTTGTGCGCCCGTTCGGGACTTACGGTGCTGATCTGTTCCTGTTTTGGGAACAGGCACAGGATAAGGCGCGCGGCCTAACCCTTGAAAAGATAGTGGGAGAAGTGGTCGGAGCGGGGAGATTTGAACTCCCGACCCCCGGTCCCCCAGACCGGTGCGCTAACCGGGCTGCGCTACGCTCCGACATTCCGGTGTTAGGGCGAACTGCATATACCGGTTCGCGCGTCAGAGACAAGCCCAAGCCGTTAGACAACCCGGGATTCTTAGGTCTCGGTGTTTCGTATCAGTCTTGGCGGTCTGCGTTTGCAAGGATTTGACGGCAGGTCTCAAGCTCGTCGATGAGGGCCGCGATGTCGTCTTCCACAGAGCCAATATCTTGAGAGCCAAGCTCTTCAGACGCAATTTCTTGCGATACCGCCCCACGCACGACATTGGCGGCCACATCGGGAATATCCGGTGCCATTGTGTCTTCGGCACGAGGCAGGTCGCCAAGCCCCTGGTAGTCCATGACATAGCGCGGCCCCTGCTCGCGCAGGATCTTCTGCACGCCGCGGATGGTGTAGCCATCGCTATAGAGCAGCAGGCGGATTCCCTTGAGTAGCGCAACGTCTTCCGGCCGGTAGTACCGTCGTCCGCCGCCGCGCTTCATCGGCTTGAGCTGACTGAACTTAGCTTCCCAAAAACGCAAGACGTGTTTCGGCACGTCCAATTGATCGGCGACTTCGCTGATTGTGCGAAAGGCCTCGGGCGCCTTGTCCAAAGCAGTCCTCCCGGCGGATGGGCGGCGCTAGTCTTGGGAGTTGCCTCCGGACAGCGACTCATTGATCCGCTGCTTCATGATGTTGCTAGCCCGGAAGACTAGCACGCGCCGCGGCGTGATGGGCACTTCCTGCCCGGTCTTCGGATTCCGCCCGATCCTCTCGCCTTTTTCGCGAATACCGAACGACCCGAACGACGACAATTTGACCTGATCCCCGTTTTCGAGACTCGACACGATCTCGCGGAGCACTAACTCCACGATCTCGGCCGACTCGTTTCGCGGTAGGCCAACTTTTTTGAACACAGCTTCCGCAAGGTCAGCCCGTGTCAATGTCTTCCCGCCCATCGTCTCTTGCTCCCCCAAAGTCGCGGGACGAGCGAGGATGCTAGCCGAGCGGGCAAGCACGGGTCAATTGCCCGTTGTATCAAATTCCTGATTTTGCGTCATAATCTGGAGAGGTGTGGCTTTCGCAGCACTTACCACCGGATCAGCAGCGAGCCCCAGGTGAAGCCACCACCCATAGCTTCCAGAAGCACGAGGTCGCCTTCCTTGATCCGACCGTCCGTACACGCCGTCATCAGGGCAAGTGGAATAGAGGCGGCGGATGTATTTGCATGCTTATCGACAGTCATGACAAGGCGCTCCCGCTCAAGACCAAGTCTTCGTGCGGCTCCATCCAAGATGCGCTTGTTCGCCTGATGGGGAACGAACCAGTCTATGTCGGCCGGCGTATACCCAGCCTTTTCCAAAGTTTCCAGAATTACGTCACTAATCTTGGTAACGGCATGCCGGAACACCTCCGGACCGTCCATGCGCAAATAGCCGACGGTCCCGGTTGAGGATGGCCCGCCATCCACATAGAGCTTGTCCCGGTACCGTCCGTCCGAGCGCAGCGTGGTGGCAAGCACGCCTCGCTCGACCAGAGCGCCGTTCGGCTTCTGCGCCTCGACAACAAGCGCCCCTGCGCCATCGCCAAAGAGCACGCATGTGGAGCGGTCCTCCCAATCGAGAATCCGCGAAAACGCTTCCGAGCCAATCACCAGTGCTCGTTTGAATTGACCGCTCAGCAGGTAATTGTCAGCCGTGGCCAGAGCAAAAACAAAGCCCGAGCACACGGCTTGCATGTCAAAGGCGGCGCCGTCCGTGATTCCCAGTTCCGCTTGAACCGTAACCGCGGTGGCGGGGAATGTCTGATCGGGTGTTGATGTCGCCAGGACAATCAAGTCGATATCTGTGGCATCGACCTGCGCATCTTCGAGTGCCCGTTTTGCGGCTTCGATCGCCATTGAGGACGTCAACTCGCCATCGGCGACGATGCGCCGTTCGCGAATGCCCGTCCTGGCCACGATCCATTCGTCGGACGTGTCCATGGTCGCCGTGAGGTCCTCATTGGTCACAATGCGGTCAGGCAGATAACCGCCCACACCCTTCACCACTGACCGCAAATTCGACAAATAACCTACTCCGACCGCCTAAGCCGCGCCGTCAAGTTCGAGCTTCTCGTGAAAATGAGCGACATCGGCACCAAGCCGCTCCACAACGCCGCTGAACGCCATCTCGTATGCAAGGTCGATCGCGCTCGCAAAGCCTGTTGCATCGGTCCCGCCGTGGCTCTTCACCACAATACCGTTCAGACCGAGAAAAATTCCGCCGTTGAGCTGTCGGGGATCCATCTTGTCCTTCAACGCCCGGAACGCACCCTGCGCCAAGAGCGCGCCAAGGCGAGACAAGAACGACTGCCCCATGGCTGCCCTAAGGTATTGTGCGATCTGCTTAGCCGTTCCCTCGGCAGTCTTCAAGGCGATGTTCCCAGTGAATCCGTCGGTTACGACTACGTCCACGGCGCCGTGGCCGATGTCGTCACCTTCGATAAAGCCATGGTATTGGATTGGCAGCGGCGCGGACTTCAAGACGACTGCTGCCTCACGGATCTGTTCCACGCCCTTGACCTCCTCAACGCCAATGTTGAGAAGGCCGATCGAGGGCTTCTCCATGCCCAGCAGCGCGCGGGCCATCGCCGCCCCCATGAGGGCAAACTCCACCAATTGGCGCGTATCCGCACCGACATTGGCCCCCACATCGAGTACGATGCATTCTGCATCCACAGTAGGCCATATCGCGGCAATTGCAGGGCGGTCTATTCCCTTTACCGTCTTCAGGCAGAACTTGGACATGGCCATCAGGGCGCCGGTGTTACCCGCTGACACCACCGAGTGAGCCTGGCCGTCCCGAACGGCCTGGATCGCGAGCCACATGCTCGATTTCCAGCGCCCGCGGCGAAGTGCTTGGCTGGGTTTGGCATCCATGGATATCGCCACATCGGAGTGGATGATTTCCGACTTGCCCGCGAGGTCTTTGTGTTTTTGCAGCTCGGCCTCGATTTGCGTTTGATCGCCAACGAGGATGAAACGCATGTGCGGGTGCCGAACGAGGGCCAAAGCCGCCGCTGGAATGACCACGCTTGGGCCGTGGTCCCCGCCCATCGCGTCAAGCGCTATGGTGACTGGAGCAGCCATTCTCCACTACCGATCTGGAAGATTAAGGCCAGGCGCGAAGGCGCCCCGGCACCCCCCGGAAACCGAACCCGAATAGACGCAAAAGCCCGTCAGTGACAACCAGATTCTATGTCTGCTGAGTGAGGTCAGGACTTCTTCAGGTCCTTAAGGGCTGCAAAAGGGTTGTTTTTGGGCGTTTCCGCCCCCTGTTTCGCGTCGGTCCAATCGAACTGAGCGCCAGTCTTCTTGGGATATGGATCCAGCGCCGTCGCGAGCGTTTCGTAGACAAGCGGGCCAAGATCGATTGCGTCCCCGCTAATCGGCTCGGGCCAATCTGCTTCTCCCACCTGCGCGGGATCCTCGGCCCGTTCGTGCAGGACGGCGATCTTTTCGGGCGGCCAGAATTCCGCCTCTACGGGTACATCGATCACGGCCGGAACGGGCTCCAGGCTCACCACGCATGTCTGCACGACATCCGCGCGTAGGCGGCCTGTGAGGTGCACCCGTTGCCCGCGGCCCTCGCGTAAGCGGTAGACGAACTCGACAGCGCCAAGGTCGACGAGGTCGAGCAGCTCCATGATGGCGCTACGCTCGTCTTCGTTGATCTCGATTGATTTATCAGCACCCCGCTCGACACCGGCGAGTTGGACTTTTCGAGTCAATGGTGAGGGTTGGAGGTCTTCGTTGAGAGATTGAGTCATAACTTAGAGCCTCATTCGCCGGAAACGGACGGGAACCGTACCTTGCCCGCACAGATGTCCTTGAGGGGTTGCTCGTTCAGAGATTGCAACATGGCGTCAACGTAGGGCATGAGCTTTGCGCTGGCCGCGTTTGCCTCTTCCGGCTCCAAAGGCAAACTCTCGGCGATGGCCGACTGCAGAGCGTCTCCGCCGGCCGTGAGTGCCCGGTTGTAGCCGTCGATAAGACTTGCGCCGCCGGCCACGAGTTTTCGCACCTTCTGAGGAACCTTGAGGTCGCCGACCCCGATCTCGCGCAGGACGGTATCCATATCGGCCACGAAGCGTTCCGATAACGCCTGGGCCATAGAGGCTGCCTCGGGCCCGCCCCCCTTGAGCCGGCGAAAGACGGCAAAGAGATGGAGCGTCAGGATGGAGAAACGGCCCTCAAGCGTATCGGGAACCCCAAGCCGTTGGTAATAAATTGGAAGTCGCGCCTGCGCCATAATCGCATCATAAAGATCGTCTGCAGGAAGAGCGCCGCCGCCCCAGGGCAGCAGGTTGGCGAAGGGCTTTAGGGACCAAGGCATTTCGTTTAGCTTTACCAGAGATTCTCGGCCTTTTCAGGCCTATTGAGGATCGATTTCGACCGAGGGGAAAGCACTGTTTTGCGAAACGTCAAGCCAGCACCGGTAAGGGCTACCTGGCCCGTGCTCGCGGCACTGTTTTTCGGTGCGGCCCCGATGCTCGGTTGCGCGGGACAAATCGACCGGCACGGACACGTCTTTATCGATGTCGACCTCGATCAAGTGCGGCCGGGGATGTCGAAGGCGGACGTGAAGACCGTTCTCGGTTCGCCAGATACGACAAGCGCCATTGGCGGCGATGCGTACTACTACATCTCTTCGACCATGAAGACCGTTGCCTTCATGAAGCCGAAAGAAATCGACCGCCAAGTCGTTGCGGTCTACTTCAGCGGCTCGGATCGGGTGACCGATGTAGCGCGTTACGGCATCAAGGATGGCGTGTTGGTCAATTACCACAGGGGCGAGACTCCCGCCCGCGGCAGGGATCTCTCGTTCGTCGAGCAAATGTTCGGCAACCTCGCAAATCGCCAGCTGTTCAAAGATCAGCGTGGCACTGGCCAGTCCGGTATTCCGGGCATCTAAGTCCACCACAAAGAAGCCCCGCTCCTTGTGAAGGAACGGGGCCGGTGCTTCGTGTGCGGCCGCGGGACCGCCTGCTCCTACTGGTGCGCGAGCACGGCGAGAAGCAGCAAGGCTACGATGTTCGTAATCTTGATCATCGGGTTCACGGCGGGGCCCGCGGTATCCTTGTAGGGATCGCCGACTGTATCGCCCGTCACGGCAGCCTTGTGGGCCTCGGAGCCCTTGCCGCCGTGATTGCCGTCTTCGATGTACTTCTTCGCGTTGTCCCAGGCGCCGCCGCCCGCCGTCATGGAGATGGCAACGAACAGGCCTGTAACGATCACACCCAGCAACATTGCGCCGAGTGCCGAGAAGGCTGCGCTCTTGCCAGCGATCCAGTTGATCAGGAAGAAGAAGACGATGGGAGACAGAACCGGCAGCAGCGAAGGAACAATCATCTCCTTGATCGCCGACTTTGTGAGAATGTCCACCGCGCGGCCATAGTCCGGGCGATCCTCGCCCTTCATGATGCCCGGCTTCTCCTTGAACTGGCGACGAACCTCCTCAACGATTGCGGAGCCTGCACGTCCCACAGCCGTCATGGCGATGCCGCCAAACAGATAGGGAAGCAGGCCGCCGAGGAAGAGCCCGACCACCACGTAGGGATTTGACAGGGTAAAGACCGGATTGACCCCCTCAAAATAGGGGTACTGAGCCGCGTTGGCCGCAAAGAACTTGAGGTCTTCCGAATACGCGGCGAACAGCACCAGCGCGCCGAGGCCCGCCGACCCAATCGCGTAACCTTTGGTCACCGCCTTCGTCGTGTTGCCCACGGCATCCAGCGCGTCCGTCGTTTCGCGCACGTTTTCCGGCAGTCCCGCCATTTCGGCGATGCCACCGGCGTTGTC
>JASJEH010000057.1 GCA_030064755.1 Methyloceanibacter sp. | reverse complement strand
CAAGTCCGACGGCCAGGTCTCCCAAGACGAAATCGAGCGGCTTACCGGAAAGCTCTCCGAAGGCGGCATCACCAGCGAAGAGAAACAGTTCGTTCAGGCCGAAATGTCGAAGCCTCTGGATCTGGCCGGGCTGGTGAAGGCCATTCCCAACGCGGAAGTGGGCATTCAGGTCTACGCAGCGTCGCTGATGGCGATCTCTGTCGATACGCCGGCCGAGAAGGCCTTTCTAAAAGGTCTGGCTGAGGGAACCGGCATCGCCCCCGATGCTGTCGCCCGGCTACATCAAATGGTGGGCGCTCCGTCGGCTTAAGGCCAAAACGGTCCGCTTGTAAGGAACCGAAGGGACCGCTGGCTGCGCCTCATGCGATAGCGCCGCGGCGGCTCTCTTCAAAGGGCCCCGGATTCCCTTCGAGGACCCGTCATTCTAGGAAAGGAAACAACATGGGTTTTTTTGATTTCGTCAAGAACGCGGGCAAGAGCATTTTCGGTTCGAGCGCCGAGGCCGCCGAGGCCGATCCCGCCGAGGCCATTGCCAAGGAAGTCGGCGATCCGAGCCTCGCCGACAAGATCAAGGTCGAGGTTGACGGCGAGACCGTGAAGGTCACCGGGGATGTGCCTGACCAGGAGACGCGCGAGAAGATCATCGTGGCCGCTGGCAATGTGGAAGGCATCTCTAAAGTCGACGAAGAACTGAAGCCCGCTGACGACAAGCCAGAAGGCAAGTTCCATACGGTCGCAAAGGGCGACACGCTTTGGGCCATCGCCGAGAAGTCCTATGGGGACGGGTCCAAGTACATGACCATCTTCGAAGCCAACAAGCCGATGCTCTCTCACCCGGACAAAATCTATCCGGGTCAAGTCCTACGCATTCCGCCGTTCGTGGACTAGCGCGCCGCGAACGAGGTGCGCGATGCGGCGGCCCAATCGACAGACCGACGAGAAGACGGTGTCCCTTCGGGCCGCCGTTCTTCGTCAGTGCACTAGCCGCGTTCCACATGATCCAGGCCTGAACACCACGCGTCGCACTGCTCGCCAATTGCCATCCATACGCCTCTTCCGCTAGACACGAGCTATGGACGTTCAGGACAACTTCTTCCTCGTTGGACTGCTGTCGGGCCTCGGCGTTACGCTGGCGGGGGTTACCCTTCAGCTCATCGGCCACTTCTTGTTCAGGTGGTTTGGCGACGAAGACACGAAAGATGTCGCCGGCGTGGCCGGGTTTCGCGTGGCGGCCATTTTCGGCATTGCCTGCGGTCTCATCTTCGCGGCGTCCGCGGCTTATCTCATCGAGGCTAAGCGCGACCTCCAGGAAGAGGCGCGGCTGATCGGCACGCTCCAATTCCTCGTCGCCAATGCGGACGGCCTTGAGAACAAGCTGGAGGTCCACAAGAACCTGAATGCTTTCGCCGAGCGGTCTCTTAAGGAATTCCAGACACGCGAAGGTGTGGGCAGCGCCGGCCGCGTCACCAGCAATTATCTGGGCGAGAGCTGCCGCGGCATGGTGCCTGCTGAGGGCGACGAACCGGCGATCGCGTGGGCGAAGGGGGAGTTTCAGCGCTCATGCAGCAAACTCATCGACCTGCGCGGCAAGAAGCTGATCGGCTCGCGCGAACCGCTGGTCTCAACGCCGTTCTGGGCATTCTTCGGGATTTGCTTTGCGTTTCTCGCGTTCCTGTTCGGCGTGTTCAAGCTCACACCGATCAACGTCGCCTTCGCCTGCATCTTCTATTTCACCACTGGGATCACGGGCTCGATCATCTACGCGATGAGCAATCCATATCGCGAGCCGGGCAGGGTAGACCCCCAGCCGCTCATACTGCTTCTCCAAGGAGCTGACGCGGCCCGAGAGGCGGAATAGTCTTCGGATTCCGGTGGGGGCACCGCCGGTTCCAGTCAACCTATCGCCACGACGACGGCGACGCGATGCCTGCAGGCTTTACAAAACCGTAAGCCTTGCGGCGCCCACGTGGCAAATGGGTCAAAAACGTCAAAGAGTTGCCGAGATTCCGCCGAGACCCCGCCCCCTTCGCCTGTCAAGAACGCAACAACCCAGGGAGTGGAGCAACGTTATGTCGATCCTATCGCTTTTGGCCAGCGGCGCGCTTGTTGGGCTGGTCTACGGCTTGAGCTTTATACCGTCCGCGTCTTTGGCACGCCCGGACGATGAAGTAGGCCTCGGCCTGATCGATACCGTCGCCCGGTCGGGAGACACTGGCATCGACGACGACACCGCTCACGTCTAGCCTGCGTGCGGTTATCTGTTTGCGCTATCGCCTAGCGGCTACTTGAGCGCGGGACCCTCAATCTCTTACGTCGTCATGCCCCGGCTCGACCGGGGCATCCACGCCGTGACGTTGGCAACACCTGAGAGGCCAGCGGTATGGATTGCCACCCGGGTCCGGCTCTGCCGGCCCGGGCGCAGGCTCAAGTCAAGCCCGGCAATGACGAGGCAGAGCCTTGAGGCACGTCCTAACCTTACACTCAGTCGTCACCCCCGGACTTGTTCCGGGGGTCCATTTGGGAGTCTGCAATGTAGGTAAGGCCCTAGTGGACCCTCGGGACAAGCCCGAGGGTGACGAAAGAGAACGTCCCGCTAATTAAACAGCCAGGTAAAGCGGCCTTTGACGGCGTTGTCGGAGACATTGTCTGCGTACTGACCTTGGTAGGACACGCCCGCTGAGAGGCGGTCGCTGATCGCCAGGTCGAGCCCTGCGTCCAGCAGCGCTGAGTCTTCCGCGAGCGGCACGCCGTCGACCGTGAAGCCGATGCCGGTCGAGGCGAAGGCGAGGCTTGCGTCCGGGGTCACGTCGTCGAAGGCATGCAGCCAGGCCGCCTCGATACGCGGCGTGACCGCCATGCCGCCCCACATAATCGTTTTAGCCGCGCGGAGGCCCACGGTCGTGTAGCCGACGTCTTGGTCGAAGCCGGGGCTGCGCAAGCTCGCTTCCGCGCCACCCCTTTCGCGGAAGCTGCCTGTCTCGACGGAGACATAGGCGAGACCGGCAAAGGGCTCGAGCTCGATCCCACCCATCTGCGTGGGATACGCGATCTCGCCGAAGAGCTGGCCCGTGTCGGCGTCGTAGTCCGCCGTCTGACGTTCGAAGAAGCCTGTGAACGCCACCGCGCGCGAGGTCTCAATCTCGCTCCACGCCCAGAGCCCGCCGGCCCGCAGCGCCAACCCTGAGACGTCGCCGCCCACATAGCCGCCCAGATGATACGTGCTCGTGTTGGCGCCGCTGTAGCGCGCATCCACGCTGACATCGGAGAAGGAGGCGCCGGTGGCGACACCCACGCGCCAGCCGTTCCAAACATCCGCATCCATACCGGAGATAAACCCGCCGAGAGTGCGATCCGCTGTCGCGGCGTTGCCATCCCCGTCGAACGTGCCCCACGCGCCATAGGCTTGGGTCCAGAACGCCAGCGGCGAGACTTGCGGCACCTCGACGAGCGACTTGCCGTCATAGACTTCGCCTAACATCATGGCCTGGTCATTGTACTGATGAGCTACTTGCGGGCCGCCATTCCCCAGCGCGCCGCCCTGATGCCAGGCCTGCATCATGCGGCCCATGACTGCTTCGCGGGCATAGCGGCTGTCGTCTGCAAGCGTCCCCGCAACGCTCGCATGCACCTCGCCGGATAGCGCATCGAAGGCCGTGCGGGCTTCGGCGAAGCTCGTGAGATTGAAGATCGCGCCAAAGAGGGCGTTGTCCGTGGGGAATTGGTTCAGCGCGCCTGCAACAGCCAGCTGATTACGTGTCTCGGCTGCGTTCGCAAAGGGCGCTGCCCTTAGGGTCAGCACCACGTCGTTGCCGGTACCGCCCGCGTAGTCGACGGACGGCGTCAAGAACGCGCTGTTTACGGACACTTGCCCGAACGATCCCGACACCGCGTCCGCGCCGTCATTCTCGATGATCGTGTACTTCATCTCGTCCGCATAGTCGCCCACCTCGGCCAAGACCGTCAGCGTTGCCCCGGTCAGATTGACCGTGCCGTTGACGATGACTTTGTCGTTACTGCCGGCGGCATCCACTTCGACTTCGAAGGTCGAAGCCGCCGCCATGGAGAAGGCTCCATTCACCGTGATGGCGCCAATGGAGTCGCCGGGAGCCAGCGTGCCGCCCGTGAAAGTGAGGCCGCCAAACGTGCCATTGCCGCCGAGCGTGCCGCCGCTCACACCGAAGTTCGCGTCCGTTGCGCCAGAGAAGCTCCAGGTTCCGCTTTCGACGCCAAACGTGTCAAAGCCGAAGAAGACTTCGCCCACGTCCTCCACGAGGTCCAGGCTGATCTGGGATAGATTGAAATTGTCGGTTCCGGCGCCCCCAAACACGAGGCTATTGCCGACGGGCTGCGTGTTGCCGTTGTTCCGCGCATCCACGATGCCGTTGAAACCGAAGCCCTCTTGTAGCTCCACGCGGTTCGTGCCCGCGACATTTGTAAGGTCGATCGCCGTGCCGCTGCCGCCGGTCACCACACTACCGATCTCCAGCGAGGCATTGCCAGAGCCGGTAGAGATGACGATGCCGTTTCCGTATTTGGAATACACCGCCCCCGGACTATTGCCCGCCGTGCTCACAAACGCATTGCCGCCCGGTCCTTCAATCAACACGCGAATGCCGTGCGAACCGTCACCTGTGACATTGATCTCACCTTTATGGATCACCGTCACATCTCCACCTGCATTCGAACGGCCAAAGATGCCGTGTGACGCCGTCCCGCGCGTCACGATTCTGCCCGTTTGCGTGACCATCACAGGACCAGAGGTGGCGGCGCTAAAGCTCGAACTCGCAAGTGACGCCGCCCGGATGCCAAATGCGAGGTCATTGCTTGTGGTGATGTTCCCGATCTGCTCGACGGTAACGGCGCCGCTCTGGGCGGTCCCTGCGCTTACACCGCTACTCTGAGCACTAGAGATGGCTACGATGCCGTGAGCAGAATCGTCCTGCATTGTAATACTGCCGGTCTGCAAGACACTGACATTGCCGGACGTGGCCGAACCACTTGTAGTCGCCACCGCTTCGGCAAACGCCAAAATGCCGTAGGAACTAACTTCGTCAGTCGTGATGATACCTTCTTGGGTAACCATCACAGCACCGGTTCTGGCATCGCCACCCCGACTGACGGCACGCGACCGTCCAAAGACGCCAAAGAGGCTAGCGTCAACATCGCCGGTCTGCGTGACAGTCACCGCACCAGCGGTGGCATTGCCGGAGACGGAGCTTGAACTGGCATGGCTGCCGGCATAGCTCCCCATTATCGTAGACCCATAGGGTGACTGCCGGATGTCGCCGGTATTGTCGATGGTAATCGTTCCGGAGGTGACATCGCCAGCGTTGCTCACACTGGATCGAGCGTGGACACCGAAGCTGTCATTGCCGTAGATCGTGTAGCTATTTGTGTCGCTGACGATCGTGATGTCGTTGCCGTTGGAGTTAGTGAAATTGATCCCGTCAATCCCTGCGGTCGGGGTGATATTACCCCTGATCGTGTTGACGTAGAGGGTGGTGTAGGGCAGCGCGTCACCGTCCACCAAGATGCCATCCGAGACATCGCCCGTACAGGTGACCGTTGTGCCGCCGCCGGAGATCTGATTGCAGGGCGCATTGGGCGGACTAACCTGTCCGTAAGCACTCCGCCCATAGCCAAACAGCATGAGCCCTGCCGCCGCCGTGCCCAGCAGAAGCGAACGCAGAGGCTGTGTGCCCAAGCTTTGTTGCTGCCTCTGACCTGCATTCTGGCCCAAGCCCTGGCCTAAGCACCGTTGTGCCCAACTCATACGCCGTCCCCACACAAACTATGCCGCCGTCCGTCCCCGCATCGGCGGTCCGGTCGTTGAGTGGCGCTACGGCCTCTGCGGCTACTCTTCACGCGTCTAACGCGTGGGCTCTAACCTCGGTATCGTCCGAACGATCGCGAAGGCTCATTCCCACGCTGATTAGCGCGCGTGTTCAGGGGTATGCTGCCAGGCCACAGGAAGACCGTCTTGTCTGGGTCAGAAACAGTGTTTGCCCCTCTCGGCCCTAGAGGCGTGTTGGGTCGCATTTCACGGTCACTGTGTTGTGGAGGCCACAGGCGTGTGTTGCGAGAAGGTGACTACCAAGTGGTTGTGCGGCATCGCTGATCCTGGTGTCGGGTTATGGGTATCAGTTCAAGGTAGGATCGAAACGGCTCACCGGCCTCGCAGGCCCTTGGGCGCTCAGCCGCCCTTGGCGCGAAGCGGGTTCGCCCTCGCGTTCGGCCCCGGGTTTCGCCCTGAAATCCGCCCCGAGATTCGACCCAAGTTGCGCCGATGTGCCCGCTCGATGGGCGGCAAACACACGCTGCATATCCGCTATTGGCACCCAGCAGACTTTGACATAGACACTAGAGACGTCCGCACCAAAGGGTATGCCTGATGCCGAAAAACGACCATGTAACCACGCTCAAAATGCTGATCGAGATGTATGAGCGTGACCTCGATATCCTGAAGAATGAGCTTCGGTTGAGGGAGCAAGGAACGACTGCGCGCAAAACAGCCGGCGTTGAGCGGGTACTGCGCGACATAGATGACGTGAAGCACCGCCTGCAGGCCTATGTCGCACTCGTCGGAGAGTAAGGGCTTCTGACGGTTTTCCGGGGGATGATCTCCGATGCGAGCCCCCTGCGGCACACTTTACCCAAAAGCAAAACGGCCGGGGCGAACCCCAGCCGTTTGAGTCTCTCCTGCCCTACCGCGCTAGCGCGCTTCTTGAGGGCTTGCTTAGTTGCGCTATCGGCCTAGCGGCCTGCTTGAGCGAGTTCTTGGTTGCGCTATCGGCCTAACGGCCTGCTTGAGCGCCTTTACGCTTGCCTGACGTTAGCCCTCGATTTGCTTGGCCTTGTCGAGCAGCGCCTGAGCCTGGCGGATCGAGGCGATATCGATCAGGCGGCCGTCCAGCGACACCGCGCCCTTGCCTTCCTTCGCCGCTTGCTCCATGGCATCGACGATGCGCTGCGCCTTCTCGACCTCGGCGGCAGCCGGCGAGAAGACCTCGTTGGCGAGCGGGATCTGCGAGGGGTGGATCGCCCACTTGCCCTCGAAGCCGAGAACAGCGCCGCGCTTCGCAGCGGCCTTGTACCCGTCCGGATCGGAGAAGTCGCCAAACGGACCGTCGATCGGCCGCAAACCATAGGCCCGGCAGGCCACCATCATGCGCGACAGGGCATAGTGCCAAGGATCGCCCCAGTGATAGTCACGGTTGCCACTCTCGTCGGCATCCGTCAGCACACCATGATCCGGGTGCGGACCACCGATGCCGACGGTGCGCGCGCGGGTCGAAGCGGCATAGTCGGCGACACCGAAGCTCATGGCCTCCACGCGCGGGCTCGACTGGGCGATAGCCTCGACATTGGCCATGCCAAGTGCGGTTTCGATGAGCAACTCCAGACCGAGCTTTTTCTCATACTTCTTGTACTGCTCGACCTGGGTCACCAGCATGTCGATGGCATAGACGTCCTGCGGCACGCCGACTTTGGGGATCAGGATCATGTCGAGGCGCGGGCAGTTCTCCAGAACCTCGATCACATCACGATAAGCGTAATGCGTATCAAGACCGTTGATGCGGATCATCATGGTCTTGCTACCCCAGTCAATGTCGTTCAGCCCTTCGATGATGTTCTTTCGGGCTTGCTCTTTATCGTCCGGTGCAACGGCGTCCTCGAGATCGAGAAAGATCACGTCTGCGGCACTCTTGGCCGCCTTTTCGAACATGCCCGGGTTCGAGCCAGGCACGGCCAGCTCCGAGCGATGCAGGCGCGGCGTGGCCTGCTGGATTAGCGTAAAACTCATTTCATTCTCCTCCTAATTTAGCCTGTGGCGCCGAGCCCGGCGGCCACGGTATTGATGGACAGCAACAACGCGGGCTTGAGAGACTCGCGCTCCTGCTCGTTCTCGCTCGCTCTGAACCGGCGCAACAGTTCGACCTGCTCCCGGCTCACTTGATTGACCGTGGACAGCCTATCGGCCAGCGACGCACGGAATTGCTCGAACCGCTCACCCGGGAAGGCGCTACCGGATATCGAGAGCACCATCTCCTTTGTGAGGGCGTATTCCTGTTCGATCATCGAAAAGATCTCTTCCCGCACCCGCTCATCGGACACGAGGCTTGCATAATCTCGGGCGATTCTGAGATCCACGCGGGCGAGCGCTTTCTCAACTTCGTCGACAATCAGCCGCATCAAGCGCGACTCGTTGAACATATCGCCGAGCAGCCGCGCGCCTTTCTCGCCGCGCACGTCCAGGAAACTCTGAATGGCGCTGCCAACGCCGTACCAGTTGGTGATCATGTGCCGGTTCTGGGACCAAGCAAACACCCATGGAATAGCGCGCAAGTCCTTCAACGAACTTGCACCGAAACGCCGTGCGGGACGCGACCCAATATTGAGGAGCGAGATTTCTTCCAGCGGACTGGCAGCCTGAAAGTACTCGACGAGGTTCGGGTTGGAGAGCAGCTTATCGTAGGCAACGCGCGACAATCCCGACAACGCTTCCAAGGCATCGTCAAACTCGCCGCTCGGCTTAAGAGCAGCTTCTCTCTCGGACATCAACGCATGCTGAAGGACACTCGAGGCAAGCAGCTCCATCTGATAGAGCGCGGTTCCCTTGTTCGCGTATTTCGAGGAGACGACTTCACCCTGTTCGGTGACCCGGAAGCGGCCGCGGATTGACCCCGCGGGCTGAGCGGCAATAGCGCGGCCGGTCGGCGCGCCGCCACGTGAGACCGAGCCGCCCCGGCCATGGAAGAATGAGATTGGCGTGCCAGCGCGCTCGCCCACGCGTGTGAGCTGCTGTTGGGCCTTTGCCAGCTCCCAATTCGCGGCGACATAGCCCCCATCCTTATTGGAGTCCGAGTAGCCGAGCATGACTTCCTGAAGACCGCCCTGCCAACGCGTTGAGCGGCGGATCAGTGGGATCGCCAAGGCCTCACGCATAATGGCCGGCGCGGCGCGTAGATCGTCGATCGTTTCGAAAAGCGGGACGATCGGCAAAGAGCAAATCTCTGTGCCTGCCGCGTCCAAAAACAAACCGCCGTGCTTTGCCAGCAGATAAGCACCAAGAATGTCGTCGACCGAACGGGTCATCGATATGATAAACGATCCATAGGAGTCAGGATCGAGACCGCGACGAATCTCCGCCGCCTGCGTGAACATCGCGATGGTCTCTTCAGCCTCGGGCGGCAGCGGCTCGTTCGAGCCGCCATCCGGCAGAGGACGAGCGAGCGCCTGCAATAGCCATGCCCGCCATTCCGGTGAGCCGAGCTCCGGCGGGTCGCCCTCAGAGTTGCCCTCGCTGCCCCACAAAGCCTGAACCGCCTGAGTGGTCCGCGTTGTGTTCTCGCGCAGATCCAGCCGGACGGTTGAGAACCGGAACAGCTCCACAGCCCTTCGCACAGGACGCACCATTTCGTTGGCGATGTTGGGGCTGTTTGCGTCGCTAAGCGCGCGTTCCATCCGCCGCAAGTCGTGAATCAGCTCATCGGCATTTGTGTAATGGGGTGTGCCGACGTCAATTTCTTGCACGTTTGCTCGCTGCATTGTGGCGTCGAGCTTGCGCAGGATGCAGGTAAGAAACTGACGATAGGGCTCGCCCGGGTTTCGCTCGGCGATCGCCTCCCCGTCGCCGCTCGCACGCAGTTCCCGCGCCAATTCTTCTTTAAACGCCTCCGGGATCGGAAGCGCGCGTTGGCTAATCGACATAGAGCGCGCTAAGGCAACAAGGCGCCCATGATAGTAGTTCAAGGCCGCCATGGCATTCTTACGAAGTGCCCAGCCCGTGACTTCCGTCGTGACGAACGGGTTTCCATCGCGGTCGCCGCCGATCCACGAACCGAATTGGAAGAAGGGCGGCAGATCGAACTGTTCGTCCGGGTAGTGCCGCTTCAAGGCGCCTTGAAGGAGCTCCAAAACCTCTGGCGCCCTATCGAATAAGGCTTCGTCAAAGAAATGGAGACCACGGAGCACTTCGTGCTCGACCTTGGGCTTCTGCAAATGAAGCTCGCCGGTCATCCATACCAGCTCGATCTGGTCCCGAATGTTTGCGATAATCGTGTAGCGTTCGCGCTTGGTCCAACGCGCGTTTTCGAGCTCCAGGAGCAACAGATAGATCTTACGGTACTTTTCAAGAACCGTGACGCGTTTTGACTCCGTGGGATGGGCAGTAATGACCGGTCGAATGCGCAGGTTCTGCAGCAGTGTCTCGATCTCGCGAGGACCAACGCCGGCACTCTTCGCCCCGTCAATGACGTTGTCAAACGACCCAAGCAGGTCGTCACGGCCGCGCTCGCGCTCAATATGCCGGCGCCGGCGCATTGTTGCGTTCTGATCGGCGATGGACAACAGCTGGAACCAGATTCCTTGCGCCGAAAGGGCGCGCGCCATCAGCTCGGGCGAATACTCCGCGATAGAGATCTCAGCCCCGCCCGTTAAAATTGGTTCAATGGCTGGCTCGTGGCGCCTAACTACGTCCAAGAGTAGCTCGAACAAGAGCTGCGCGGCGTACTTTGGCGATGTTCCGGTGATCAGAGCAGTATTACTGGTCTGATCTACCACATCGCTCGCTCTAACATCCTCATTCATCGCCAATGTCCGCACTCCGACCGCGCTTATCGGTCTTGGATTTGTTGCTGAGCAGCTCGCGCGGACCCCCAGCACCCTCTGATCCGGTCGCCGGGTCCGGCGACGGGCGGCGAAGTGGGGCCAAGCGGTCCCACCCGCAATTCTCTGCCTTCCAGAACACAGCCAACATCACCATCGGCCAAGTAATCGGCCACGTATATGACCCGTGCGTGTCCGCCGCGCTCCTTAGGCTCCCAGGACACTGGCGACCGTCGAACCGAATTCGCTCGGATTCGGCGCCACGGTCAGCCCATTGGCCTTCATGATCTCCGCCTTCTCGGCGGCGCTATCGCCCACGGCAGAAATGATGGCGCCGGCATGGCCCATGCGCCGTCCCTTGGGCGCGGTAAGGCCTGCGACGAAGCCAACCACCGGTTTGGACATGTTGTCCTTGATCCAAGCGGAAGCCTCTGCCTCCTGTGGTCCGCCGATCTCACCGATCATCAGCACAGCGTCCGTCTCCGGATCCTCCTCGAACAAGGCCAGGTGGTCGAGGAAGGAAGAACCGTT
>JASJEH010000056.1 GCA_030064755.1 Methyloceanibacter sp. | reverse complement strand
GAAGCTGATTGCGCTCGGGCACCGTGTGGCCGTGTGCGAGCAGACCGAGGACCCGGCCGACGCCAAGAAGCGCGGATCCAAGGCCGTGGTCCGCCGCGATGTCGTGCGGCTCGTGACACCTGGAACGCTGACGGAAGAATCACTGCTCGATGCGCGCGCACATAACTTTCTGACAGCCCTGTTCCGCGAGCCGCAAGGAGAGGGTTCGGAACCACGCTTTGCGTTGGCCTCGATCGATATCTCCACAGGTGAGTTAATCGCAGCAAATTGTCGCCTCACCGACCTATCGGGAGAGCTAGCACGGATCAGACCGGGTGAAGTCCTGGTCGGCGAGGATCTCGCGAGCGACGAAGGCGTCCGCGCGCGTATCGAGGAGGCGGGGGCTGCGCTCACGCCCTGCCCGCGTGCTCATTTCGACTCAACACGCGGCGAACGGGCCTTGAAAGAACGGCTCGGGGTGGCGGCTCTCGATGCCTTCGGCGATTTCTCCCGAGCGGAACTCGCGGCGCTGGGCGGGCTCCTCACCTATGTGGAACTCACTCAGGTTGGCCGCATGCCGCTTCTGCGACCGCCCCGGCGGGAAACGGCGGACCGTTTGCTGCTGATCGATGCGGCCACGCGCGTCAATCTCGAACTTGTCAGATCAAACCAGGGAACGCGAGCAGGCAGCCTCTTGGGCGCGGTCGATCGGACGGTCACGTCGGCGGGCGCACGGGAACTGTCGAGCCGTCTCTCAAGCCCACTCACGGATGCGGCGGCGGTGAACGCGCGGCTCGATGCGGTGGGCTATCTGTCGGACGAGCCCCGTCTACGTCAGGACCTGCGGGATGGCCTGAGGGCAGCACCGGACTTGGCCCGCGCGCTCAGCCGTCTTGCATTCGGTCGGGGGACGCCCCGCGATCTCGGCGCGGTTGGCGCCGCCATCGGAGCGGCGCACGCGCTAGCGGCGCGGCTCCTGAGCGCGGGCGAGGCACTTGGCTTGCCCCGCGAACTGATGGGCATCGCTGAGCGCTTGGCGCAAGCGCCGTCGGGGGTTGCGGAGTCCTTGGCTGCGGCGCTCGCCGAGGAACTGCCGGTCAATGCCCGGGATGGGGGCTTCGTGCGCGCCGGATACGATTCCGACCTTGACGAGTTGCGTGCGCTCCGCGATGGAAGCCGTAAAGTCATAGCCGGACTGCAAGCGACTTATGCGGAGGCGACAGGCATTAAAGGGCTCAAGGTCCGGCACAACAACGTGCTCGGCTATTTTGTGGAAGTCACGGCGTTGCACGCGCCGACGCTTCTAGCCTCCCCGCATGCGGAAACGTTCGTTCACCGGCAGACTATGGCGAACGCCGTGCGCTTCTCGACCGCCGAACTCGCGGAGCTTGAGTCAAAGATCACGTCCGCGGCAGACCGGGCGTTGGCACTTGAGTTGGAGATCTTCAGTCGTCTGACAGACGAAGTGCTGGACACAGAACAGTTCCTGTCTGCGGCCAGCGCCGCCCTTGCGGAACTCGATCACTATGCAGGTCTTGCGGAGCTAGCGGCAGAGCAACGCTATGTACGGCCGCGTGTGGATGACAGCGTCATCTTCGAGATCGAGGAGGGCCGGCACCCCATGGTTGAACAGACCTTGCGGCGCGAGCAGACGGGCGACTTCATCGGCAACGATTGCCAGTTGTGTGGTGGTCAGGGCGCCAGCGACGGGAGTCCCAGTGCGCTCGTGGTCACAGGTCCCAATATGGGCGGAAAGTCGACCTTCCTACGCCAGAACGCACTCATCGTGATCTTGGCGCAGGCTGGCGCCTTCGTGCCCGCCAAGTCGGCCCATATCGGTCTTGTCGACCGACTCTTCAGCCGTGTCGGAGCGGCGGATGACCTTGCGCGTGGTCGCTCGACCTTCATGGTTGAGATGGTCGAGACGGCGGCGATCCTGAACCAGGCGACGCCCCATTCTTTCGTGGTTCTCGACGAGATTGGGCGCGGCACGGCGACGTTCGACGGCCTCTCCATTGCCTGGGCCGCGCTCGAGTATCTTCACGAGGTCAACCGTGCGCGTGTCCTGTTCGCAACGCACTATCACGAACTAACGGCGCTCGCGGAGCGGCTGGCGCATGCGGCCAATGCGACCGTTGAGGTCAAAGAGTGGCGCGATCAGATCGTGTTCCTGTACCGCGTTCGGATGGGCGCGGCGAACCGGTCCTACGGCATTCACGTCGCCAAGCTCGCCGGGCTGCCTGGACCCGTCTTGGAGCGCGCAGGCATGGTACTCGCCGAACTGGAGAAGGCCGATGGGCGTCCCAAGCCGTCGGACTTGGCCGGCGACCTGCCCCTCTTTCAGGCGGCCACGGCCCAAGGAACCAACGAATCGCGCTCAGACGTGGAGGAAATGGTGCGGAACCTCAATCCAGACGCAATGACGCCGCAGGAGGCCATTGAAGCCCTCTATCGGTTGCGTGGTCTGTTGAAAGACGATGGCTAGTCTATGGATGTGGTAAGGTCGCGGCTCATGGATCAGGCGGTCAACAACAAAGCTCCCTATTTCGATTTTGGTCTGCTGCGCGAACAAGCGGACGGGGTCGCGCGCGTGCATGCAGGCCAGGACACGCAAATGCGAGGTGCGCTGGTCGAGTTCTTGAAGCCAAGGGTTGAGGAGGCGCGAGCCTTGGCCAAGGCCCAGCTAGAGGACGACGGAGACGGCCGCACCTGTGCCGCAGGCCTCTCGGCCTTTCAGGACGAGCTGATCCGGCTCGCCTACGACTTTACGACCAGCCATGTTTATCGGGTGGAGAACCCCTCCACTGCGGAACGCATGGCCGTGGTGGCACAGGGCGGCTATGGGCGGGGTCTACTTGCGCCCGGGTCCGACATCGACCTGCTTTTTCTGCTCCCTTACAAGCAGACGGCTTGGGGCGAGAGCGTCGCCGAGTACATTCTTTACCTGCTGTGGGATCTCGGCTTCACGGTCGGGCATGCGGCGCGCACGATCAGCCAGTGCGTGCGGCTCAGTATGGCCGACATGACGATCCGCACCGCGCTTCTCGATTCGCGGCTGATCCTTGGAGACGACAAGCTTTTCGCCGAGTTCCTTCACCGATTCCGCCGTGAAGTCCTCGATGTGGATGCGCGCGCCTTTGTCGAGGCGAAGCTGGCTGAACAGAACGCGCGGCACTCACGCGCCGGCGCCTCCCGCTATCTCGTTGAGCCCAATGTCAAGGAGGGCACGGGCGGCCTGCGCGACCTGCACACACTTCATTGGCTCGCCAAGCACATCTATCCCGATCAGGCTGAGGAGGAGTTCGTCGACGCAGGCGTCTTCACGCCTGGCGAATACGCGAGTTTCCGGCGTTGCGAGTTCTTCCTCTGGACGGTGCGTTGTCATCTACACTTTCTGACGGGCCGGGAGGAAGACCGTCTGAGCTTCGACCTTCAGCGTGCCATGGCCGAACGGCTTGGCTATCGCGACCACGGTGGCCTCAGCGGCGTCGAGCGTTTCATGAAGCACTACTTCATGATTGCTTTGGAAGTCGGTCAGCTGACCCGCATCGTCTGCACAGCGCTTGAGCTGAAGCAGCTAAAGTCCGTTCCTTCATTGGGTGCGCTCCTGTCACCAATCGGTTGGCGACGCAGGGCCAAGCTGCGCCGCACCTCTGACTTTCGTATCGACAACGGCAGGATCTACGCAGTTGCAAAGGATGCATTCAGGACAGACCCTGCGAACTTCCTGCGGCTCTTTACAGTGGCGGATGAGAGCCAGGCTGCCTTGTCGCCGGAGGTGCTGCGCCAGATCCGGGCGAACTTCCGATACATGGATGAGGAGCTACGTCAGGATCCGACGGCAAATAGGCTGTTCCTGAAACTACTGACAGCGGCGCGGGACAAAGAGACCGTCTTGCGCAAAATGACTGAGGCTGGCGTACTCGGACGCTTCATCCCCGAATGGGGGCGGGTCGTTTCGATGATGCAATTCAACATGTACCACCACTTCACCGTGAACGAGCATCTGGTCCGAACGGTTGGCTATCTCGATGCCATTGAGCGTGAACAGCTCGCCGCCGAGCACCCGCTCGCCAGCAAGATTATCAAGACCATCGACAATCGCCGCGCGCTGTACCTCGCTGCGCTGCTCCACGA
This sequence comes from Methyloceanibacter sp., assembly GCA_030064755.1. Classification (GTDB taxonomy): domain Bacteria; phylum Pseudomonadota; class Alphaproteobacteria; order Rhizobiales; family Methyloligellaceae; genus Methyloceanibacter. Next base: position 7,129 of record JASJEH010000056.1, on the reverse strand, counting down.
TGTCGCCAAGGGGCGGGACGAGGACCATTCCATCGCCGGCTCGCGAATCGCGCGCGAGCTGGGCCCGCGGCTGGGGCTCACGCCCTCCGAGACCGAGACGGCCGCTTGGCTCATCGAACAACACCTGACGATGAGCTTGTTTGCGCAAAGCCGCGATCTCAACGACCCCAAGACGATCAAGGACTTCGCCGAGATCGTTCAAAGCCGCGAACGGTTGAAACTGCTCTTGATCCTGACCGTCTGCGACATCTGCGCAGTGGGTCCGGGGACGTGGACGGGCTGGAAGGGGCAGCTCTTGCGGACGCTCTACTACGAGGTTGAGCCAATACTGGGCGGCGGACACACGGAACTCACACGAACGCAGCGGCTGCAGCAGACCCAGGCGGCCTTGCGAGAAAAACTAGCCGACTGGTCCGAGGCGGATCTGGACCGCTTTGTTGATCGACACTATCCGGCCTACTGGCTGCGGACCGATCTCGACGTCATCGTGGAACATGCCAAGCTTATGCGGTCGGCGGAGCAACAGAATAGTCTGATCGTTACCCATATCTCGACGGATGCATTCCGGGGCGTCACACAGCTCACGCTGCTTGCGCCGAACCATCCGTGGCTTCTCGCCATGGTCGCGGGAGCCTGTACCGGGGCCGGCGCCAACATTGCCGATGCGCAGATTTCTACCACGCGTGACGGTATGGCCCTCGACACGATCCATTTGCAGCGTGAGTTCGATCATGCGGAGGACGAAGAGCGGCGCGCCCGCAAGATTGCGGGGTCGATTGAGCGCATGCTCATGGGCGAGACCGACGTCGTCGATGTGATTAAGGCCAAGGTCCTCGGCACGTCGCGCCTGTCGGCCTTCACCGTTGAGCCGCAAGTGATCATCGACAACACACTCTCCGATGCGTTGACGGTGATCGAGATTAACGCCCTCGACCGGCCCGGCTTGCTCTATGAGGTCACGCGCGAGATCTCAAACCTCAATCTGGATATCGCTTCTGCGCATATCGCAACCTTCGGCGAGAAGGCCGTCGACGTCTTTTATGTAAGAGACCTGACCGGCAAGAAGATTAGGAGTTCGAGCCGCGAGTCTCTCATCCGCGAGCGCCTGACTCGCGTATTGGTGGAAACCCAAGAGCCGGAGCTGGAGGCGTCGTGATCTCTGGCAGGTTCCGCATCTAGGTCGCGCGTACGGATGGCGCATCGTCTATGACACTCTATCGCGGGTTCGCCACCGTCGGCGGCATGACAGTTATCAGCCGTCTACTCGGTTTCGTGCGCGACATCCTCATTGCCGCGGTTCTTGGCGCATCGGCGATTTCGGACGCGTTCTTCGTGGCCCTGCGCGTGCCAAACATGTTCCGCCGCATTTTTGCGGAAGGGGCATTCAACGCAGCCTTCATCCCGCTCTATACGAAGAAGCTACATGAGGCCGGCGAAGAGGCCGCCAAGGACTACGCCGCCAAGGCGCTGGCCGGGCTCACGGCAGTCCTGGTTCTGGTCGTTCTTCTGGCGGAGATCGCCGCCCCCTGGCTCGTCATGCTCTTGGCGCCCGGGTTCGCCGAGGATCCCGACAAATTTCGCCTTACCGTCCTGCTGGTCCGGATCGCGATGCCCTACCTCCTCTTTATGTCATGGGTAGCGCTGTATACGGGCTTGCTGAACACACTTGGCAAGTTCGCCGCCGCGGCCTTCGCGCCCAGCATTCTGAACTTCGTACTCATCGCCGTCCTGCTTGGCCTCATCGCGACCGGGAATGGCAGCGACAGCATCGCGGGCGTGGCGCTCGCCTGGGGTGTTGCGATTTCGGGCTTACTGCAGGTCGCTATCGTGGTCTTCGCGGCCTTCCGTACAGGGCTGCGGCTAAAGCTCGAACGACCGCAATGGTCCGACGATATGAAGCGGCTTGTCCACTTGGCGATCCCGGGCGTCATTGCCGGCGGCATGGCGCAAATCTCGATTGTGATTGCGACCATCGTTGCCAGTCTCGAAGACCGCGTTGTCTCTTGGCTTTATTACGCGGACCGGATCTTCCAACTGCCGCTAGGGCTCATCGGCGTTGCGGTCGGCGTCGTGCTACTCCCCGACCTCAGCCACAAGCTGAGGAGCGGGGACCGTGAGGCAGCATCGGAGAGCGAGAACCGCGCGCTGGAGTTCTCACTCTTGCTGACGGTCCCGGCGGCCGTTGCGATGTTCGTATGCGCCGAGCCGATCATCCGCGTGCTGTTCGAGCGCGGCGCCTTCACGTCAGCGGACGCCCGGGCCTCGGCGGCAATGCTGGCGATGCTCTCTTTTGGGCTACCAGCCTATGTGATCGTAAAGGCGCTGCAGCCGAGCTTCTTTGCGCGCGAGAACACTAAGACACCCATGATCTTCTCAGGGATCGCCATGACGCTGGGGGCCGTGCTCAGCGTGGTGCTATTTTACGCGATCGGGCCATCAGGCATCGCACTCGCCACCAGCCTCACCGGCTGGCTCAACGTGGTTCTACTGGCGTGGGCCTTGCGGAAGCGGGGAGAATTCATCCTGGATGAGCGCTTTCGCTTAGCCTTTCTCGGCATCGTCCTCGCCAGTACGGCAATGGGCCTTGGCCTATGGTGGGCCACGTCCGCGCTGAACCCCTATTTCGATCCAGCCTATGGGCTCCTGGTGCAGCTCGTTGCGCTCGCGGGGCTCATTGGTTTCGGCCTTGTACTGTACTTCGCCATCGGCACGCTGACGGGCGCGCTGAAACCGCGCACCTTTGTCAAGGACGTCCTCGGGCGCTGAGTTGTACCAAGGAACAGGATCGCCCCCGGTTGCATCCCGCCCATGTTGCAGTGCAATATCGGCGCTCAATCACGACGGGAGATATCTGAATGGCAGGCCGTCCGCGCCGCAGCGTGCTCTATATGCCCGGCTCCAATGCCCGGGCCCTGGAAAAAGCCAAGACCATACCGGCCGATGCGCTGATCTTCGATCTTGAGGACGCCGTCGCGCCTGACGACAAAGTCATGGCTCGGGAGCGCGCCTGTGCCGCGGTTGCCGAGGGCGGCTATGGCGGACGCGAAGTGGTGATTCGCGTCAACGCCCTCGAGACGCCCTGGGGTGCGGCCGATATTCTGGCGGCTTGTGAAGCCGGGCCAGACGCCATTCTCATTCCCAAGGTCATTCACTCTGGCGACATCATCTCTGCGGCGAAGCTCCTTCAAAGCGTGCACGCGCCCCCGAAGGTGCGGCTTTGGGCCATGATCGAGACGCCGATGGCGATCCTTAATGCCCGCACCATCGCCGCGCGTGCCGTTTACGACGACAACCGCCTCGACTGTCTCGTCATGGGCACGAACGACTTGATCAAGGAATCTCGCGCCCGGGGCGTCCATGACCGCTTCGCGGTCGTGCCATGGCTTGCCAACACACTCGTGGCGGCCCGCGCCTACAAGCTCGACATCATCGATGGCGTCTATAACGAGTTCCGCGACACGGAAGGCTTCCGGGACGAGTGCGAGAAGAGCCGGATCCTCGGCATGGACGGGAAAACGCTCATCCATCCGAGTCAGGTCGGTCCATGCAACGAGATCTTCTCGCCCACCACTGACGAGGTCGAATGGTCCCGCAAGGTCATCGATGCCTTTGGCCAGCCCGAGAACGAGAAGAAGGGCGTGATTGTCGTCGACGGACAGATGGTCGAGCGGCTGCATTTCACCATGGCCCAGCGGATGGTGGTCATCGCCGACCAGATCAGGGCCTTGGAAGAGTCTATCGGATAGGCGGCATCCAGCCTGGCCTTGCGCGCGCGTCTGCCTCACGCCATAACCCCGCGTGGTTTTTTGGAACAGGGCATGCAAGACACACCGACACACAAGACCCGGATCTTCTCGGGCGTTCAGCCGACGGGCAATCTCCATCTCGGCAACTATCTCGGGGCGATCAAGCGCTTCGTGGAGATGCAGGAGGACTATGAATGCCTGTATTGCGTGGTCGACCTGCACGCCATCACGGTGTTCCAGGATCCCGATGAGCTAACCCACAACACGCGCGAGGTCACCGCCGCCTATATCGCCGCCGGCATCGATCCAACGCGGAGCACAATCTTCAATCAGAGCCAGGTTTCTGGCCATGCGGAGCTCGCCTGGATCTTGAACTGCGTCGCGCGCATTGGCTGGCTCAACCGCATGACCCAGTTCAAGGAGAAGGCGGGCAAGGACCGCGAGAAGGCCTCGGCAGGGCTCTACATCTACCCCAACCTCATGGCCGCCGACGTCCTGCTCTACCACGCGACCCACGTCCCCGTGGGCGAGGACCAGAAGCAGCATATCGAGCTTGCCCGCGACATCGCTCAGAAGTTCAACAACGACTTCGCGGAGACGATTAGTAGGGCTGGCTACCCGGACGGGTTCTTTCCCTTACCTGAGCCGGTTATCGCCGGGGCGGCCACCCGCGTCATGAGCTTCCGCGACGGCACCAAGAAGATGTCGAAGTCAGACCCGTCGGATCTCAGCCGGATCAACATGACCGACGATCAGGACACCATCGCGAAGAAAATAAGAAAGGCGAAGACCGATCCGGAGCCGCTTCCGAGCGAAGCCGAGGGGCTGAAAGAGCGCCCGGAGGCCGACAATCTCGTCGGGATCTTTGCGGCACTCGCGGGCAGCACCAAGGATGCCGTGCTCGCCGATTACGGCAATGGCGAGTTCTCAACCTTCAAGAAGGCGCTGGGGGAATTGGCCACCGACAAGCTCACGCCCATTGGCGATGAGATGCGGCGGCTCCTCGCCGATCCCGTCGAAATTGACCGCATTCTGGCCGACGGCGCCAAACGCGCCCACGACGTGGCCGACCCAATCCTGGCCAAGACCAAGGACATCGTCGGGTTTATCCGGAGCTAAGGGCATTTCGGTCTCAGGCTAGCCCTCCACGAAGGTGAGGTGCGGCGTGAAGACCGTGGATGGCCACCCGGGTCCGGCTTCGCCGGCCCGGGCGCAGGCTCAAGTCAAGCCCGGCCATGACGACGGAGGCTGTGGCACGGCCTTAGACACGACTTCGGCTGTCATACCCGCGAACGCGGGTATCCAGTAAACACCGCCCGTCGCAGTCGGGCACGGCGCCGGTTACTGGATCGCCCGGTCGAGCCGGGCGATGACAATCAGGAACGACGGAAGATGCTTCCGCTCTCTGACTCGTCATTGCCGGGCTTGACCCGGCAATCCATACCGCTGGCCTCACATGTCTTGCGGGCGTAACGGCGTGGATGCCCGGATCAAGTCCGGGCATGACGAAGAACGAGCAGCGACGCGAACTCGCCCCTAAGCCTCCACGCCCGTGCCGATGGGGCAGGCAACGCCCGTGCCGCCGAGGCCGCAATAGCCGTTCGGGTTCTTGGCCAGATATTGCTGGTGATACTCTTCAGCGAAGAAGAAAGGCGGCGCTGGTGCGATCTCCGTCGTGATGGCGCCCATGCCTTTGGCCTTCAGCGCCGCCTCGTACATGGCCTTTGAGTCTTGCGCCGCCTTGGCCTGTTCGTCTGAGAACGTGTAGATCGCCGAGCGGTACTGGGTGCCCACGTCGTTGCCCTGGCGCATGCCTTGGGTTGGGTCGTGGCTCTCCCAGAAGGTCTTCAAAAGCTGCTCGTAGCTGATCACCTTGGGATCGAAGACCACAAGAACCGCTTCCGTGTGCCCGGTGCGCCCTGAGCACACCTCGTCATAGGTGGGATTGGGCGTCGGGCCGCCCGCATAGCCGACAGCCGTGACAGCCACACCAGGCAGCTGCCAAAACTTCCGTTCCGCGCCCCAGAAACAGCCGAGACCGAACACGGCCATCTCCGAGCCTTCCGGGTACGGCCCCTTGAGAGGGGCGCCGTTGACGAAGTGGGTCTGCGCCGTGGGGATGGGCTGATCGCGGCCGGACATGGCTTCGGCGGCAGTTGGAATGGTGAGGGACTTGAGCATGAGTGTTCTCCGTATGAGTCCAAACATGGGGTCTCTCCTGCACCATTTCAGCGCGGATGCGTCCTCAATCGGGCGCCCCGGCCATCACATCCGCGTCAGTTGATAAAGACTTCGACCTCTTTGCGCTTCTGTCCGAGCCAATAGAGGAAGACGCCCAAGATGCCGAACACGACCCAGGTCGGCGCGGCCAGGATCGACAGGAGGATAGGGTCCCAAAGCCAGAGGCCCACGGTGTCGATGACCCACTGACGGAAACCCTCCAGCATTTCGGGGAAGAGCTGGCGCCATTGTTCGCCCAGCGGCGTCACCGCCCAGGCGCCACCGCCCGCAAGGCTCTTGGTGGCGTCGACGACGGCGGCGACCATGGCCAGCAACAGCAGCCAGATACCGAGGGTTCGTAGGACAAAGCGCATGGGCGAAAGCCGCTCCGCAAAGCTAATTGCGTTTCAACTTAGATACGCGATCCGCCTTTTCGGTTCAAATCTGCCGGGTCACAATTCAGGCCGCCCGGCCGTCGTTGCTCGCTTGAACACCGAACGGGCTTCGCTATAGTGCGGCGCTTCGCGGATACCGCACCTCCAAGGAGAGATGGCCGAGTGGTCGAAGGCGCACGCCTGGAACGCGTGTAGGCGGGCAACCGTCTCGAGGGTTCGAATCCCTCTCTCTCCGCCATACGCCCGCCCGAGAGCCAGATCGTTCAGAGGCTGAATGGCCACCACATTTGCCGCAGCGCATTGCAAGGATTTAGACGCGACCCTGGAGGAAGCCTGGCGCCTTCTGAGCGAGGGCGCGGTGAAGGCAGCCTCTCCATACCATATCATCAACGTGGCGACCGCCGCCGCCGATGGGACGCCGCGCATTCGGTCCGTGGTCCTGCGGGACTTCGACAAAGCCACCCGAAGACTTCGCTTTCATACGGATGTGAGGTCGGGCAAGGCGGCCGAGATTGCAGCAGCCGAGAACATTGCAGTCCATGTGTATGCGAAAGACGAGAAGATACAGCTTCGCATGGTGTGTCGCGCGACGATCCATCATGACGACGAGGTAGCCCGCGAGGCTTGGCGCGCCACGAAGATGATGAGCCGGGAATGCTATAGCCAGCACGAGGGGCCGGGAACTGTCGTTGCCGCGCCTGAAAGCGTCGCCTTCGAGGATAGCGAAAACCTGGAGGGCGCTTACGTCAACTTTGCCGCCGTGCTCGC
>JASJEH010000033.1 GCA_030064755.1 Methyloceanibacter sp. | reverse complement strand
CGGTGAAACAGTTCTCGGCAACATGGAACTGCGATTCCAGGACGTGCTGAGCCGCGCGAATGCCTACCGCAATACGACGTCAGCCCAGATGGAAGAGCTGCAGAAGCTTGCCGTCGCTCAAGCCGAGCAGACCCAGACCTCGCTGTCGGAGCAAGGCAAGAAGTCCGCCGAAATGGCCAAGGATAAGGCCCGCGAATTGTGGACGCGTTCAGAGCCGCTTCGCCAGGGCGCCCAGGAAGTCGGTCAAGGCTTCCTGCGGGCTTGGTCCGAGATCGCCGCGTCTTTCGGTAAGGCCGCCGAGAAGGTTCAGGCCGAAAAAGCGAAGGACCCGGCGAGCGACGAGACGTCCAAGACGACTGGAAGCCAAGCGTCCTAGTCCGCCAATTATGCCCATTCGCCTGCGAAGGGGACTTCATCGCAGAGCGCACACCGGGAGAATGCCCAGGCCTTCGGATCTGGGCATTTTCTTTTGGGTTAGCGCACACAACCCTGTCCTGCTGGGGTCAGTCCGACCGCCCGGGGTTGGCGCTTGAACCGTCGCCCAAGAGCTCGGCCCGAACGAGCCCGCGAACCGAGTTGCCCAAGTAGATGCGATCCGCATCCTTGAGGTCTGCTTCTGTGAGGACGGCCTCACTTGCCGCCGCTCTAGGAAGGTCGAGGAGTTCTTCTCTCAAGGTACCAGGCAGCAAGCCACAGCGCAGCGCAGGCGTGAACAAGCGCCCGCCCCTCTCGATGAACAAGTTCGTCCGCGTACCTTCCGTCAGCTCTCCGCGCATATTGAGGAAAAGGACCTCGTCGCATCCGGTGAGGTCTTTCTGCCGCTCCATCTCTCGATCGTAGAACTGACGGCGTGTCGTCTTGTGGTAGAAAAATGGGTCCGTCTCATCGACCCGCAAATCCGAGATGACGTAGCGCCACACCGTGTCCTTGGTCGGCAGTTCGATCGCCCGCGAGCTGGTCTGCACGGTCCCATCTTCAAACAACAGCAACCGCACCATGGCGACCGGGCACGTGATTCCGGCTGCTTCCGCCTCCAGCGCCGCAACTACGGCCACGCGATCATACGGGTAGCCGAAATGCGCGGCCGAAGCCTGGAGCCGAAGAAGATGCCGTTCCAGCAGGTGATAGCCGCGCTCGCTCTGCCAACGCAGCGTTTCGATCAACTCAAACGGGCCGCCAGATTCGGTCAGGAACTGCGCCTTGAGGAGGCATTCCGCGTACTCGGAGTCCTCCTTCGAATCGGCAACGATGCCGCCACCGATCCCCATCTCACCGCGCGCGCCTGACAGAACGGCCGTGCGGATCGCGACGTTAAACTGGCATTCGCCAGACGGCGCGATCGTACCGATAGCGCCCGTGTAAATCCCGCGCGGTTCATTCTCTACCTCGTGGATGATCTCCATGGCCCGGACCTTTGGCGCGCCGGTGATCGAGCCGCATGGAAAAAGCGCGCGCAACATATCGGCCAGCTCCATGTCGGATCGCAGTTCGGATGTAATCCCCGACGTCATCTGATGAACCGTGCGGTACGTCTCGACGGTGAAGAGGTCCGTCACCTCCACGGAACCAGTCCGCGAGACCCGGGCTAGGTCGTTGCGCAGCAGGTCGACGATCATCAGATTTTCCGCCCGCTGCTTCTCATCCATTGCGAGCCAGGTCTTGAGCCGCGCATCCTCGCGCGGCGTCCGGCCCCTCGGCGCCGTCCCCTTCATGGGGCGTGTAGAGAGCTGCTGGTCCTCACGCCGGAAGAACAGCTCAGGCGAGAGCGAGAGCACCGCAAGTTCCGGCGTTTCGATCAGCGCGCCATAGGCGACCCGTTGCCGACGGCGCAACGCCCCATAAAGTGCGATCGGATCGCCTTCGAAGTCGAACAGGTACTTCTGCGTGAGATTGATTTGGTAGACATCACCGGCGGCGATGTAGTCTTGGACGGTCCTGAAGGCGCGCCCATACTCCTCGCGGCTCCAGGACAGCTCCAGATTCGTCACCTTGGCATGGCCCGCCCCGCCCCGTTCGTCGAGCCAGTGCCGAACCTGTTCGTCCCCCATACGCCGAGCCTGACTGTATAGTCCAACCCAGAATAGCGGCACGGTGCGATTGTCGGGGAGTAATCCGGCCAGTTTCGGCTCAAGGCAGTAGCCGAGTTCATAGGCAAAGTAACCAGCCGCATACAGGCCACGCGCAAGACCATCGGAAATGCGTCGCAATCCGGCTTCGACGTCTTCTGGCCTATCGACGCAAACGATCTCTTCCGCCTGCTCGAACAGCAGGCTGCGCTCAGCGGAGGTGAGGCTATCGTCGAGAAGGACAAAAGGTGAAGACGTCATGGGAAATGTGCGAAGCGGATTTGCTTAAACGCTCAGCATAAAGGGGAAGCGCCTATCACGCGTCAAGTGCCGGACGTGCACCGCCCGCCTTACTCGAGGATCAGCATTTCCCCTTTGCCGAGGACGGCCATGTCACCCATGAGCCGGCGGGCGCGGCCGCCAAGGCGGATGCGCATGCCTTGCTCGCGGAGCCAAGTCTCAAGGAGGCGCAGGTAGTCGAACTCCATCACGCCGCTATCCACATAAGTCGGCATAAGGTGACGCGGCTTGTCACCAAAGATCAGGCTGCCGCGGCGGTTACCGTAGCCAGCATGGCGCCCTGCACCGCCCCGAAGTAGAATCGTGCCAGCGACCATGCGGCCCCCTGCGTAATCGCCGGCCTTGCCGCCCACCACGATGAGCCCGCGCCGCAGACGCTCGCCCACAAGCGCGCCGGCGTCACCGCCGATGGAAATGAAGCCACCCTTCATCCCGAAGGTTTCGCCAAAGGCAACGCCGCCGGCCTGGTCTCCAACGTCGCGCCGCACGCTGATCCCACCGCCTGACATACTTGCCCCGACGGACACGCCCGCGCTCCCGTCGACGGAGATCTTGCCGCTCTTCATCTGCGCGCCGAGCAACAGCCCCGCGTCGCCGTCGATGACAATTTCGCCACCGCTGAGCTTCGCGCCGATTTTGTCACAACGATCATCCGTCCCGACGAAATGCAGTTGTTCGACGTCCTTACCCTTCACCTTGAAGGCATCGCCGACTGTCAGCGCTTGGCGCGTCGTGGCGATGGACAGGGACTCGATCTGCTTGCGGTTCAGCCCGTCGAGACGGCTTGGCACCAATGACGACAGGTCAAGCCGCTGCTCGGTTCGTCTCTTGAGCTCGAAACTAAGCGCGCTCACCCGACAATCTCCTTAAGGTGGAAGTGATGGGGCCCGAGGTTGCCCCCGTAATTGCCCGCGGTGATGTGGGTAATGCCGTCGCGAGACCCGCCCTTGGCAATCGCATGAATGCCCGCATGCATCGCGTCGTGGATAGCATCTGCCGTCAATCCGTCGATCACGATTTCCAGGACTGCTTCGGCAGTGGGCGGCAGCTCTGAGTCCTGGTGCCACTTCAGGCCCGGCGCATAGGCATGATTAGTCGAAGCGATTTGGCCCGCATATTTCGAGCCAACCTTGGAACCCGAACGCACAATGCCGCCCGGAAACGGCGTGATAACATCGGGGACATCGGCCATGGCCTTGACCGCCCGTGTGCACGCATCGAGCACGGCCTTGTGCGACTTGCCGACGACGAGCAGATTACCGCCGCCGACGGCCTTGGTGGTCAAACCCGTCTTGTCCTCGCAGACGAACTCGCCGCCCATCACGGGGATGCGCCAATAGCGGCGCCCACCGATGACTTTCGACATCTGCCAGCCGTCGCCAAAGAACCGCAAGGACGCACCGAGTTTTAGCTTCTTCTCGCCGTCGAGCCCCGCATAGCAGGCTGACCCCGGACTGGTGAGCACACATTGCCCCACCCGGTTGCGCAGCTGAGTCTGCAGCATGTTCACGTCCATGGTAAACAGCAGCACGGCTACGCCGGGACGTCTGTCAGGTGTCTCGGACTTCGACAAGGAGCGTTCGATCCCGCCTTCCGCGCCGCAAGCGATCACCGAGGTTGCGAAGCCCGTCATGGTGCGCGCGGAGATCATGGCCCACTCGGCCGTCGGCGCGGTGATGATGACGCGCGTGCCCACCATGGGAAAGGCTTCCGCGAACGTCTCGACGATGGTGACGCCTTTGACTTTCAGCTCCGGCATGTCACCTCGCACAACGAATGGTCGCGAACCGATCGGGACGATCGGAAAAAGTTTCGGTCACGCCGAACCATCTTGGGTCGGCGCCATAATATGTGTCGTAGAAGGAATGCACGCGCTTCTCGATCTGGCGGTCGAAACCGGGGTCCACATGGAAGCAGCGGCCCCAGCTGATGTTGACGACGTTCCCCTTGCGCACCACGACCTTACCCGACTTGAACACAAGGTCGGCGGCGGCGAACATCTTCGTCTTGTTTTTCTGTTCGGTGTAAACAGCCACGTCGGCGACAGCGCCTGGGGCCAGGTGACCGCGATCGGTCATGCCCAGTACCTTGGCTGGGGCAGCTCGTGTGATGATCGCCAATTCCGAAAGTGTCAGCTCGCGCGAGATACCGGCGAGCCCAGAGACTTGCCGCGAAGCCTCGGGCAGCGAGTCAAACCAGCGCGCGCGCTCATCGCGATCCATTAAGAGGTGGAAGATCTCCGGATAGCGCGTGAAGAGTGCGCCGTTGGGATGGTCCGTCGAGAACAGGACGCGCCAGAGGTCTTCCGCGAGCAAGAAGATCTCAAGCCCGATGGCCCATTGCAGCGCGTTGACGAAGCTCTTCTTTTTGTAGTTGTACGGCACGACACCAGTGCCGTTGCCCTCGGCCTGGTTGATCACCCACTTCTTCGGGTTGGCGGCGCGTCGTCCGTCGAACTGGCGCAGCACGTCGCCTGAAATAGTGACCGTCTGCCCGAATAGAACCTGGCCCACATCGACGGTGGCATTTTTGTGCTTGTTGATTGCTTCCATCAGCGCCGGTGCGCCGGACGAAAAGCCTTTGTCGCCTTCCTTGCCGTATCCGTAGAACTGGATATGCGCCAAATGAATCGGATGACCTTGGGTCGCCTCTAGCGTCGCTACTGCCGTTTCGACATTGCCGGCAATACCGAGATTGTTGGTATGGACATGGGGCGGATGGGGCACGCCAAGATCGGCCACCACTTGCTGCATGGCTTCGACGATTCCGCGCGAGGTCACGCCGTATTCCGGCACCTCTTCATCCAGATCGAAGGTGCGCGCGTTGAACTTAAAGGCCTCGGATCCACCTGCGTTGATTACCTTGAGACCAAGCGCTTTTGAGTGCGCCAGCGTCCAGGCGACGTAGTCTTTCAGCTCATCGCTCTTCACATTGCCCTTTCGGAGCAGGTTGAGCGTGTAGTCGTCATTGCCGAGCACCACGAGGCCGGCAACATCGATGATCGGGATCGACGCCATTTCCTTGTGAGCCTGGATGGCATGCGTCGGGATCATCGCAGGCTCGATGACTGTGGTGTAGCCCATCTCCGCGTAGCGAATGCCCGTCGCGTAAGCGCCCCACTGTGCCGTCGACGGAAGGATCGGCTGGCCTTCGGCGGCCGCGATGAGCGGAAGCTCGGGCATCAGCTGCCGGCCAAGCGTCACATTCGTGCCGGCGATATGCGAGTGCACGTCGATCGCGCCCGCCATGACGATCTTGCTGGAGACGTCATGGACTTCGTCAGGCTCTCGGCCGTCTGGCTTCTCGACGATGCGGCCGTTCTCCAGATAGATATCGCCCACAGCATCCCGGTTGTGCGCGGGATCGATCACGCGGCCGCCCTTAAGCTGAATGAGCATCAAGCGGCTCCCTTTTCGTCGATCAGCGTGCCGATCTTGCCCAACACATCCGCCACGGTCGGCTTGTTCGAATCCGCGGATGTGGCCTTCACCGCGCCGATCCCCGAAATGGGCGGCAGGTAGACCTCCGCATCGTGGTCGGCCACTGCGGCTCCTACCTCGATGACCACATCATCGCGTCCCGCCTTGACAGGCTTGGACGACAGCACAACGGAGGGAATGCCGCGAAAGGCGCGGGTCGGCGGCGGCGCTTCGGCGCCATCCAAGGCGTCAATCCAAACGAGGGCATCGGCTTCGCCGCTTTTCAGAAGGCGCTCCGCCTCAAAGGCCCACATATTGTTCTCGGGCACATCGCCCGCGAAGCTGGTCCGCACTGGCAAACCGCAGGTCCAGATCGAACAGAGGTTCACCCCTTCGCCATTGCCAGGCGCCGACAGCGACAACGTTGCCGCGCGGGTCGTCTTGACCAAATGACGAACCGTTTCGAGCACGGTGTGCAGTACTGGTTCTTCAAGCTCCGCCGGATCGTAGACGAAGACGGCAAAGGCCGACTCTCTCAGTCTCTTGCCGGCTGAGAGAACCTTCTTGCCGAGAGCGGCATCACGAGTCTCGAACGGCATCTCGCGGGTGGCGGCCGCCAGCAGAGCCACCACCTCAGGCAACGTGTTCTTGCCTCCGATCTCGGTCGTACGGACGCCCGTCGGCACTTTGCCCTTCTTCGCGCCCACAACGATAAGCTCGCGTTTGTTGTCGCCTGGACGCGGCAAGGTTTCGCCGGGAAACAGCTTTTGCAAGAGCTCGGCGTCGCGCTCGCGCGGATGGTCGCCGATGAGAACAACAGTATCGGCACGGTTGCGCACTTCACCGAAGCTTGCGGGCGTCGATCCTGTCTCGCGCATGACGCGCGCCGCGCGACAGGTGCCGTCGCTCGCCGCATGATCAATCACGCCGCCGAGCTTCTGCGCCAAGGCCAACGCCGCCGTGGCGCCATTCACATCGGTAAAGAGACCGCCAAAAACCGGAAGACGTGCTTGCGCGAGCAAATCCGCTGCACGTTGGAGCGCGCTGTCCAAACTCGTAGTCCTCCCCGACGTCTTCTTCTTGAACCGATACCACAGATAACGACGTGGCCTCTCGGGCGCAAGCGCGGCCGCTCCCGTTCGGAGACAAATTTATCCGCAGGCGTCATCTTGCTGTGATGGATCGGTGAGCCGCGCGCTCATGGCTCCGGAACTGAACCGTCAAGCGCGCTACACCACTTAGGCCTTGTCGTACTTGATGTAGGAAAACCGCATGTCGTCCTCCGGCGTCCCTTCGAGGGCGCCCTCTTCCGCGCCTGGCTGCCAGTGCACGACATCTTCGATTTTCTTGGCCAGCTCAAAATCCTTGTCGGTGATTCCCTTGGCCGCATGGTTCTGGAGTCTCACCTCGACCCAGGCGTAAGAGGCCGTAATGTCCGGATGATGCCAAGCCGCCTCGGACAGGTGCCCGACGGTATTGATCACCATCAATGTCCCCTTCCAGCTATTGGTTTTGTACTTGCGGCGAATCCAGCCGTCTTCCAGATACCAATGAGGAAGCTCTCTCTTGAGCCGCTCCTCGACTTCAGCATCGCTATAGGTACGCTCTTTCGTTGCCATCGCTCTCGTCTTTTGAAACAGTGCGCCGCAACGTCTGAACTTTGCGCCGCTGTTTACGCTTCAGCCGCCGAGAGCATATCGGCGGGCTTCGGGCCGATCAATGGAAGCCGTTCGAGGGCAACACGTATGCCGCACATTGAGCGCAACAAACAGACCGTAGTGGCCTTCTACGATATGGCGTTCAACCAATCGCGCCCTGCCGAAGCTGTCGCGCGCTACGTTGGCGACGATTACACCCAGCACAACCCCCACGTGAAGGATGGTAAAGAAGGTTTCGTCGCGTATTTCGAAGAAATGCACCGCCGCTACCCCGGCAAGCGCGTGACATTTAAACGCGTCTTGGCCGAGGGTAGTTTTGTGGTGCTGCATTGCCTTCAAGAATGGCCGGGCGAAGAGGACTGGATCGGAATCGATATTTTCCGGCTTGATGACGGCGGAAAGGTTGTCGAGCACTGGGACGTGCTTCAAGTTGCGCCGACCAGTTCGGCAAACCCGAACGGCATGTTCTAATTGCCCATAGAAGCCTAAACCCATGGCAGCCTAGACCCGTGAGAGCTTAGACCCATGGAAACGACGTTAGCTGAGTTGTCCCAGACACCAGACAATAGCCAAGATCGGATTGTGAGCGTCGCTACCACGGCACGGCTGCATTTTGGGTTCTGCGACCCGAGCGGTCAGTCGTCCCAACCCTTCGGCAGCTTCGGACTTTCACTCGACCGGCCCTGGACGCGACTCAGCCTGCAACATGCGGGCACGACTTTTGTCGCCGGCCCCGAGGCTGACCGGGCCCTACGCTATCTTCAATGCATGGGCGAAGCCCACGGCATCGACCGCGCCTACCGGCTGGAGGTCAGTGAGGCAATCCCCTCCCATGCGGGGCTGGGGTCTGGTACGCAACTCGCTCTAGCCGTCGGCGCCGCCTTTGGGGCCCTTGAAGGTCTTGACCTGGCGCCGCTCGATATCGCTGCAACGCTTGGACGGGGCGCACGCTCGGGGATCGGCATTGCAACCTTCGAGGCCGGCGGTGCCGTCCTCGACAGCGGACCGGGCGATGACGCCCTGCCGCAGCTCGTGGCCCGAGTGCCCTTCCCCGAGTCCTGGCAAGCCTTGCTGATCCTCGACCCTCGCTCAAAAGGCCTCGATGGCGCCGACGAGATGGCAGCCTTCGAGAGAGCCCCGGTCTATTCAGAGGCGGACAGAGTGGCGCTGGAGCGGCGGGTTCTGGAGCACGCCCTGCCCGCACTTGAGAAGCGAGATTTCGGTGTCTTCTGCCAAGAGGTTGGGCATCTGCAGGCACGCATGGGCGAGTATTTCGCCCCAAGCCAGGGCGGCATCTACACCAGCCCGCGCGTCGGTGCGGTGCTGGATGCTTTGCGGGCAGACGGCGTGACAGGCCTCGGTCAGAGTTCCTGGGGGCCGACGGGTTTTGCCTTTGCCGAGTCTCAGGCTGACGCCGAGCGGTTGCTCAGGGTTGCCTCGGAAATCGTGACCACGCTCGATGATGGTGACGCGCTAGAGCTCGTCGTTGCCAAAGGGCGCAATGAAGGCGCCGAGATCCTGATCCCGGGCGGCCCCACTGCCAAGAATCTTGGCTCGACAGGTCTTTGAGGTTCTTTGCAGCCGCGCCCGATGTGCTAAAGCGAACCACATAAGAGCAACACACCCGGCTGATCGCGCCCACCAGCGCACAGGCCGCACAAGTCTGGGGAGATGGCAGCGATGGCCCCGCCACGTATTCTGCATATGATCACGCCGCTCAAGTATATGAGCCCGTTCGACATCAATATGGGGATCGACGCCGGCTACGATCACGCCATCCCCTACACGAACGCGACGATCGAGGACATTTACGGCCTCGTCCAGGACGCCATCTTCTCACGCAGCCCCGAAGGCATTAAACGTCAGGCCGTCTTTATCGGCGGCAAACGTGCCATCGAGTCGCTCGACATGATGGACAAAGCCAAGAAGGCCATGGTGCCTCCATTCGAGGTCTCCGTGTTCGCGGACCCTGCCGGTTCCTTCACCACGGCCGCTGCCATGGTAGCCTGCGCCAAGACGGCGCTCGCGAAGAGTTTCGATACCGACTTCAAAGACAAGCGGGTGATCGTTTATGGCGGTACCGGCGTGGTCGCTTTCGCGTCCGCCGTGATTGCCTCTATGGACGGCGCCAAGGCGTTCCTCGTCGGCTATGACGGTCCGGAGCGCGTGCGCCGCTTAACGATGGAAGCCAATGACCGCTTCGGCGTTGATCTCGGCTACGCCGACGGCACGACCGAAGAGCAGAAGGAAGAACTGGCACAGAGCGCCGATGTGATCTTTTCCGCTGGCCCCGCCGGGCGTCAGATCCTGAGCCTAGCTCAATTCAAGCCGGCCAAGAACCTCAAGGTCGTGGCCGATGTGAACGCGGTTCCGCCGCTTGGGATCGAGGGCGTGGGCATACAGGACAACGGGGTTCCAGTTGAGGGCGCGGACGGTGCGGTCGGCATCGGGGCGTTGGCCATTGGTGACATCAAGTACAAGACTGAGATCGGCATGTTCAAAGAGATGATTAATGCCGAAGAACCTGTCTATCTCGACTTCCGTGCCGCCTACCGGCTCGCGCAGGACCTTACGTCCTAGCTTGCCGGAGCACACGCGCGGTTCGCTGCTCATCGCGGCAGTTTCGGGCCGCGCGCTCGCCCGCGCCGCCGTGGATGCAGGCTACACGCCGCTTGTCGCGGACTTTTTCGCGGACCTCGACACGCAGGCTTTGTCGGGATGCGCCCGCGAAGTTCCGGGCGACATCGCGCAGGGCTTTCAGTGGGAGACACTTGAGCCGATTCTGGAGGACCTTTGCGCGCGGACCCCATCTCGACCCCTTGGCCTCGTCTACGGGTCGGGCTTTGAGGACCGGCCGCAAATCCTCGACAGGATCGCCGAACGTTGGCCGCTCTTGGGCAATGACGCCGTCACGGTCGCCGACATCAACGATCCCGAACGATTCTTCGCGGCACTCGACCGCGTAGCGATCCGTTACCCCGATACACAGCTTGAGCGGCCGAACCACCCGGTCGGGTGGATCGCAAAGCGCTCAGGCGGCGCCGGTGGCAGTCATGTGGCGCCTGCGGAAGAGCGGGCGACCGGCCGGAACGTCTATTTTCAAAAACTGATCCCGGGACGATCAGTTTCCACCCTCTTTGTGGCCAATCGCAAGACAGCGGCCGTGCTCGGCTTCAGCGAGCAATGGACTGCGCCTGCCGAAGGCAAACCCTGGCGCCATGGCGGCGCGGCGCAACCCGCCGAACTCCCCTGCGGCGTCGCCGAGCGGCTTGCAGAGCTCATACCGCGCCTTGCCGCCGAGTTTCAGCTCGTCGGCCTGAACAGCGCCGACTTCCTGCTCGAAGATGAGGAGCCGTTTCTCATTGAGATCAACCCACGGCCCGGCGGGACGCTCGACATCTTCGCAGATGCCACGCCGCCACTCCTAGCGGTCCATCTCGATTCGGTCTTTCACGGCGCACTCCCGGCACAGGCTCTTCGCTTCGATGGGGCAACCGCCTCTATGATCGTGTTCGCGCCCGGTCCGCTCACCATTCCAGAAAATATGGACTGG
>JASJEH010000140.1 GCA_030064755.1 Methyloceanibacter sp. | reverse complement strand
ATCGCAACAGCGATGCCGGCAGCAATCAGGCCATACTCGATAGCGGTAGCACCGGACTCGTCATTCAGAAAACGCTTGATAGCAGTCATTTCGACTCTCCCATTACATTTGAAACTCTCAGATTTGGCCCCGCACCGCACTCCGTTTGGCCCGTGGAACCTGCGGAGGAAACTACCAGTGACCCGTTAGACATAGGTTAAATCGATCACGGAAAGTCGAGAGCTTTAGAGTAAAAAAGATGTAAACAGAAAAATTGCTAAATCCCACGATTCTGCCGATTTTTGCTGCCTATTAAGGCGAGATTTACTTCCATTTTACTTAAAGTTCACCACGTGACGACGACTTGCGTACCAACTGGCACCCGCTGATAGAGATCGGCCACGTCTTGGTTGAACATGCGGATACAGCCTTTGGAGACCGGCTGCCCGACTGACCAGGGCGCGTCGGTGCCATGGATCCGGTATAGGCTTTTGCCGAGATAGAGGGCCCGGACACCGAGCGGATTGCGTGGATGCCCGCCTGGCACATGGGCAGGGAGGTCGGGGTTTTCCCGGCGCATTTCGGCGGTCGGTGTCCAGCCGGGATTGACGCGCTTTTCGCTGACATAGGTTTCGCCGGACCAGCGCGCCTCACCTTTGGGCGTGGCGATTGGGTAGCTGATGGCCCGCCCCCTCGACAAAATGTAGTAGAGCCGGGCGCGGCTGAACTGGACGAAAATCGTGCCGGGCTGATAACCGGGCGGCACGGACACGAGATGTCGCCCGACGACCTGGGACCGTTGCGGCCGGGGTGACGTGAGCGAATCGAATAGCCCTGCCGAAACCTGATTGGCCGGTAAAGCGATGAGCACCGCCGCAAGCCCCGCGGCGGCCGGAAATCCGAGGGTACGCATGACAAGAACCTCGTCAGACTTGTTTGCTCAAGCGTGCGGTGATTCTGGTTAGCGAAATCCAAACAAGCGTGCTGGTGCGGGAAAGGGCTTCGGTGGTTAGGCCGAGCGCGCGCCGGTGACGATATGGACGCAGGCCTCCATATGAACGCCCCCATCTTGGACGTGGGCGGCGTAGCACTGGGTCAGGCGTTGGCGAACCTCCTCGGTCACGGCTTCGTCTGCCTCCACAAGCAGGTCGCCGAGCGAGAACGCGTTGAACGCAAAGTCCACAGCTGGCTCGGGCGGAACGCCACCGCCAAGAGGAATCAGGCCACGCCAATCGCGGATATTGAGGTCACGAAGGCCCGCTTCCTTCAGAAGACCGAGCAACTTGTCGCCGCCGGCATATCGGAAGGGGCCCGGAGCGTCGGGATCGGGGTCGGGCACGTCCATGACTTGGGAGACGGCCTCGCGAAGGCTTGTCATCCAGGGATTTTGCGGCGGTGGCCCCCAAACAGCGAAGGCGATCTGGCCACCAGGTGCGAGCCAAGAGGAGAGGTTTGAAAAAGCGGCCTGAGGATCGTCGAAAAACATGATGCCAAAGCGGGAGATGAGCCGGTCATAGGGACCTTCCGGAGCGGCGGCGCTTTCCGCATTGGCGACATGAATCGCAGCGTCAGCTTCGTGCCTCGCGATGCGCGCGCGTGCTCTATCCGCGAGCGCGGGAGAGATATCGATGCCATGCACGCTACTGCCCGCTTGCGCGTGGCGAAGGAGTTTCAGCAATGTGCCCCCGCCGCCACAGCCGATCTCGGCGATGCGAAGCGGTCGATCGAGATCGAGTGCATCGATCAGCGGCGCGTCGACCGGATCGAGCGTGGCCTCCATCGCGGCAAGCTGATCGCACCATTTCTGCCCGCGCTCATGGGCCCAGTCTTGTGACGAAACGGACTGTGCTGGGGGCTGGATCTGGCTCATCGGCAACGGTTCCCTCTTCTTGTGGTTGCCCGGCTTAGATGAGCGCACATCGATAAGGGCGCAAGCGCAGCATTTGCGCTGGGAGCACTGAAATCGAGCGCCAGCCCCCCTGCTTTCTTGACTCTGACCCGACTCGGGAGTAAGAACAAAACAGGAACGAGAGTGGAGTGTCAGTAATGCGTAACAACGTTCCAGGCGGCGATCTTAGTGCCCTCGTTCCGTCGTCTGACGTTGAAGAAAGAGCAGGCGGTCTTCCGGGAAGGGTTCTGATCGAGCAGCTGCGGGCATCCATCCGGGCGCTCGAACAGGTTCCCGTCTCCTTAAGCATCCCCCCCGCGCCGGGTGCGGCCCCTTCCCGTACCGCCTGCTCTTCGACGCCGCCTTCTTCCGCTTTGCACGGCCCTTTGAGCACGTTGCAACAAGCGGGGATGCACGAAATCAAACCGCATGCCTATTGCGACACGCCGGCGGGGCTTGGCCTTGTCCTGTCCGTGATCGCCGAGATTCAGAGGCAAGGCCCGGGAGCCGTGCTGTGGTGCATGACACGACAGCACGCCCAAGAATGGGGACGGCCTTACGGCCCTGGGCTCTTCAAAGCGGGACTCGACCCGGCGCGTGTTCTCGTTGTCGAAACGCGCAATACGGACGAGGCCGCCTGGGCGCTGGAAGAAGGGCTGAAGAGCGGCGCTCTGGTCGCCGCGTTAGCTCAAACCGAGATCAAGACCCCGCTTGTCGCCCGGCGCTTGGGGCTCGCGTCCCGCGCCGCCGGAACGCCATGCTTCCTCCTCACCGGCCATGGCGAGGCGAAGGTGCCCGGTACGCTCACGCGTTGGCGAATCGCCACGGAGGCCAGCGCCCATATCCCTTTCGATACAGGCGCCAGCTTCGGCGCGGGCGCCCATGTCGGCGACAGCACTCCTGGTCCCGCCTGCTGGCGCCTCTCCCTCGAACGCAGCCGGACTGGCACGCAAGGAGATCGTGCTCAAATAGCGCAAAGCGCGGTAGGGCAAACAACAAGCCCTCAAGTAGGCCAACAGGCGGTAGGGCAAACGATAAGAGAGGGCGCAGGTTTTCATGTGCAGGCCGCGCATGGGGTACGTCATGAGCCGGATGGTCTGCGTGTGGTTCCCGAATCTTCCGATCGAGCGGCTGACGCGGGAGCGCTTGCACGCGAACCACACGCCGCCACCGGCTAAGAAACCCTTCGCGCTTGTGGGCAGCGATGCGCACGGGCTGACGCTCACAGCGCTCAACGCCCGCTGCCGGCAGGAGGGGCTGAGCTCCGGCATGCGGCTGGCCGATGCCCGGGCCATCTGCCCCGCGCTTCTCACCGAGTCCGCCACGCCAGACAAGGACGCGGTCACCCTAGAGTCCCTCGCCCGCTGGGCCTCCCGCTATAGCCCATCTCTCAACGTGGATGGCGCGGACGGCCTCTGGCTTGACGTGACCGGCATCGCGCATCTTTTCGGTGGAGAGCCCGCGCTCCTGGCCGATCTTGAAAGCCGTCTCAAGAGGCTTGGTTTTCGCGCCCGGCTCGGCTGCGCCGGTACGCTCGGCGCCGCTTCGGCCTTGGCCCGCTTCGCGCAGACCTCCCCGTCTATCGCCGCGCCCGAGCACCTTTCGGAAACGCTCGCGCCCTTCCCTATCGAGGCCCTGCGCCTTGAGCCCGGCACGGTCCTTCTCTTGCGGCGGCTCGGGCTGAAACGCATCGGCCAGCTTTACGACCTGCCCCGCGCCAGTCTCGAACGGCGCTTTCACTCAAAGGAAGCGGCCGAAAGCGTCTTGCGTCGCCTCGACGAGGCACTTGGACGGCGGAACGAAAAACACGCGCCGCTTCTGCCCGCGCCGGATTTCGTGACACGCCTCTCCTTTGCCGAACCGCTCATTTCTCATGACGGAGTCCTGGCCAGCCTTGAACATCTTGCCGATGCGCTTTGCAGCATGCTGACGCGCGCCGGTGCCGGGGCCCGGCGCGTGGTGTTATGGGCTGCCCGCACGGACGGCTCCGCAACCGCCCTCGAAGCTGGCTTGAGCGCGCCATCGGCGACGGCTGCACATCTCGTCCGCCTTCTGAAAGAGAAGCTCGACACGATCGATATGGGGTTCGGAGTCGACCTCATGACTTTCGCGGCGCTTGCCGTAGAAGATCTGTCCCCGGAGCAAATAGCCCTGAGTGCGGCGAACCATAAGTCCGGCCCGGAAAAGCTTATCGACGCGCTGGGCAGCCGTCTCGGAAGGCGCACCATACGCCGCCTGTTCCCGCAAGAGAGCCACATCCCGGAGCTCGCACAAATGACGCAAAGCGCCTTTGCAACTCTGCCCACTTGGAACAACCTCTCTATAGAAAAGCCGCCGCGCCCGCCCCTCCTGCTCTCAAAACCGGAAAGCGTGACCGTGATGGCAGAGATCCCCGAAGGACCGCCACTTCGTTTCACTTGGCGGCGCGTCAACCGCCGCGTGATCAAGGCGGAGGGACCCGAGCGTATCGCACCCGAATGGTGGCGCGTCTTCGATGGCAGTCCCATGCAGCGCACGCGCGATTATTACCGTATCGAGGACGAAGACGGCTGCCGCTATTGGGTCTTCCGTGAGGGTCTTTATCAGGAACGGGATGAGACGCACCAGGGCGCGCCCCCGCGCTGGTTCCTGCATGGGGTGTTCCCATGACGCGCCCTCAAGTAGCGCGAAGCGCGATAGGGCAAACAACAAGCCCTCAAGTAGGCCAACAGCCGGTAGGGCAAACAACATGCCTCCCATGAAGATCATCACTGAACCTCGTTACGCCGAACTCGACGTCACCACGAATTTCACGTTTCTGCGTGGCGGCTCTCACGGCGAAGAACTCGTCAAACAAGCGGCGGCCCTTGGCCATGCAGCCATCGCGGTCGCGGACGCCAACACGCTTGCAGGTGTCGTGCGCGCTCATATCGCGGCGAAGGAGACCGGCATTCAATTCATCGTCGGTGCACGGCTCATCCTCGAGGATGCCCCGACGCTTCTCGCCTACCCCACGTCCCGCGCAGCCTATGGCCGGCTATGCCGCCTGCTAACGCGAGGGCAACGCCGCGCCGAGAAGGGCGAGTGCGTTCTCATGCTCGACGATGTGGCGGAGCACGCGGAGGGCCTGATCGTCATTGCACTAAGAGGAGGAAACAATCTCGGCGACGATACCCGCGACGATGCGCAGTTCGAGAAGGACCTCCTGCGTCTCAAAGAGACCTTGAACGCCCCGCTTTATCTTGGCGTCCATCATCGCTATCGCGGTGATGACCGTATACGGATCGAACGCGCCGCACAGATCGCCGCCCGCACATCCATCCCGCTCATCGCGACCGGCGCCGCGCTCTACCACGCGCCTGAGCGCCGGCCGCTCCAGGACGTGCTCACCTGCATCCGCGAAAAGTGCTCGCTGACCGAGGCGGGGTTTCGCCTCGAAGCCAACGCGGAGCGGCACTTGAAGGCGCCCGCTGAGATGGCGCGGCTCTTCAAAGGCTATGAGGACGCCCTAGAGCGTACAGTCGAGATCGCGAAAGCGTGCCGCTTCTCCCTCGACGAACTGAAGTACGAATATCCCGACGAGCCGGTTCCAGAAGGCAAAACCCCACAGGAACATCTGGAGGAGATTACCTGGGAGGGGGCTGCGTGGCGCTTCCCCGATGGCATCCCGGACAAAGTCCGCAGCACGATCGAAAAAGAGCTCGCGCTCATCAAGGAACTCCACTACGCGCCTTATTTTCTGACCGTCTATGACATCGTGCACTATGCGCGCAGCCTCGACATTCTGTGCCAAGGGCGCGGATCGGCGGCCAATTCCGTCGTGTGCTATTGCCTCGCCATCACCAATGTGGATCCCACCGAGATTAATCTTCTGTTCGAGCGCTTCGTTTCACCCGAGCGCCGCGAGCCGCCCGATATCGATGTGGACTTCGAACACGAGCGCCGCGAGGAGGTGATTCAATATATCTACGCGCGCTATGGCCGCGACCGCGCCGGGCTTGCGGCGACTGTCATTTCTTATAGAGGCCGCTCCGCCGTGCGCGAGGTCGGAAAGGTGTTGGGGCTCTCCGAGGACACAGTCGCCGCGCTCGCCGGCACGATCTGGGGCCTGAGCAATAGCGGGCTGCCTGAAAAATATGTGCGCGAGGCGGGACTTGACCCCTCGGACCCGCGCCTTGCGCGCTGCCTTGCGTTAGCCCATGAGTTGATCGGCTTTCCCCGGCATCTGTCGCAGCATGTGGGCGGCTTCGTGCTGACACGCGGGCCACTGTCGGAACTCGTACCCATCGGCAATGCGGCCATGGAAGACCGCACCGTCATTGAATGGGATAAGGACGACCTCGATGCGCTGGGCTTGCTGAAAGTCGATGTGCTGGGTCTCGGCATGCTCACCTGCATCCGCAAGGCCTTCGCGTTGTTGAAAGAGCATTACGGAAAGACCCTGACACTCGGCACCGTGCCGCGGGAGGACCCAACCGTATACGACATGCTCTGCCGTGCCGATTCTATCGGTGTGTTCCAGGTTGAGAGCCGCGCGCAGATGAACATGCTGCCGCGCCTGAAGCCGCGCTGTTTCTACGATCTTGTCATCGAGGTCGCCATTGTGCGCCCGGGCCCGATCCAGGGCGACATGGTGCACCCTTATTTGCGCCGCCGCTCCGGCGAGGAAACGATTACGTTCCCCTCGCCTCATCCCGATCACGGCCCGTCCGACGAACTGCACCAAGTGCTTGGCAAGACTATGGGCGTGCCCTTGTTTCAGGAACAAGCCATGCGCCTAGCCATGGTGGCCGCGAAATTCTCCGGCGACGAGGCGAACGAGTTACGCCGCGCCATGGCGACGTTCCGGCGGCGCGGCACGATCGGCACGCTCCACGACAAGATGGTCGGACGCATGACCGCGCGCGGCTATCCGCAGGATTTCGCCGAACGCTGCTTCAACCAGATCAAGGGCTTTGGCGATTATGGCTTTCCCGAAAGCCATGCGGCGAGCTTTGCTCATCTCGTCTATGTGTCGTCCTGGCTTAAACACCATTACCCAAATGTGTTCGCCTGCGCGCTGCTGAACTCCCAGCCCATGGGCTTCTACGCGCCGGCTCAGATCGTGCGCTGCGCCAGGGAGCATGGCGTCGAAGCGCGCCCGCCCGACATCAATCACAGCCATTGGGACTGCACGCTGGAGGAATTGCCCTCCGGCACTCAAGGTGCGCAAAACGCAGTGGGGCAAACAAAAGGCGCTCAAGTAGCGCAAAGCGCGGTAGGGCAAACAAAAAGCCCTCAAGGTGCGCAAAGCGCGGTAGGGCAAAAAGAATATGCCTTGCGTCTTGGCTTCCGGCAGATCGATGGGTTTCGCGAAGCGGATGCCGATCAGGCGGTAGCCCGGCGCGATCACCCCTATTCCAACACTCAAGACCTATGGCGCCGCAGCGGTCTTGGCCGCGCCAGTATTGAACGGCTTGCATCCGCCGATGCCTTTCGTTCGCTTGGCCTCGACCGACGGCAGGCTCTGTGGGCCGTGCGCGGCCTGCCCAAGGAGATCGCTTTGCCGCTATTCGACCATGCGCGGGCCACCGAAATGGGCCGCGAGCCGGATGTAGCGCTTCCGGCCATGCCGATGCCTGAGCATGTGGTGAACGATTACCGGACCTTGCGCCTTTCGCTCAAAGCCCATCCGATGACGTTCCTGCGCGCACAAGTCAGAGCAGCCCGCATCGTCTCCTGCGGGCAGGTTAAGGCAATGAAAGATGGAACGCGTGTGAGCGTCGCCGGGGTAATCTTGGTGCGCCAACGCCCTGGCACCGCCTCCGGCGTGGTGTTCATGACCATCGAGGACGAGACGGGCGTCGCCAACGCGGTGATCTGGCCCACAATTTTGGAGCGCATGCGTAAAATCGTCATGGGCGCAAGGCTCGTGGTGATCCATGGTCGCATCCAGCGTCACGAAGACATTATTCATGTTGTGGCGGAGCGCCTCGAAGACAAAAATCACTGGCTGGATCGCCTGTCCGAAGACGGCGAGGAGCTCGAAGCCACGCTGGCCAACGCGGATGAGGTGCGCCGCCCCGACCCGGGTTCCTGGCGTTCCGTAAGGCCGAAACCCGGTCTCATGCCGCCGCTCATCCCCGCCGATCACGTCAAACGCCCCGAGAGCGGCGAGCCGCGCCGCAAAGGCGAGAACCGGCACCCGCGCTGGCATCCCCGATGCCACCCACGAGACGCCCGCATCATTCCAAAATCGCGGGATTTTCACTGACCAATCTCCTGACGGACGCGTGACTGGCAGGCGCAGCGAAAGTCGATATGCTGCGCCCCATGTTGCACCTCAAGAACCGAACGCCTCACGTCTTCGCCGCCCTCGCGGCGATTTTCTTTCTCGCCATTCCGGCACACGCTCTCGATCTGCCCGAAGGGGCTAGCGGCCTGGCGCAGAAGCCGCTCGTCAAAGCCGAGAAGCATATGATCGTCGCCGCGCACCCGCTGGCCACCGAGGCAGGCCTGGAGATGCTGCGTAAAGGCGGCGCGGCAATCGACGCAGGCATCGCGACGCAAATGGTGCTGACCCTGGTCGAACCGCAATCGTCGGGTATCGGCGGCGGGGCCTTCATTCTCTATTGGGACGCGGCGCAAGAAACACTGACGAGCTTCGACGGCCGCGAGACCGCGCCCGCCGGCGCCACGCCCGAACTGTTTCTGGATGCAGCCGGCAAGCCCCTACCACGCCGCGTTGCTATGCATAGCGGGCTTTCCGTCGGTGTCCCCGGTGCACTGGCGGTCCTCAAGCTTGTGCACGACGAATATGGCAAGCTGGCTTGGGCCGACCTGTTCCAGCCCGCCATCAAGCTCGCCCGCGACGGCTTTCCGGTCTCCGCGCGGCTCTCGAAGATGCTGGGCGATGCGGACATCAACACGTTCGAGGCAACAGCCCGCGCGTATTTCTTCGACAAGCACGGCAAACCTCACCCTCCGGGCCACATCCTGAAGAACGAGGAACTCGCTGACACTCTTGAGACCATCGCAAGCGAGGGGATCGACGCCTTCTACAAAGGCCCGATTGCTGCTGACATTACCAAGACCGTTCAGAGCGATCAGCGCGGAGCAGGCACGCTCAGCGAAAGCGATTTCGCCTCCTACAGCCCCAAGAAGCGTCCCGCAGTCTGCACACCCTATCGCGGCTCCTCAGTCTGCGGCATGGGGCCGCCATCCTCCGGCGCGGTGGCGGTTGGACAAACGCTCGGGCTAATCGAACCGTTCGAGCTTGGAACAACGCCAATGGAAACAAGCCCCCTCCACGCCATCATCGAGGCGCAGCGGCTCGCCTTCGCCGACCGGGGGCAGTACCTCGCGGACCCTGACTTCGTCGATGTGCCTCTTCAGGGGCTTCTCGACAAGGGATATCTCACGGATCGACGCAAGCTGATCGATCCCGAGCGCGCTGCGGAAACTGTTACCCACGGCACGCCACCAAACCTGGGGAGCAATTTCGGAAACGACGCCACGAAGGAAAGTGATGGCACCAGCCATGTGTCCGTGGTCGACAGGAACGGCGATGCGTTTTCGATGACCACGACGATCGAGACCGCCTTCGGCGCACGCAGCATGGTGCGCGGCTTTCTCCTGAATAATCAGCTGACAGATTTTTCCTTCTCGCCCACCGACAAGGACGGCATGGACATTGCCAATCGCGTCGAGCCGGGCAAGCGCCCACGCAGCTCGATGGACCCGACCATGGTCTTCGGACCCGACGGTGGTCTCGACTATGTGTTGGGCTCGCCAGGCGGCCCAGCGATCATTCTCTTCAATCTCAAAGCCATCATCGCAATGATGGATTGGGGTTTGGACCCGGCGGAGGCGGCCGCGCTCACCAATTTCGGCGGCACGCCCTACGGGGTCCTAATAGAGGCCGACCCCTCGCGAGACGACCTCGCCGGGGAACTCAAAGCCATGGACCATCAAGTGAGGCGTATCCCCATGACGAGCGGGCTACACATTATCGCTGTCACACCCGATGGTCTCGAAGGCGGCGCTGATCCGCGTCGCGATGGTGTCGCACTTGGTGATTGAGCTCTTGGTGACTGAACCCTTGAGGACTGAACCCTTGGTGTCGGCGCGGCGGACGCGCTATGGCTCTATCCGCAAACAGCGATAGGCCGTTCGATCCCAAAAATCCAAAGCTCTTCGAAACCCATGGCTGGCCCTTACAGAATTGCGATACGCGGCGCCGGAGTCACCGGACTCTGGCAAGCGCTAACACTCGCGCGGCGCGGCCACAGCGTGATCGTCGTCGAGCAGTCGGCCGAACCCTTCACGGACGCGTGCAGTCCATGGGCCGGCGCGATGCTTGCGCCACGCTGCGAGGAGGAAAGCGCCGAGCCTGTGGTCCGAGAGCTTGGCATGCGCGGCATTCAGCTATGGCAAGCCG
>JASJEH010000135.1 GCA_030064755.1 Methyloceanibacter sp. | reverse complement strand
GCGGACGGCTTTGGCGTCTTCATCGTCAACTATCGCGGCTATGGCGGTTCGGCGAGCCGGCCCACAGAGAAGCGTCTCGTGAGAGATGCCGTGAGTGCCTACGACACGCTGCGCGGACTTGGCGTCCCGCCCCGCGACATCGTTGTCTATGGCGAGTCGCTTGGCACTGGCGTCGCGACACAGCTTTGCCAACAGCGCGAGGCCGAGGCGCTGGTTCTGGAATCGCCGTTCACGTCAGTCGTGGATGTTGGCAAGCTGGCTTGGCCGCTTCTGCCGTTGCATCAGATCATGGTCGACCAGTACCGCACGATCGATCGCATCGATAGCCTTCACGTGCCGCTTTTCATTGTGCACGGCGGCCGGGATGCGGTTATCCCGCTCGATATGGCACGCCGGGTGTTTCACACGGCCAATGAGCCGAAGACCCTCACAGTTATACCGCGGGCCGGGCACAACGATCTCTTCGAGCAAGGAGCTTGGGCGCGGGTGCGCGACTTCCTGGCGGGACTACCGGCGGAAGCCGTGCCGGTGGACGAGCCGGAGCGGAGGCATGGTGCGGGCCGTCCGGTGGAGGTGCCGGCTGCGGCTGCCGCGCACCATTAGAACAACGCCTCGCGCTACTCCGACTGGAGCCTAGGCCGGTGTTCCGGCCGGCCTTCTCCTTTTGCCTCACGAAGCTTAGCGCAGATTGAGCACGTCTAGACGCAACAAAGCCGGGAAGGATCTTCCCGGCTCTTGGCAGCGCATTGGTCTGAAACAGTGACTTTAGCGGCGGCCGCGCGGGCGTCCGCCCACACCTGACTCACGCTGTGCCTTCTTGCGAGCCAGCTTCCGCGCGCGGCGGATGGCCTCGGCCTTTTCGCGTGCACGCTTCTCGGAGGGCTTCTCGTAGTAATTACGGAGCTTCATCTCGCGGAAGATGCCTTCGCGCTGCATTTTCTTCTTCAGCGCCCGGAGGGCCTGATCGACATTGTTATCGCGAACGACGACTTGCACGCGTCTCTAGTCTCCAACTTTGATTTCGATTTGGGATTGGAGCGGAGACGAGACGACCCATTCGCGGATCGACTGAATCACGCATCCGAAGGTGCTCTAGCAAACATGTGGCGGGTTGTCTAGAGCGCCAGGGCCGCTTCTGCCCCTATGTTTTTGGGGAAATTTTGTTGATGTGCCCCATCTTGCGGCCAGGCCTGGCCTCGGCCTTGCCGTAGAGATGGACTGCCGTGCTGGGCTCAGCCGCATAGTGGCGCCAGCCTTCGGCGTCGCTGCCGATCAGATTCGTCATGACCGCATCGCTATGCCGGGTTACATCGCCCAGGGGCCAGCCGCAAATGGCCCGAACATGGTTCTCGAACTGGCTGACCAAGCAGGCATCTTGGGTCCAGTGCCCCGAATTGTGCACCCGGGGCGCAATCTCATTCACGGCGAGCGCGGGCGCCGCACCACCCCTCTGAAACATCTCCACGGTGATGATGCCCACATGGCCTAACGCCTCGGCGATCTTCCCGGCGATCTCCTTGGCTTCCTTCTCGAGCGCGGGCGGGATCCTAGCGGGGACCGTGCTCGTGTGGAGAATTCCATCCTTGTGGACGTTCTCTACCACGTCGTAGAAACGCACGGCGCCATCGCGGCCCCGCACCGTGACCACCGAGAGCTCGCGTTCGAAATCGACCAGTCCTTCCAGGATCGCGGGCGCCTCACCGATCGACTCCCAGGCACTCTCGGCATCACACAGTGTGTGGATCCGGGCCTGACCTTTACCGTCGTAGCCAAAGCGGCGGGTCTTCAAAAGGGCGGGTGGCTGGATACGTAGGGTCGCTTCTTTTAGGTCGGACAGCGTGTCGATACCGGCATAGGGCGCCACGGCGATGCCTAGCCCGCTGATGAAGTCCTTCTCCGCGAGCCTCTCCTGGGCAACCTCGAAGGACTTCACGGGTGGGAATACAGGCGCTGCGGCGCCGGCGGCTTCCAGGGCCGCGGCGGGGACGTTCTCGAATTCGCATGTCACCACGTCGACTTGGCCGGCGAAATGGGCGATCGCGTCCAGATCATCATAGGCGCCAACACTCGTCTTCGCGGCAACGTGAAAGGCCGGCGCGTCTGGTGTGTCGTTATAGATGTGGGTCTTGAGCCCGAGTCGGCTCGCGGCGGCCGACATCATCCGGCCCAGCTGACCGCCGCCCAGAATGCCGATCGTGCTGCCGGGAGGCAGCGGTGCGTCAGTCATCGTCCTCGACGGTCTCGGCGACCGCGTTAGTCTGAGCGCTGCGCCATTCTTCGAGGCGCGCGGCCAAGGCGGCGTCCGACACGGCCAAAATACTCGCGGCGAGCAGCCCGGCATTGGTCGCGCCCGCCTTGCCGATCGCGAGAGCGCCGACGGGTACGCCACCTGGCATTTGTGCGATGGACAGAAGACTGTCGAGGCCCTTGAGGGATTTGCTTTCGACCGGCACGCCAAGAACGGGCAGCGTTGTCATGGAGGCGGCCATGCCGGGCAGATGTGCCGCCCCGCCGGCGCCAGCGATGATCACTTTCAGTCCACGGTCGCGCGCGCGCGTGGCGTAATCGTAGAGGCGCTGAGGTGTCCGGTGTGCGGAGACGACCTTCGTTTCATAGCGCACCTGGAGCGCATCCAGGATTTTCGCGGCAGCCTTCATGGTGGGCCAGTCTGACCGGCTGCCCATGATGATGCCGACGGAGGGTGTCGCCTGGCTCATGCTTTCGACCATCAAAAAAACCGCCCGGAGGCGGATCGCGGAAAGCGCGCGATTATAGGGGCGCCGGGGGGCTTGGCAAGGCGGGTTTCAGGCGGTTTTTGCGTTGTGCTTAAGAGCCATTAGGCGCTGTGTTACGCCGGTGCCAAAACACACAAGCCAAGTCCCCAGAAAAGCGTCATGATCGGGCCTCACGCCCCAACGACTCTCAACGACCGACGAGTGACCCCATGCCTGAAGCTGTTGCGACGCCCAAGGTCAATAAGCTAATGCGGTTCTTCTTGCTGGGCGCGGCGCTCCTCATCGTGCCGATCGCACTCAACTACGGGCTCTTCCCGGCGAAGAGCCTGCCGCTGTTCCTGACGATCCCGGACTTGAGCACGGATCAGACGCATATCTACCGCGGTGTCATGTGCCTCTATTTGGGAGTTGGGCTGTTTTGGGCCGTCTCGGCGTTCGTATCGGAATGGCAGCGTGTCGCCGTCATCACGGTTATCGGTTTTGCGTGGTCGATTGCCGTGGGTCGCGTGATCAGCCTGATCGTCGATGGATGGCCGAGTCCGCTGTTGCTGATTTATCTCGGGATTGAGATTGTTGCGGGGCTTCTGGGCCTCGCGGTGCTGGCAGCCGCCGATCGCAAGCTCAGGCGATAATATCGGGAAGCAACTCGTCTTCGATACGGGAGATCTCGTCTCTCAGGAAAAGCTTCTTCTTTTTGAGGCGCTTGAGCTGCAGAGCATCCGCGCGGCCCGACTGCTCCAGTGCATTGATCGCGCTGTCTAGGTCGCGGTGCTCTTGTTTGAGCCGGCTCAGTACAGCCCGAAGCTCGCGGACCTCCTCGCTCTCCATCGGGCGCTCCTTGTTTGTGGGGCCGGAGTATCTTGCCGAAAGGCTGCTGGTGCAAGGGTCTGACCAGCAGAACGAATCTCACGATATCCGATCAATAGGGCCTGTGGAAAAAGTCTAACCCTATTAAGCGTTCGACCCGACTTGATTAGACAAGCGGGCCTCTCTTTGACAAAATCAACACATCGACAATTCAATCCGGAGGTCCGGTATGGCGTTGGAAGCGCATCTCGATGAATTGGCAGAAAAACATCGCGCTTTGGATCGCAAAATCGACGAAGAACAAGGAAGGCCCACGGCAGACGCCTTCAAAATTGCTGAACTGAAGCGCCGGAAACTCTACCTCAAGGATGAAATAGAACGCCTACGACACGGCGATGCTCATTAGACGAAGGGGCGCATAGCCCCGAAAGACTCCGGTCTCCTCCCCGGGGACCGCATTGAGAACTTTGGTCTATTGCCGCGCCCAGCCTGCGGAAGAATTGCAGCGCCCCGCGCGGCAGGATCGTTTTTGTTTCCGCGCTTCGATCGCAGAGGGCGACGGCATTACCTCTCTTTGTTGGCACGACTTGGTTGGCCCGACATGCTTTGGTGTCGTCGGTGGAGCCGGATGCACCCTTGACGCAGGTCACGTTCACTCGCCCGAATCGCGTTACGCTGTTTGCGGGATGGAGAAACCTGAGGCGGTTGCGATGCGGGTTAGACTGGGCGGCACTCTTCAACGCTGCACGCGGTACAGGCGCTTTGCCGCTTGGCTTTCCGTAGGCGCGTTGGTTCTGCTGGTCTTTGCTGTCAGGCCCGCTTTGGCCTCGGATACGGCCTCGACCGAACAAAACCAGATCGACAGGGGCGCGGCGATCTTGTTGGAGCATTGCGCGCGATGCCACGCGATAGGGGTGGCCGGTGACAGCCCTAACGACGAGGCGCCGCCCTTCCGTACCTTGTCCGAGAACTATCCGGTGGAGAATCTGGCCGAATCGCTGGCGGAAGGCATTATGACGGGGCATCCGGATATGCCGGTGTTCGTCTTCAAGCCTACTGACGTGGATGCGGTTATCGCGTATCTGCAGTCGATCCAAGTAACGCCGGTTCCGGCAGAGACCGACGGCTAGCCGTGGCGGCCGGCATGGCATCTAAACATCGGCGGCGCCTTCGGGCCACATGAGCCAGTCACGGGCTGCGTCGATTTCGTCGGGTTCGAAATGCTCGATCTCGCAAGTGATGAAAGGCGCCGCGAAGCTGGACCAAAGATTGCGAATGTGCGGGTCGCAGACGATCGCGATGCGATTGAAGTCCTTGAGGTGACGCAGGCTGAATTTTATGTCGTGCCAAAGAGCGGCAGCATCCATGCCTTCAAAGTCGGAGATTTGTTCCAAGACACGCACTTGGCCGTGGCGTGCAATGAAGGCCTCCAGACTTTCAGCAACGCGGTCGAACTCTTCAGTCGAGACCTTTCCGCCAATGTGGATCTCTACAGCCTTAGCATTGTCATGCTCGACATACGACAGCATCTACGGATGACACCTCTTGGTTAGCGGCAGTTGCCAGGAAAGAATGGACAAAGGTCGGAACGGTCAATCTGCCGTTGACGTTGGGACAATCAGAACTATAGCGCCAGCAAATGGGTTTTTTGATGCAACAAGCGGCTCAATGGTGGGCTGTAAGTAGGGGCTGCGGCCCGGTGCCGCTTCATAGAATTTTAGGGTTAACGCAGCCAGAATACTGGCCTAAGACACGCAATTGCCGCCTTTTCTGAGCTTAATGCGGTCGAGAAGGGGAGTTACGACCATCAAAAGGTTACTGTTCTTCACCGCGAGCTTGAGCATCGTCGCGCTAGGCGCCGTCTGGATGATGCTGTTCGACGAGCCCATGGCGGATACGATGACGAAGGCGCCTGAGCCCAAGAAGCGGACGCTCGCTTACGAACAGGCGCTCGCCACCCAGCCGGCGGACGAGGCCCCGAAGGCGAAATCCGGACCGAAAACCGGAGGCGTGGAAAAGGCGACGTCGTCTCCAGAGAACACCGCCTCTGCGGCCCCAAAGGACGGTGGAAACACTATCCCGGGACAGGCGGCGCCGAACCAGCAGATCGCGGCACTGCCTCAGGGGGCTTTGCCTAATGGGCAGGGTCAGCCTTCACCCGATGCGCCCGCGCCCAACGCGTTGCCGTGGCTGAACCAGCAAGGCGACAGCGTTGTTGTGCCCCCGGGGCAGAGCGCCGGACCGAATGGCCAACCGGGAAGCTTCTTCGACGCGCCACCCCAGAATCCGAACTTGCAGGGTGGGCAAGGCCAGGCATACGGTCAACAGCCGCCACCTTACGGCGCCCCACCGCAACCAGGGCCCTATGGGCAGCCAGGGCAGCCCTACGATCGGAGCGCTGCGGCTAACCCTAATTTTAACAGAGGGCAGAACCCCTATCCGGGACCTGGTCAGACTCCTGGCGCCTATAGCGGGCAGGACAGGTACCCTGCCTACCCGGAGCAGGCGCCGCAGCAAGGCGCGCAAGGTCAGTACCCGCCAGGGGGATATCAGCCCGGGCAAAATGCGCAAACGCAGTACCCGCCCGGAGGTCAGTACCCACCGGGTGGTCAGTATCCCACAGGGCAAGGCCCGCAAGGCCAATATCCACAGGCGCAGTATCCCCAAGGGGGATATCCGCAAGGGCAGGGACAAGGGCAACCGCCCGGCTACGGCGGGGGCGCTTACGGCCAACCCCAACAGGAATGGGCAAAGGTGATCGTGTCCGGTTCAGGCATGCGTCTTTCGGCCTCTGAGGATTCACCAGTGCTATTCGCCTTCCCCTATGGCCGCGATCTTAAGGTCATCTCCCGAAATGGAGAATGGGTCGAGGTCAGCGATCCAAACAGCAACGCTAAGGGCTGGATCCAGGCCTATGCGCTGGGGCCATCTGCGGGCCCGGTGCAATACGGTCAAGCTGGTGACTATTACGGGGATCAGCAGCAACAGCAGCGACGTCCGCTTGGACGCGGCGGCTTCGCCGACATGATCAACCGCGCGTTCGGCGGCGGTCAGTAGGGCGCACGCGTTCTACGCCGATCCAAGCGGCAAACCGGCACAGCCTTTGCCCTTGCGATTGCGGTTGTCGTGCGGGCGTTATTGCTTCCGTTTCCGGGATGGTTTCTTGTTGGACGGTGTCTTCTTGCGCGCCGGTTTTTTCGTGGCGCAGGCGACTCGATGAGCCACGCGCGCCCATTCCGCCAATTCGCCTGGCTCCTCAAGCAGCCTTGGTGGTACTTCCCAATAGGACATGGAAATCGGCTTGCGCCCCTTGGCCGTATAGGTGAAAGGCTGCATGCCCTCGGCTTCGAAGGCGGGGATGTTCGTGTCGTCCGCTTTCAGATAGAGCGTGTCGTCGGCGATGAGCGCAAACATGACGTTGTCCGCATAGACGCCCGCGCCGCCGAACATGCGGCGAATGGCGATGGGGCCGAAACCGGACAATTGATCTTTGAGAAACTCCTGGAAGCCGTCAGACGCGCTCATGCGGTCACCGAGAGTGAACCTTAGGCGGCAGGGGCTTTTTCGCCTGCACCGCTCTCATTGGCGGCGTCCTGCGCGGGGAAGCGCTTACTCGGCTTCACAGTCAGCGTGGGCTGGCCGCGGCCATTGCTCTTCACAGCGCCATTTGCCTTGGCATTGGTTGTCTTGACATTGGCTTTCTTGGCGCTCTTCGTCTGACCCTTGGCCTGGACGCTTTCCTTGTTCGCGACACGCAATTCGCGCTGCACGGCAACCCGGGCGGCCTCGTTCTGATTGTAAAGGCCCATCTGTTCGGAATCTTCCTCGGCCACGGCCGTGAGCGCCTGGTCCGTGTACTCGGCAGCGTGCGGGTCCGCCTCGATCTTCTTCACAATCTGCTTGAGTTCCCACCAGCTCTTGCCGAGCAGGGTCGCCTTACGGGCAACTTCGGCAGCGTATTTGGCATAGAAGACGATTGGGTTCTCAATCGGGAGCCCTGAGCGCCGGTCCTTGCGGTGCTTGATGCGGAAAATGCCCCATTGCAGCGGATGCAGGCCTTCGACGGGGACCGCGTTCTTGAACCAGAAAAGCACGGGCATCAGCGAGCGGATATTGACACCGCTGGCATAGGCGCGACGCAGAACGGTCTCCAGGTGCTCCCGGGTATAGAAGATCCGCCAGGCCGATTCGTACGCGCCTTGCCACTCTTCCTTGGTCATTTTCTCGTGGGCCGTGACCACGTGCTCCAGCTCGTACTTGTTCATGTCTGGGTCCATCCAGACACCCTTGGCATCGAGCTTCTGGTGATCCTCAGAGCCGGGCAAGGGCGTGAGGATGAAGAACTCAAGCATGTCGAGCGGCAGCTCGTTCTTGATGATCTCAAGATCCTGCTTGATAGACTCAGGTGTGTCGTTCGGGAAACCGAGAATGTAGCCGGCGAAGGTCATGATGCCGACGGCTTTCCATTCCAGCAGCATCTTCCGGTATTCGGTGATCTTGTTCTGACGCTTCTTGGCCGCGATCAGGTTCGCCGGGTTGATGTTCTCAAGCCCGAGGAACACGCGGGTCACGCCAGCGCGCTTCGACTTCTCGATGAAGTTCGGGATTTTGTGACACAGCGTGTCGACTTGAATCATGAAGCGGACGTCTAGGCCGTCTTCTTCGCGCAGCTTGATGATGCGGTCGTAGATCGCTTCCCAATCCTTGTTGCGCGCGAAGTTGTCGTCGGTGATGAAGAATCGGTTCACACCCTGCTCGTAATTGGACCGCAGGATCTTCTCGATGGAGTCGGGTGTGCGGTAGCGCGACTTGCGTCCCTGTACGTTGATGATCGTGCAGAACGAGCATTGGAACGGGCAGCCGCGCCCGGCATCGAAACTGGTGACGTTGCCGACCGTGCGATCGACGAAGTCTTTAGGGAGGAAGGGCGGCGCCGGGACATCGGCCAGGCACGGCAGCTCCTCCGTCATGTGGTTGTAGATAGACTGCAGCTTCCGCGCGGCCGCATCGCGGATCACCGTGTCTATGTGCTCTTCAGCCTCGCCGGCGAAGATGGAGATGCCCAGCTCTTGCGCGGCCTTAATGTCGTCTGGCAACTCGGGAAGCATCGACAAGCAGCCCGAGACGTGGAAGCCGCCGACCATCACCTGAATTCCGGCGTCCAAGAACGGCCGGGCAATGTCTGTGGCGCGCGGGAATTCGTTCGACTGTACGCCGACGATACCCACGAGACCCTGGCCACCATTGTTCCTGACAAGTGCAATGAGGTCGTCGAATTTGACTCGTTTGTTGGTCTCGTCAATCGCCGTTACGTCGATCGGTAAGTCCGGTCCTAACACGCCCCGCTCAGCGGCATCGACCGCCAAGCCATAGACGGCGGCGAGCGAGTTGGAGGGCATCGTGGATTTCATCCACTGCACCACGTACCCTTGCTCGTCATAGTGCGACGGTTTGATCAGGATGAATTGAAAACGCGGGCCGTTCTTCGTCCGTGTTGGTGCTGTCATCCCTCAATCCCGTGAAGCGCCGTCCCCGCGCACCGGGGAACTTAAGTCTTTGGGCAGCTTCGGAAAGTCGCGCCCTGGCCTTAAGACGCGTTTATCCCCCAATTCCGCCCGAAATTTGGCCAGCCAGGCGGATGCACACATAGTGCTTACGTGCACTGCAATAACCCGGATCACTGAAACACAAATTCGCGCGCCGGTCCAACGGATTAGGGTGAGGCCGGGCCAGTGGGCTGATTCTGTGGCGAACTGTGCGACGGAGACTTATCAAGCCGTGTAAAATCAGCGATGTCGCGGGCCAGGAAGTAATTCAGCATTGTCCGAACTGCGGCAATCACCGCCAGCTTCCAAATATCGTCCCAGCTGGGAGCGACCGCCGTGTGGATGATATCGGCGGCCAACGCGAATTCGAGTGCGAGCAAGATCCAAGTCGCAAACTTGAGCCAGATCGCGCGCCCGCGGAGCTCGTCGGCTGTGCCGGTCAATATGGCGCCGATGAGCGTGAAGACCGCTTGGAACGCCCCGAAAGCGACGACAAGAACGGCACTGACTTCGACGGCCAGCGCCACATAAGACGCGGCGACCTGAAACGGTTCTTCGAGCGCTGTCATTGCGGCCCCCTCGGTTGTCCCTCTCGCTCCGGCGCCGAGACTAGGACGATTCGGGGCTGCGCTGACAGCGGTGGGCTAAAGCTCCCCAGTCAGGAACTGACCGCGCCCAAGTCCGAAAGACCAGTCCTCGTCGGTGTTCTCGACGATGGAGACCATCACGTCCGAAGGGGCGATGCCGCAAGACCGTTCCAGTTCCTCGCAGAGGAGCCGGTAGAAGGCCTCCTTCTT
>JASJEH010000134.1 GCA_030064755.1 Methyloceanibacter sp. | reverse complement strand
ATCACGCCCGCATCTACGTGATCGGCATCGGCGACGACGCCTTCTGCGTCCGCGCGCGCGGCCTCGGCCAGAAGCGGCGCCATGAGCTTCTCGCCCAAACGCGTCAATTCCGTATTTGAGAAATCCATGGGTTCGCGCTTCGGCTTACCGTCTTCCCACTGATAGAAGCCACGCCCTGTTTTCTTGCCGAGCTTGCCCTGCTTGACGAGGCTCGCAAGGACGTTGTCCTGAGAGCCCTCGCCTTCCGGCGTAAGCGACAGTTCCTCGCCGACTTTGTTGCAGATGTCGAGACCGACCATGTCCATGAGTTCCATGGGGCCCATGGGCATGCCGAATTTCAGCGCGGCTTGGTCGATCTTCTCCCGAGGCTGGCCGTCCTGATAGAGCTTCACCGCTTCCATCATGTAGGGCGCCAGCACGCGGTTCACGAGGAAGCCAGGGCAACTCTTGACGACAAGAGGGAGTTTGTTGATGGCGGTCACGAACGCGCAGGCTTTGCCGATCTCGTCCTCCCGTGTTGCCTCGCCGCGCACAACCTCGACCAGCGGCAACTGGGCCACGGGATTGAAGAAGTGAATGCCGACCAGGCGGCCGGGGTCCTTCAGAAGTGCAGCAATCTCTTCGAGCTTTAGCGACGATGTGTTTGTCGCTAACACCGCCGCAGGCTTCGCCTTCTCTTCCAACGCCGCGAACAGGTTTTGCTTCACGTCGAGTCTCTCGGCAACAGCCTCGATGATCACGTCCGCATGCTTGATGTGCTTTCCGTGCGGGTCCGCGATGAGGCGCTCCACGGCGGAGTCGAACGCTGTCTTGCCGCGTACGCGCTTCTTGAACAGCTTCTTCGCCCGCGAAAGCGCCTTATCGATCTGTGCTTCGTCGAGATCTTGGAGGCTCGCCTGCATCCCGCAAGCCACGCACCAGGCGGCGATGTCGCCGCCCATCGTACCGGCCCCGATGACGTGAACTTTGCGCGGCTTGAAGCTCCCTTTCGGCGCCGCGCTTTTGAGCATTTCGGAGAGCTTGAAACAGCGGCGGAGGTTCCGCGACGTGTCGCTCACCATCAGCGGCGCGAACATCTCAGTCTCCGCAAGACGCATGGCTTCCGGATCATTGCCGCAGGTCTCGAACAGATCGATCAAGCGGAATGGCGCTGGATAGTGGTCCTCGCGTACCTTCGCGGCGGTCTTTTGGCGCATCTTATTGGCAAGGAAGCCGCGCACGGGCTGCTTCGCCATAAGCTTCTTCCACCACGGTGCGCCCTTGGACCGGAGCTTCTTGAGCACGGCTTTCCGCGCGGCCCAACGCAGATTGTGCCGTGTCGGAACGAGTTGATCGATGAGGCCGATGGCCCGCGCCGCGCCGGGGCGCAGCATCTTAGCCGTTAGCATCGCCGTCATGCCGTCGAGCGGACCGGCCGACCGGATGGCCCGTACTGTTCCATTGAGCCCCGGAAAGATGCCAAGCTTGACCTCCGGGAAGCCGAGCCGCGTCCCCTCCTCGCGATCGGCAATTCGATAGTGGCAAGCCAAGGCTAGCTCTAGGCCGCCTCCAAGGCAGTAGCCATGAATGGCCGCGACCACGGGCACCGGGAGCTTCTCGATACGATCGAACAGCGCGAGCGTTTGCGTGACCGCATCCTTGATCTTGTCCTCGGTGTCGTAGACGTCGAACTCATTGATGTCGGCGCCCGCAATGAAGCTCGTGTCCTTCGCGCTGATGAGGACCAAGCCCTTGATCTCACCCGCTTCGGCGTCCTCGACAGCGCTGACGATCTTGTCTAGCTCCTCGGTGGGCCGGCGCCCCAAGGCATTCATGCTCTCGCCTTCGCGGTCCGCAACGGCCCAGGCGATACGCTCGAAGTCGATCGAGAATCTCCAGTCTTTCAAATCGGGAATGGTGATTGGCATCAGTGACAGTCTACTCGGCGGCGATGTGCTGATTGGATGTTGTGTGGCTGGGGCCAGTTTGGGATTTACGGGCAAGCTCGTCGGGCGCGAAGTCGTCAACAGCAATCACGCGCGCAACCAGATCCCGCAGCTCCGCCAGGTCGCGGGCTTCCTTGGGTGTCAGCACGCCCTTCTCCTCAGCCTGCTTGATCCAATCCCGATCGTGGAACCGCTGAACCTCGCCCTTTCGGATCGCACGTTCCAATTTCTTCTCGGCGTCTTCGTTAGCGATCGTTTTCTCAAGCGCCACCTCAAGAAGTCCCAACGGCTCGTCCGGACTGTCCGGGGTGTAGATGTCGCGTGTCAGCCGATCCCGGAAAGCGCCGGGCTGCAACGCCTGACGTACGATGGTCTTCGCATCTTTGTCCGATGCGGGACGCCGCACGCCGAAGGGCAGAACGAGCGGCGCTATGATCCAAGCCGCCCAACGGACCGGGAAGTTGTCGAGCACACCGCGCAAGGCCGCATCGAACCGGGCCAAGCAGTTCCGCGCGCAATAGTCGACAAGCTTGCGGTCCGCCCATTGGCGTCCATCATCCTGGAAGCGCTTCAGGATCGACGAGAGCAGGTAGAGTTCGGCCAGGGCATCCGCCATGCGGCCCGTGATCTTCTGCTTGGTCTTCAGGCCACCACCAAGCAGCGCGACGGTCATGTCGGCAACCAGCGCGAAAGAGCGCGACGCGCGTGACAGCTGTTTCCACCAGCGCTTCATCTCACCGGAATCCAACGGCGCGGTGGCGAATGTGCCGAACGTCAAATTGTGGAAGAGCGCACCGGTGGCGTTCGAAAGCAGGAACGCGCGATGGTCGTCGAAGATTGTTTCGAAGCGTTCGATCCCTTGCTCTGTGTCCTCGTCATTCAACGCTTCGATCTCAGACAGGAGATAAGGGTGACTGCGCAGCGCGCCTTGCGCAAACGCGATGAGCGAGCGCGTCAGGATGTTGGCTCCCTCCACGGTGATGCCAACAGGAACCATCTGATAGGCGCTTTGTAGATAGTTCGATGGACCATCGCAAATGCCGCGCCCACCATGAATGTCCAGCCCATCATTGACGCTCTGGCGCATCCGAGCCGTCGACAGATACTTCAGCAATGCGGAGATCACGGCTGGCTTCTCACCTGCCGTCACCATAGAACATGTCACCGCGCGCGCGGCCTCCAGCCCGTAGGCGTTTTCCGCTAGCCGAGCCAGTGGCTCCTCGACACCTTCCATGAAGCCGATGGGCAGCCCGAACTGCTTCCGGACACGGGCATAGGCCGTGCTGTGCCGGGCCACGGCCTTGGCCGCCGCCGCACCGGTCGCAGGCAGGGACACGGCGCGCCCCGCAGCCAGACAATTCATCAACATGCGCCAGCCCTGTCCGGCCCGCTCCGGACCGCCGATGATCCAGTCTAGTGGGATGAATACATCGCGGCCACGCGTCGGGCCGTTGGGAAAGGCCGCACCGGTCGGCAGATGGCGGCGGCCAGTCTCGACGCCGGGATGGTCCGTCGGGATCAGCGCGAGGGTGATGCCCACCTCTTCGCCCTGCCCTAAGTGATTGTCCGGATCCACGAGCCGGAACGCGAGTCCCAGCAGCGTCGCCTTGGGCGCCAGTGTGATGTAGCGCTTGTCCCAAGTGAGTTTGATGCCGAGCGTCTCGACGCCTGCATGCATACCCTTGGTCACAACCCCCACGTCACGCATGGAGGCCGCATCGGATCCTGAGAACGGACCCGTAAGCGCAAAGCAGGGAATCTCATCCCCCTTTGCGAGGCGCGGCAGGTAATGAGCCTTCTGCTTGGCCGTACCGTATTCCTCGATCAGCTCGCCGGGCCCGAGCGAGTTTGGCACCATCACGATGATGCAGGCATCCGGGCTCTTGGTGGAGATCTTGCCCAGCACCAGCGATTGCGCCTGAGCCGAGAACCCAAGTCCGCCATGCTCCTTGGAGATAAGCATGCCGAGGAAGCCGTTCTCGCGGACGAACTGCCAGATGTCCTCGGGGATGTCGTGCAGGTCGTGCCGGATCTGCCAATCGTCCAGCTTCCGGCAGAGTTCTTCTGTGGGTCCGTCGAGGAAGGCGCGTTCTTCGTCCGTCAGCGTGATCGGCGCCACGCGGCGCAGCTTCGCGAAGTCGGGACGTCCGCTGAAGAGCTCCGCATCCCATCCCGCCGTTCCGGCTTCGAGCGCTTCCCGTTCCGTCTCTGAGATTGAGGGCATTGCGCCTTTCAAGGCGCGGAACACGGGCGCGGTGACGTAGTTGCGCTTTACGGATGGCAGGCCGCCAGCGTAGAGCAGACCCGCCACAAGCCAGCCCGCAAAGGACCAAAGCGGAAATCCGAAGGTGATCTGAACGGCGAGCGTGTAGATCGCGACCGCAATCGCCCAAGTGCGGAAGGAGGCACGATTCATGGCCAGCGCAAAAAACAGCGCCAGTGCCAGCAGAGCAAAGATCAGTTCAGCCACGAGCGGCCTCCAAAACCACAATGCCCCCCGGCTGCGACGCTGCGCGTCCTTATCCTACCTGCGCCACCCCGAAGAATCGAACGGCTGCAGGCCCGAAGACGCGTCATGACCTCTATGATGCGGTTAGGCGTTGGACTCAAGAGGTCTTCCAAAAAATCGT
This sequence comes from Methyloceanibacter sp., assembly GCA_030064755.1. Taxonomy (GTDB): domain Bacteria; phylum Pseudomonadota; class Alphaproteobacteria; order Rhizobiales; family Methyloligellaceae; genus Methyloceanibacter. Next base: position 5,355 of record JASJEH010000134.1, on the reverse strand, counting down.
TTACCGGTCGTATGTCGCCGGAGCGACTGATTCAACGCAGTCGATAGGCCCGGAAACCAAAGGGCTTCATCCCGAGGCGCGGGCTGCCTTCCTTGTCACTCCAGGCCGAATTGGCTAATCAGATCATGGCTACTGGTTACAATACAAAGCTGGGAAAACTGAATGACCGACGAGCCGGAACGCCCACAGCTCAACCCCTACCAAGTTGAGCTCGAAGAGGGCAAACGCTACGCATGGTGCGCTTGTGGGCGCAGCAAGAAACAACCGTTCTGCGATGGCTCCCACGCGGGAACAGGCATCGAGCCCATGATGTTTACCGCAGAGCGCACGGAAACGGCGCTTCTGTGTGGCTGCAAGGATACGGGCGACCCTCCATTTTGCGACGGATCGCACCTGCTGCTCTGAATTTGGGCATGCACAGGGCGGGGCCTTCTTGCTAAATTGACAAGGATCTGACGCGCGGGCCGCCTATGGCGCCAGTTGGCTGGCGAGCGTCCGCAGTCTTGCGCGTCTACATTTGAGTCTGCACAGCCAAACGGGGGAAGGCGCGGCAGGCATCCATGGCTTACTTTCTGCAGCAGCTCATCAATGGCGTGACGCTGGGCTCAATCTACGGCCTGATCGCCATCGGCTACACGATGGTCTACGGCATCATCGGCATGATCAATTTCGCCCATGGCGACATCTTCATGGTCGGTGCGTTTATCGCCTTAATCGCCTTTCTGGCTCTGACCGCTATTGGTGTCACCGCGATTCCACTGGCGCTGCTTCTCGTTCTAATCATCGCGATCGGTCTGACCGCCGTCTGGGGCTGGACCGTGGAACGCGTCGCCTATCGGCCTTTGCGTGAGTCCTTCCGTCTTGCCCCACTCATCACGGCCATCGGCATGTCGATCGTGCTGCAGAACTTCATCCAGATTGCACAAGGGGCGCGGGTGAAGCCGCTGCAGCCCGTGGTCACTGGCGGCTACGAACTCTTCCAGCAAGGCTCGTTCACGGTCATCGTCTCGAACATTCAGATCCTGATCGTCGTGACGACCGTGCTCGTCATGACCGGGTTCTGGTTGCTGATCAGCCGGACGGCTCTCGGCCGGTCGCAACGGGCCTGCGAACAGGACCGGCTCATGGCCGCGCTCTCCGGCGTCGACGTAGATCGCACAATCTCGCTGACCTTCGTGCTCGGCGCGGGGCTCGCCGCCGTCGCTGGGTTGCTCTACCTGCTCTATTACGGTGTGATCGACTTCTTCATCGGCTTCGTCGTCGGGATCAAGGCGTTCACGGCAGCGGTGTTCGGCGGCATCGGCTCCATACCTGGCGCGATGCTCGGCGGCCTCATCATCGGGCTCATCGAGACCTTCTGGTCGGCCTACTTCTCAATCGAATACAAAGACGTGGCCGCATTCTCCATGCTTGCCATCGTCCTCATATTCTTTCCAACGGGACTGCTCGGCCGGCCCGAGGTTGAAAAGGTCTGAGGTTTGGCTGACACCGGCAAGACCCGCGATCAGAAACTTGTCTCCGCACTGACGGATTCGCTGCTTGCCGCCATTATTGCCTTCGCGCTGTTCTCACTGGTGCTCGGCTTGCGGACGGTGGATGGCGCCACGGGCTTGACGCTTGAGCCGAGGCCGGGCCTGTTGCTGACGGTTGTCGCCATCGTTTTTTTTGGACGTTTGGCCCTAAACCTCTTCGTTTGGCAGACCCAGTATCCGCTGACGACGCCGTTTGCAAAGCTTTTCAACATCGAGCCCTTCGACCGGCGCGATTTGGTGACGCTCGGTGCGGCGCTCGTTTTCGGCGCGGTCTGGTTCGCAACGGGGCTTGTGCTCGGTGAAGCAGTCTACGAACTGCTCGGGATTGTTGTGCTGCTTTTCGTCGGGCTCGGGCTGTTGCGGCGCTGGCTCGTACAACGCTTCCCAAACCTACCCTATACCCAGATCTTTATCGCTGGCGGCATCATCTTCGCCCTGTTCTTTCCGATTGTAACTTACGCACTCGAATCGGTGTTCCGCTTCGGCATGCCGTTACGCTACTGGTTCGATCTCTCCATCCTCATCCTCACCTATGTGATGCTGGGCTGGGGTTTGAACATCGTCGTGGGGCTCGCAGGGCTTCTTGATCTCGGCTACGTCGCCTTCTACGCCGTCGGCGCATACACCTTCGCGCTCCTTGCCACCCAATTCGGTCTCGGCTTCTGGGTCTGCCTTCCCATTGCGGGCGCGGCTGCCGCGCTCTGGGGCATCATTCTCGGCTTTCCCGTCTTGCGTCTGCGGGGTGACTATCTCGCCATCGTTACCTTGGCGTTTGGTGAGATCATCCGCATCGTGCTTCTAAACTGGACAGAAGTGACGGGCGGACCGAACGGCGTCGCCGGTATTCCAAAGCCGACGTTTTTCGGCTTGCCCTTCTCGCCCTTTGCGGAAGGCATGACGTTCAGCAAGTTCTTCGGCATCCCGTATGATGGTCTGCACGCGCTTATCTTTCTCTACTATCTCATTCTTATTCTGGCACTTGTGACCAACGCCGTGACGTTGCGTTTGCGGCGTCTGCCCGTGGGCCGAGCCTGGGAGGCGATGCGCGAAGACCAGATCGCCTGTCGCTCCCTCGGCATTAACACGACCCTGACAAAGCTCAGCGCGTTTGCCACTGGGGCCATGTTCGGCGGGCTTGCGGGAGCCTTCTTCGCGACACGGCAAGGCTTCGTCAGTCCCGAGAGCTTCACCTTTATCGAGTCGGCGATCATTCTCGCCATCGTTGTTCTTGGCGGGATGGGCAGTCAGCTCGGCGTTGCCATCGCGGCGGTCGTGATGGTGGGCGGCTTCGAAGCCCTACGCCACACCGCAGGGCTGCAGGCGATCTTCGGCGAGGAATTCGATCCAGCCCTCTATCGCATGCTTCTCTTCGGTATCGCCATGGTCGGCATCATGGTGTGGCGACCGCGTGGACTAGTCTCGGCGCGCGCGCCTACAATCTCGCTGGGGGACGCGGATCGCATCTCTGGCGACCTCGTCAGGCAGGGGCGCGGATGAGCGAGACCGGCGCCAAACCGTGGGATCACGCTCCTATCCTCCTCGTTGAGCACCTAACGATGCGATTTGGCGGGCTCACCGCAGTGGACGATGCCTCCTTCTCTGTTGGCGGCAATGACATCACCGCCCTGATCGGACCCAATGGAGCCGGCAAGACAACCGTCTTCAATTGCATCACGGGGTTCTACAAACCGACAGAGGGCATGCTCACGCTCAACGGCAGCGACGGAACGCCGTTCTATCTCGAACGGCTCACCGATCATGAGATCAATGCCCATGCCCGCGTGGCGCGGACGTTTCAAAACATCCGCCTGTTTCCGGGCATGACCGTTCTAGAGAATCTGATGGTCGCGCAACACAACGTCCTGTCGCGCGCCTCTGGATTTTCTTTCGGGGCCATTCTCGGTCTCGGTCAGTTTGCGCGTGCCGAACACGATGCGCTCGATTTCGCTAAGTCCTGGTTGGATCGCATTGGACTTCTATCTCGCGCGGATGATGCGGCCGGAGGGCTTCCTTACGGCGATCAACGGCGTCTGGAGATTGCACGTGCCATGTGCACGCGCCCGCGCCTTCTGTGTCTCGACGAGCCTGCCGCGGGACTTAATGCACGAGAGAGCGAAGCGCTGAGCGCGCTCCTCAAGTCGATCCGCGACGAAGACGACACGGCCATCTTCCTTATCGAGCACGATATGGGTGTAGTCATGCGGATCTCGGACCATGTGATTGTTCTTGACTACGGGAAGAAGATCGCTGATGGCACGCCCGACGAAGTTCGCAGCGACCCGCATGTCATCGCAGCCTATCTAGGCGTGTCGGACGAAGACGCGGCGGCGCTGGAGGGCGGGCCATGAGCGCGTCCTCCACCGAGCCTCTTCTTGCACTTGAGAACATTACGGCGGCCTATGGGCGGCTTGCCGTACTGCACGGGGTGAACATCGAAATCCAACCCGGCGAGATCGTATCGCTCATTGGCGCGAACGGCGCGGGTAAATCGACAACGATGATGACGATCTGCGGCAAGCCGCGCGCACGCCATGGGCGGATCGTATTCAACGGCCAAAATATCACACAGCTCCCGACCCACGACATAGCGCGACTTGGCATCTGCCAGTCACCTGAAGGCCGGCGGATTTTCGCGCGCATGACCGTGATGGAGAACTTGCAGATCGGCGCCATCGTCGCGAATGCGCCCGAAAGTTTCGACACGGACGTAGCGCGCGTCTTCGACCTCTTCCCCCGGCTGAAGGACCGTTCGAACCAACGCGGCGGAACATTGTCGGGCGGCGAGCAGCAAATGCTCGCGATCGCCCGCGCGTTGATGGGCCGCCCCAGGCTGCTTTTGCTAGACGAGCCGTCGCTTGGTCTCGCACCACTTGTGGTGAAGCAGATCTTTGAGGCGATCAAGGCGCTCAACGACAACGGCCTGACGGTCTTCTTGGTGGAGCAGAATGCCTATCACGCCCTAAAGCTGGCCGACCGAGGCTATGTGATGGTCAATGGACGCATCACTCTGACCGGCACGGGTGAGGAGCTCCTAGCCTCCGAGGATGTCCGTAGCGCCTATCTCGAAGGGGCCGCAGCCCCCGCTAAGGAGCCAGCAGGGTCATGAGCAGCGTGGCACAGACCATAGGCCCATGGCTCAGCGATGACGGCTTGCGCGTCTTTATCATCCTGACGCTGATCATTGGCGGTGGCGCGGCCTTCCTCGCCGGCCGCGGCCTGGCGCGGGGCTGGCGCCCCCTCTGGCGGCTGTTCTTTTACATGGCGCTGCTCGCTGGCGCGGTCCGCTTCTTCGACTACGCGCTCTTCGACGGCAAGCTGCTTTCGGTCTACTATTATGCAGTCGCTTATTTGGTCCTGCTGACCGCGGGGCTTCTAGGCTTCCGCAGCATGCGCACCACCCAGATGGTCACGCAGTATCACTGGCTCTATAAGCGCACCAGCCCCCTCACCTGGAAAGATCGATAGATTGGACGGACCCGTCGCTTGGCGTTCGGGAAACCCATCACTACCTTACGGGTCGCTAGACATCGATGGGAGACCGGCATGACGCGCTTGACTGGACTGCTCGCACTCGCCGTGAGCGCACTGGTTCTGACGGGATGTGGAAACGAAGACAATCCCGACGTGATCAAGGTGGCCGTCGCCGGGCCCCAAACTGGGCAATACGCCTCGCTCGGCACCCAAATGACGACCGGCGGCGAGACAGCCGTGGCCGATATCAACGCCGCGGGCGGCGTGTTGGGCAAGAAACTCAAGCTGCAGATCGGCGACGATGCCTGCGACCCCAAGCAAGCTGTCGCGATCGCCAACCAAATGGCCGGCG